>JAYRHW010000153.1:0-12442 GCA_041907145.1 Bdellovibrionota bacterium
AAGGAGGCCCGTTCAGAGTTATCAGAAGTAAATAGCGCTGGGGAACTTGCTTTGACCGCCGTGCGCTCAGGCTCGGCCGCCGGCGCGGGAGCATCAGGCAGCTTAGCCGCCACCATCGGAGCGACAACGGGCTTCTCCATCGCCCGATCTACCGATGCAGTCACTAAAGTCGGCGAAGGAGCCTGCTTGGTAGAAGCTGCAACGAGCCTTAGCTCCAATTCTTTGACTTTTGCCTCGCGGGCTCCGAGCTCGCTCCTCAGTCCGGCAAGCGTCGCTTCATAATCACTAAGGCGCTTCTGCTGAGCTTCACGCTCGGCAGAATATGCGATTTTGCTCTGCTCGAAATCTTGCCTTAGTTTGTCGGTCTGAGAGTTTACTTTGGCAACATCAGCGCTGCAATCAGCTACTGGGCACTTCATGTTGCTGTACTCCGCCCGCATCTTCTCGACTGAGTCTTCGTAATCGGAGCGATTCTTTTCCTGTACGCGCCGAGCAACTTCTAAATCGAATTTAGCCTTCTCGAGCATCTGCTGGGTAGCAGACACCTGGGCGCTACAATCAACCTGCTGAGGAGCGGGACATTCACTGGGGAAGGCCTCACGCGGTGCGTTGAAGGCTAGCTGGCGCTCAGAGGCCTCCTGCGTTTTCCCCTGCGAACCGCCCAGCAGATCGCGCTCGGCAAGACCGTCATTCGAGGAGCCGCCCTTGCGGGAGAGGCGATCGACTTGGTGCTGCTTTTCTTCAACTTCGAATTCCAATCCCTGTACACGGCGATTAAGCTGCTCGACGCTGAGCTCAAGCTCGGCAATGTAGTCCACGAGTTGGTTGCCCTGTGCGTCAGTACGAAACGCCCTGCCGTCCGGAAGCCGCCCGCGCGTGGACTCTGCGTCATCCGCAAAGACAGGGTGACAGCTCAGTGTGAGCGCAAGAAGGAAGACGCAAAGAGCTTGAGTACGCATTTGAACACCTACGGAAAGAGAAACTGGGTAACGACCCAGACGAAATTAACTTATGCGTGATAAGCCGAGCAAGCAAAATACTAGGAAGATAGCTGCTTCCTGGGCGGCACGCGAAAGAGAGGACTACTGGGCTTGGAGCAAGGCTGAGCCCCAACTAAGGCCCGCGCCAACAACAGCCACGGCGATATACTGGCCCTTCTGTATTTGATCCCAATGCATAGCGAGGGTCGCTGGGGCCCCGGCTCCAGCCTGGTTGCCGATGGAGGTCACGTTATGCCAGTGGTTGCTCGGAGGAATACCTCGATTATTGGTAATCTGTTCGAGCATGGTGCGATTTGCCTGATGGCCGATGAAAATATCGCGGTTCCAGTCCAGTGGATAACTCTCTTCCAGGCGACGAACGAGGCGCACGGTCTGGCGCACCGAGAAATCGCGGACAGCGCGTCCGTCTTGGTGGAAGTGCCCATAGGTATCAACGACGACAGACTGGCAGCGCATCGGATCGGCCGCGAAGCTGGAATCAATTACCTTGAGCTTGCCCTCATGCTTGCCCGAGACCACCCAGGCCGCCGCGCCATCGCCCCAAATCGCTCCATCCGAGCGATCGTTGTAGTTAACTTTCTGAGTCAATGCCGCCGTCGAAACGCAGAGTACGTACTCCGGCAAGCGCTCGGGCTTCATGCTGTTCAAATAGTCGATGTGCAAGGCAAAGGCCGGACAGGCTGTGAAGACATCATACGCCGGCGCCATGATACCGAGACCCTTGGCAATTCGTTGCGCTTCGGCCGGAGCCATCTGCGAGGGAGTACAGCAGTTGCAAATAACCATGCCAACCTGCTCCGGGCTGATGCCGGCGGATTGCAGCGCCATTTGCGCGGCCTTAATTCCCATATCCGTGGGCGTAGCCGAGGCTACCGCAATTGCCTCTCGAGGATCTTGATTTCGGGTTTGCTTGATATAGTCCAAGGGGAGCGTCGTAAGGCGGGTCAGGATGCCGATCTTTTCTTCGATCCACTGCGCGGTGGTGCCGACATCCAAAGCCTCGAGAAACTTATTGTCGATCTGAGTGGTGGGATGATTGAATCCCATTCCTAATATATGTAACACGTTCGTTCCTCCTTCCGGTCGCTCGCCAACGCTTACGCCGTCAGATAGACATAGCCAAAACTAAATCCGCAGCCAGCTGTGACTGCAACAATCTTGTCGCCCGCGCGCATAGTGTTCCAATGATCGGCCAGCACGCTTGCCGGCATGGATCCGAAACTATAGCCGCGCTTTTCAACGGTACTGAACACTCCTTCCGGTCTAAGCGAGTGCCGCTGTACACCCTCCTGCACCGAGCGCTGAGAAAACTGCTCGGGTATGACGCCAATGTGCGACAACTTCAATTTATTCGTGTCGACTGCGCGCATCAGCATCTCATCTCCCTTGGGCTCAACGTACTCGGCCAGGAATTCAGTGCGCATCGAAAAATGCCCCAAGGTCTCAAACACGGCGGCATCGGAGACCGCCGGATTGACTGAAGCATACGCGTCACGAATTACTATCGAACTTTCCTTGCGCGAGGACAAAACGACTGCCGCCCCAGCATCACCGCCATACCAACCTTCCTTCCCGTCTCGGTAATTGATACGCGTCGTGGGAGTATTGGAATAAACGCATAGGACGTACTCAGGCAGGGCCTGATCCCGCCAACCAAGCAAAGTCTCGACATGCAGAGCAAACGAGCTGCAGTTACCGGTTACGTCATAAGCGGGACATCTCAGGTTAAGCCTGTTGGCTACACGCTGCCCCTCAGAGGGCGTGGTTTCGATTGGGGTGCTCGACTCCCCTATGACCAATCCTATAGCTTCCGGGCTAATTCCAGCGCGTTCTATGGCCTGTAGAGCTGCCTGGTACCCCAACTCAGAAGCGGCGATCTGGGTAGCCTTAGGGGCGGACCAAACCTCGGCATTCCCGGTTTCACGCAGATAGCCTAGGTCCAGCACGGTTCCTCGGCTAATTATCCCGGTCTCTTGCTGCACCTGGTCAGCCGAGAAGCCCCTACCAAGCTCCTCCAGAAGCGTATTGCTGATGGTATTAGCGGGGTAGGCTGACCCAGCGCCCAGAAGATAGAGCACGATTACCTCGGGAAATTGCGAATACGGTCATTTTAATTGACTTCACAGAGTACCCTGATTCCGATTGGTTATCAAACCAAGGGCCGTGTTTGTGAATTGGTGTTCACTTCGCTATGCTGGCTTAACCTATTAAAACAATAACGTTTATTGCCCGGGTCGCCAATGCGCTTGCGCTTCTCCTGGAAAGTCACCGTAGTCTGCGGGCTTTTAGCCCTAGGAATGCTGCGCATGGCCTGGTGGCAGTGGGAGCGTCATCTTTGGAAGTTAGGCCTGATAGCTGATCTGCGCGGCCGATTGGAACTGCCAATTTCAGACCTCGGCACTCTGGCGGCAGAAGCTCCCGCCGCCTGGGACGATAAGATTTTTCGACGGGTGAAGGTTTCTGGAACCTATGACTTTTCCCATGAAATGCTGCTCAGAAATCGCAAGCTCGGTAAGAGTATGGGATTCCACGTCATCACACCGCTCAGGATCGATGGAGGCTCTAACTATATTCTAGTCGACCGCGGATATATTCCGCAGACTAAGGCTGGGACCAGTGACCGAGAAGCATTTCAGAACCCCGAGCATGTCCAGTTCACGGGTCTTATCAAGGAATCATCTAGCAGAAAATTCCTGGCTCCAGCAGATCCGGAGTCTGGCTCAGGTCACCCCTGGGTCGAGCGCTGGTTACGGGTGGACATTCCCGCCATTCAGAGACAGCTCCCTTACCAAGTACTGCCTGTTTTCTTGGAAATCGTAGAAACAAATGATACCAAGGCTGTAGAGCAAAGTATCGTTGACGAAAAAAATTCCGGGCGCGATGAAATGTTTCTGCTTGGTGCTGACACCACGCTTGGGAGCTTAGAGTCCGAGGACGTCGCGCAGGGCAAGTACCCAGTCCCAGTGTTTGATACGGTGCTGCCTCCTGGCAGACATTTGGGCTACGTCTTCGAGTGGAGCTTTATGGCACTTATGACGATGCTGGTCGGACTGATCCTACAACTGAGACGTCCACGAGCAGTGGCTACGGCCTGATGCCTTAAACAACCCTGCACTCGACTCTACGAGCAGCTGGTGTTCGTTGTCGGTAGTGTCTTCAACTCGGCGATGTTGTGATCATGCAAGGTGCGAGCACGCTTCGTTATGGACTCGGCCTGCTTCTTACCGCCCCGAGACTTAATTTTCGAAGCCATAGTATTCGCCAAATTTCGCAGATCGTTTGACTTGCTTGCGAACGAGTCAATCGTCGATTGCAGACTAACCGTTATGCAGGTCTGCGCCTGGTCGCACTCGGTGACAAAGCTCGGGATCGTCCACACCGCCGTCCAGGATACCACGTACAAGCTCTTAGCGGAGCCGATGTACTTGTCAGCTTCCTTTTTGGTCAACCGCTTGGCCTTCAGCGCGCTCTTGGCTTCGCGCACCACGAGGTCGCGCTGCTCGAGGGAGCGGCCGTCCAATTGAGCCAGGAGCGTACGATTATCCTTCGATACGCATGCCACCGGCGTCTGCGTGGAGCTCGGCATCGGTGTCGGCGTTACCGTTGGCGTATCTGTCGGAGTATTCGTAGGCGTAGCGGTCGGAGTACTAGTCGGAGTATTTGTCGGCGTATCCGTAGGACTGCTGGTCGGAGTCGCGGACGGGCTATGCGTCGGGGTCCAGGTCGGCGTAGCCGTTGGTGTATCCGTCGGAGTATTTGACGGAGTTAGAGTCGGCGTAGCCGTGGGGCTGCGCGTTGGTGTCCAGGTCGAAGTGGCTGTCGGTGTGCTTGTCGGTGAGGACGTCGGGGTCACTGTCGGCGTTCTCGTCGGAGTATTGCTCGGAGTCACCGTGGACGTACTCGTAGGCGTTGCCGTCCTGGTGGCCGTTGGCGTTGGGCTGCTTGTAGGCGTCCACGTTGGTGTAAACGTAGGCGGCGTTGTAGCCGTAGCGCTCGGCGTCGGCGTTGGGGTATTTGTCGGCGTCAATGTCGGCGTAATTGTCGGGGTAGAGGTCGGCGTTCTCGTCGGGGTCGGAGTACGCGTCGGTGACGGTGATGGAGTATGAGTAGCCGTCGGGGTTGGTGTCCAGGTCGGAGTACTTGTTGAAGTTACCGTCGGAGTCGGACTCGGAGTCAAGGTCGGCGTACGTGTTGGCGTGGTGGTCACGGTAGCCGTTGGCGTCAACGTCGAGGTTGGCGTGGGCGAGGCCGTCGCTGTCACCGTAGGCGTGACCGTAGGAGTCAAAGTTGCCGTAGCTGTCGGGGTCACCGTCGGCGTTGGGGTTCCAGTTCTGGTGGGAGTCGGCGTTCCTGTCGGCGTGCGTGTTGGAGTAAAGGTCGGCGTCTTCGTTGGAAACGGCGTCGGAGTTACGGTTGGCGTTCTTGTTGGAGTACGCGTCGGAGTTATAGTCGGGGTGGGAGTTCTCGACGGAGTAGGCGTCGGAGTCCTGGTCGGCGTTACCGTCGGCGTAGGACTTGGAGTGGGGGTTGGCGTTGGACAGAAGAATGCGCCCATTTGCGGATTCCAAACCGCACAGCCAGTCTTTAGCAGATCGACAATCAAATCAACGGAGTCAAACTGTCCACCATCTACCGTCATTCTGATAGCGCCGATGTGGGAGAAATCAACGGGCCCGTTCGGTGCATTCTGCGGAAGATTCATCTCGGAGAAAAGTAAGCCCTTCCAGCCCAGGGGATACATTGGGCAGCGTCCATAGGTCTGATTGAGTAAAATCGATCCCGTGGCGGTCCGGTTGGGATTCAGGGCATCCGTGACGGTGAATTGAATCGTGACGTCGGCTGAAGCCGCGGGGTTATCGAATCGAAGGATACGGACCAAAAATCCATCTCCGCTATTCGGATCTCCCAGGGGCACTCCCTGCCCATTGCCAAGTCCGGAAGCATTGAAGTTCGCGGGATCGGTGTCACCATCCCAAGTTACGCTAGTCTCACCCCAGCTTAAGGCGTTAGCTGAGTGGTCGTACGCCGTATAGCTCTCGTTGCCGACTTGGCAATCGAGATCGGCGGTCACAGAGTGAGTTGAAGATTCAATCGATGAACCAATAGTAAGATTAGCCGACAACGCTCGGCGGCCCCCAATAATGCCCGAGCTGACCGCGCTACAAACGGCAGGCGGATAGAGAATGCGCTTTGGACCGTTGCCTGCTCCGTTATCGGTATCAGTATCTGAAACTAAGCTGACCGCACCAGGACAATTGATCGCGGAATTTTCGAAATCATCGATAGTCGTGTCGGATAGTGCGACATTGGGCCACAGTGTTAGAACCACCGATGCGCAGGTAGCGAGAGATGCACGAGTGATGAACCTGCCAAGGTATGGAGTAAAAGTTGCGCGCATGCTTAGTTCCCGTTCTTCCGCGTTTAGTCCAGGCCTTTCCCGTGATTCGCTTTGAAAAAACGAATACTTAAATCAGATGTCCCTGTAGTAGGCTTCGACTCAGCTTTCTTGATCGGCCAAGCGCTAGAAAATCCTAAGTAAAATTCTTATTTTTTCCTGAAACCGTCTAAAACCGCCCGTTGTGCACCTCAGGAGTGCTTAATCGGGAACCCTTCCCTCAAACAGAAGCATTTTACCTCCTGCCCCGGATACGGGGTTATCGAGCCTAGATGTTAGCTCGAGGTTGTAGTGAGGTTTTATGCAGTTCAATTTGAAGGGTACTCTGGGAGCAATACTGGCCACATGTATCTTCTCCACTCCGGCATTCGCCAGCACCACCCTTGATGACATGGAGTCTATCGGCAATAAACTGACCTCGCTCACGCAGGACGAGCTGACCGGGCCCGTCGACGCTCGGCGCAGCTTCGCTGCCTCGGTGCAGGCTGAATTTGAATCCGTATTGAGCAAGACGAACGGCAGCGAGCTGGATACTCTTTCAGCACAAGAGCAGGAACGCTTTGACTATCTATCGCGGGTCATTCCAAAGCGGCTTGCCGTTCTTGCCTGCCGCGTACCAAGCAAGTTCCGCAGTGGCGATTGTGCTTGAGCGTCTGCCCTCGGAGGCAGTAAAGTAAGTCAGCCAGGAGTTTTAGAGACTCTATGCGCGAGACCCATAACACTGACATTCCAACCCAAATCATCGATCCAAAATCTGCCCTTAAGGATTTGCAAGCTGCCTGGTGTGCAAGTGTGGGGTTAGCTCCTGACGCTCACCTGTCCGCTCAAAGCGAGAGTGCGTTACAAAACGCATTCACAGGAATTAGTAGAGAATTTGATCCTGAGATACACGAAGCTATCGTGAACCGTGCCCAACAGTCAGACCGCATCGATGTACTTGAAATCGCTGCCGGAGCCTCGCTTCCGTCCAGGGTTGCCAACTACGGGGCGCCCTGGTTGTCTCGCGCATTGGCTCGTGAGCTCGGAGATAAGGCCCGTATAACTATTTCCGATATTGACCCCGACATTCGATTTATAGCAACGGGAAAAGGGGGCATCCTTGCAACCGGGATCATAAACCAGCACGGAGAAATACATGCCGCGACTCCGCCTGACGCTTCGATGAAAATTGCACAGGAGCTTTGGGGAGAGCAGTGCCGCTGCCGACCCGTTACTATTCAAGAATTGCCGCCTGCGATTCAAGTACGAGCAGCAGCATTTGCCAAGGCATATCCCGAAATGCAAACCCTGCACATAGCTCCCATTCTCTGCCAGGCAATTGAAGAGCGGTTTGGCATTGCGCAGACTCGCGCCGGCATTGATGCCCTTCGTTTGGGCGAACACTTTCCGGAGCAGCGCTTCGACGTGGTCTTCTCACGGCATATGTATCAGCGGCTAAAAGTAACTTCACTGACTGAAATGGCCGTGCAACTTGGCAAAATACTTAAACCTGGGGGTTTGGGACTATTGGGGTTTGATCGTGCTGGAGACGCGCCGTGCAGTTTGTGGGCCGTGCATGCCGATGGAACCTATCGACTCTATGATTCTCGCGGGGGATTTTCGGAGCTGAGCCCCCCGGCGACTCGCGCCTAAGCAAGTTTTTTAGGGCAAAACTACATTCTCGAACTGAAAGGGCACCCGCACCACGGATTTCGGAGTCGCTACTTTAATGCGAGCCTTTGCATCAGCCGGCAGCGCTGCGCTATACAGCAGCGTGTAGGTATTCGCTGTCGACAAGGTACTCTGCGACTTGATGCGTTGGCCATCGGCACTTAGAAACTCGATACCCGAGAAGCGCCCTTCGGGATCTTTAACCTGGACATATACGGACTTGGCATCTCCTACTCCCATGGGTCCAAATCCGCCCAATAAATTAGCGAAGGACCCCCCCGATTTGCCGGTAGCTTCCGACTCTCTCTTCGTGCGAGCTTCGTACTGCTGGCGATTCATCATGATGAGACTAAAGCTGCTGGTCTTGAACGCTGGGGACTCGATAACTTGGTCAAAACGAGAAGGTGCGTTGTCGACAACCAACACTGACTCGGGATCGTTTCGGGGAATGAACAAGTCCAAACGCCCAATGAGCTCCTTGAGGGTTCCTGCCTTCCGCGATGGGTTCTTGAAAGTGAGCTGAATCCCGTGACCCGGCCAGAAGGTGCTAAAGCGCTGGGACTGGCTTTCCTGTTTGGCCAAGTCATTCAGATCGCGGCCTGTCTCATCAAGGATGCTGATCACGGACGCGCGCATCGCTTCTACGTCCGGAACCTCATCACCTGCGACCTTGAGTTCTACGCGCAAATTTCCAATCATGCCGCCGCTGGAGCGCGTGTCGACAATGTCTCCCAGGGCGGGCTCGATAGCCTGTGAACTCTGTAACGGGAGAAATAAGGCAAGTGCCGCTAAGACAATGGAAATGGATTTCATATTCGTACCTTTGCTAACTACGCAGACCCTTCTCAATGGAACCGAGTACTCCCCGTACAATCTGCCGTCCTATACTCGACCCAGCGCTGCGAAAAATTGATTTTACCATTGCCTCGCCCGCGCTCTGCCGACGACTGCCGCGCGGCGACGAAAAGATCCCTGCCAGAATACCCCCGACTCCACCGCCCCCGCTAGACGCCTTATCCTGAGCGCTTTGTGCTTGTTCCGCGGCTTCGCCAGCACGCTTTTTAAGAACTTCGTAGGCCGACTCCCTATCGACAGTCGCCTCATACAGCCCCTTGAGCGGCGAACGTGAAACGACTTCCTGACGCTGAGGTGCAGCAAGCATTCCGATTTGCGATTCCGGAGGATACACAATGACACGCTCCACCTGGGTGGGGCGCCCCTGAGCGTCCAATACCGATACGAGAGCCTCCCCCACCTCCAATTCTCCGATGACTCGCTCGGTATCCAACTTCGGATTTGGTCGAAAGCTCTGCGCTGCCGTCTTTACTGCCTTTTGTTCGGACGGGGTATAGGCCCTCAATGCGTGCTGGACCCGATTGCCGAGCTGCGCCAGCACCGTCTGCGGAATATCGGCGGGGTTCTGCGTCACAAAGTAAATACCGACCCCCTTCGAGCGAATGAGCCTCACGACCTGTTCGATTCGCTCAATCAGGGCCGGGGGCGCATCTTTAAACAGCAAATGCGCCTCATCGAAAAAGAAAACGAGTTTCGGCTTGTCCAGATCTCCTACCTCCGGCAGCTGCTCGAACAGCTCGGACAAAAGCCATAAGAGAAAGGTGGAATAAAGACGCGGATCGAGAAGCAATTTCGTTGCATCCAGCAGACTAATCACGCCGTTGCCTGAAAAGTCTCGCTGCTGCAGGTGTTCAAGTTTCAGAGCGGGCTCGCCAAAAAATTTCTCGGCCCCCGCTTCTTGGAGGGTCATGACGGCGCGCTGAATGGTAGAGAGTGTGGCGGGAGAAATGTTGCCATACTCATTCTTAATTTCTGCGAGATGATCGCCGGTCCAACTCAGAAGCTCCCTAAGATCCTTGCTATCAAGCAAGAGAAGCCCCTGATCATCGGCAATCTTAAATATCACCTGCAATACCTGAGTCTGGGTATCATTGAGTTGGAGGATGCGGCTCAAGAGCAAAGGTCCCATCTCGGAAACTGTCGCCCGCACCGGATGGCCATTCTCGGCGTATACGTCCCAAAAGAGCACCGGACACTGCCGAGCCTGAAAGTTATCAATTCCGAGTTTCTGCAATCGTGCATCGAGCTTGGAGTTGCGCTGTCCCGGGGCCGCTATGCCCGACAAGTCTCCTTTGATGTCAGCGGCGAATACCGGCACGCCGAGTCTAGAGAACTGCTCGGCCAAGCGCTGCAGCGTAACCGTCTTTCCAGTTCCGGTGGCACCCGCTACCAACCCATGCCGATTAGCCATGGCGGGTGTAAGCGCTACTTCAAGTCCCTCAGCAGTTTTGCCGATGCTCAGCGCTGCTTGTGTTGCCATACATATCCTCTTCTTTACGGGGCTAAGCGTGTGATCATCCAGTCGGAGCCAGAGCGTGTATATACAATTCGATCGTGCAAACGACTCTCGCGCCCCTGCCAAAATTCATATCGTGTCGGTACGACTCGAAAGCCGCCCCAAGCTTCTGGGCACGGCACCTCCCTACCCTGATAGCTCTTCTCGAGCTCCCGTACTCGGGTCTCGATAGTTGCGCGCCCGGCTATCGTTGCGCTCTGCTCCGAAGCGAGCGCTCCAATTTGAGCGCTACGCGGGCGCTTCTTAAAGTACTCCACCGTCTGTGCGCGGGGAACCCTTTCGATTCCGCCCTCAATACGAATTTGCCGCTCGAGTTCAGCCCAATAGAAAAGTAATGCTGCGCGAGGATTGCTTTCGAGCTCCCTGGCTTTACGGCTTAGGTAGTTGGTGTAAAAAACAAACCCTTTCTCATCATATTCTTTGAGAAGTACGGCCCGCGCAGAAGGTGCTCCGTCAGCGGAGACGGTGGCCAAAGTCATCGCGTTAGGTTCGATGAGGGCGGATGCGGCGGCCTCCGCAAACCAGGCCTTAAACTGCTGAAGTGGGTCTTTATTGACCCGCGCCTCGTCCAAAGCCTGAAGGCTATAGTCTTTACGTAAGGAGGCAATGTCGACCTCATGAGTCATCAGAGCATCATAGGCGATACTAAAAAAAAGAAAAGCATGGAGCGCATGTTCGGCGATCCTGGATTCTTCAACGATTACATAAGGAAAGGGCGCCGCTGAGTAAACTCAACGACGCCCTTGATGGTGGACTACCTCGCTGGTAACTGACGCCTTACCAGGTAAGTGACGCTGCTGTCTGGTACTCCGTTACTCTTGTTTCGAAGAAGTTCTTCTCCTTGCCAAGATCGATAGTCTCGCTCATCCAGGGGAATGGGTTCTTGGAGCCGTACAGCGGCTTCAAGCCAATTCTCTCCAGGCGGCGATCCGCTATGTACTGCACATACTCGCGGAACATCGGCGCACTCAGCCCCAAAATTCCGCTGGGCAAGCAATCAGCCGCATACTGAAACTCGAGCTCAACGGCTTGCTTGATGAGATCAACGATATGGTTTTGAAACTCCGCGGTCCAAAGCTCGGGGTTCTCTTCCTTGATGCCATTAATTAAATCGATACCGAAGTTCAGATGAATGGTCTCATCACGCAAAATATACTGGAACTGCTCGCCAATGCCGGTCATTTTGTTTTGACGGTGGAAGGACAATATCATCACGAAGCCACTGTAAAAGAAGATGCCCTCCATAATGATGTAATAGCCAATCAAGTTCTCAAGGAACTTACGCTGACCTTCCGTTGTCTCCGTGGTGAAATTTGGCTTGAGCACATCAGCCGTCAGCTGCATCTCGAACTTATCCTTGCTGTGGATCGAGTTCACTTCATTGTACATGTTGAAGACCTCGCCCTGGTCCAAGGACAGCGACTCAACGATATAGTGGAACGTGTGGGTATGTACTGCTTCCTCAAAAGCCTGGCGCAGCAAGTACTGCCGAGCTTCTGGGTTGGTGACATGCTTGAAGATTGCCAAGATGATGTTGTTGCCAACCAAGCTCTCAGCCGTGCTGAAAAAGCCCAGATTGCGCATAATAACGCGGCGTTCATCGGCTGTGAGCTTATCGGATTTCCAAAGCTCGATATCCTTAGCCATCGGCACCTCGGTCGGCAGCCAATTATTGGCACAGCCATTGAGATAGTGCTCCCAGGCCCACTTATACTTAAGCGGCATGAGTTGATTTACATCGACCGCGTTGCAATTGATGAGGCGCTTATCCTTGGTCTTAACTCTCTTCTCCGTACCTACACCGCTCGAACCCTTAGAACCTGCGTCTGAATCATCAAAATTAAGCATGGCATTCACTCCCAATTACAATCACAACTTCTGTTACCCTAGACTGGGACTCTTACATTCCAAATCAGGACTACGCCAGGTTCGGATAGTAAGCACTGCCCGGGGGGTACAGGGGCAACGCCCCTGTCCGTCATCCGAATCTTGGCTACGCCAAGTTCAGACAGAATTACTCACAGC
>JAYRHW010000154.1:0-17049 GCA_041907145.1 Bdellovibrionota bacterium
TATTGGAGGCACCACTGAAATTAATGGTGTCCGCCCCCGCAGAGCCAGGGTCGCAGTCGGCATAGCCTTGGTTTCCGGAGTTGGCGTTCTGGATGGCCTCCCGCAGGCTGCATGCGCCGTCGTTATCTAAATTGGCCAGGGTATTATCAGTTGTGGAGTCGACTGTTATGGTCAGAGCTTCAGCGGGAGTGCTCACCAGCGAACAGAGTACGCAGAGCGTAGTAAGCCAAACTGTGCTTGTGATGCGACGGAACAACGTAGGAAAATGCATGTCAGTGTATCCAGTTACCAGCCTAAAGCGTGACGGCAGATTCTAAGGGAAATCGAACTCGAAAGCTAGCGCAGGTACAGCGGCTTAAATCGCCGAAGATACACTGCTTTTGATGAGATACACCTACCGGCCTTCGGCGGCTCAGCTTGACCAGGCCGAAGGTCCTAGCTGACTGGAACCCGATGATAATGGACCTGTCCGTCTGGGTCATAGAGTTCGAAATGCACCTCTCGTACGGCAAGCGGTGCCAGCGCGGATTGATGCAGGACAGCCGAGGCGCTAAACCCCGAATGATTTCGCTGTACTTTCAATTGAAGCGTCGATAGTTGAGAGGCCTCGGTGTGCCAGGAATTACCGTCATCGGTGTGCAGCGTATATTGTGCCGCACTCGTGACGAATCCTAGCACGCTCAGCACCTGAGGCAGCGCAGCGATGGCCGTGCGAGTTGGTTCCTGCATTACGATCAATCTATTTTCGCGCAGGAAGAGCGGTAGTTCCGCCAACTCGGCCGAAATAAAGTGACTTCCCGGGTGCAGAACCCGCATGAAGCGGTCCTCAAAGCGCCGCACTGACCAGTGCAGCCATCGGCACTCCGGCAAGTACACCTGTCGTCCGCGCGCAGCTTGTCGGTAAATCGGCGCGACCAGCAATGACTCGCCGAACATGTATTGGTCATCTATGTCTTTTAGGCAGGGATCTCCAAAGTGCAGGAAGAGAGGGGAGACAAACGGCTTCAACTCGGACACCGCTGCGAGAAACTCCGAGTAGGTATAGGGCAGCAAAGCATATCGCAATCGGATAAAATCGCGCATGATAGACAGAGATTCTGCGTCAAAGGCCCAGGGCTCTTGCGCACGGGAGCCCTTGGTGGAGTGGTTGCGGAAAAGAGGAGTGAAGCAGCCAAGCTGTGTCCAACGCACGCACAGTTCGGGAGACGAATCTCCACCGAAGCCCCCCACATCAGCTCCGCAAAAAAAGAAGCCCGCGAGATTCAGAGACAGCATCATACGCATCTGTTCATGCATGTGCTCCCACCAGCTCGCATTGTCGCCGGTCCAAATTACTGCATACCGGTGCATGCCGATGTAACTGCTGCGCGCAACGAGGAAGTACCGTTGATCAGGCTTTAATCGCCGCACACCCTCGGCTGTTCCTCGCACCATGTTGGTGCCGTACAAATTATGGACGGAGCGATGTCCTACCGTGGTTCCGTCGTCCAGGGTGTGGAAAAATCTGCTCAGATCGGCTTCATTTTGCCAAAATTGGCCGAGGCTCGATATGAAATCGACGGCCTTGGTCTTTAGATCATCGGTGCTTTCGATCTGTTTGACGGTGGCACGTAAGAGCTCGAGACTCTCCGGGGTATAAAAGATCGCCGGCTCATTCATATCATTCCAGAAATGCTCGATGCCCATTTCAACGAATGGACGATACAATTCACCCCACCACGCTCGGCATGCCGAGTTCAAAAAGTCTGGAAAGTGCACAAGTCCGGGCCAAACGCAGCCGGTAAACGGCTTCCCGTCGGCAGACTTACAAAAGTGATTTCCCGCGAGGCCTGATTCATACACATCGTCGCCGGGTTCGACCTTGACGCCTGGATCAATAATGGGGATGAGTTTGATATGCTGTTCGCCCAGCTCCGTGACCAGTCCTGGAAGGTCGGGGAAGCGCTTTGCATCGGTGCTGAAAATTTTATAGTCCTGCATGTAATCGATATCGATGTAAATGGCATCGCAGGGAATGTCATGCTCGCGCAGCTTTGCTGCTATGAGGCGGACAGTGTTTGCATCCGGGTAACTGTAACGGCATTGTTGATAGCCGAATGACCAGCGCGGCGGAATGTAGGGTGCGCCCGTAATCTCCAAGAATTCTCGCACGATGTGACGAATGTCCCAGTGGTCGAATAGATAGAGGTCAAAATTTCGATTCGGTATGTAGATTTCGAGGATATCCTTATGCGTAAAGCCTGAATCAAAAATTAACTCGCCGGGAAAGTCGATGAAGATTCCGATTGTCTTAGCTCCCTGCACCATAAGAAATGGGTGAGAGCCGTACAGACCCGGCTTATCGGGAGTATGCGAAGGGTCGTCCTTTGCGAATAGTCGATAGCGCTTACCGCGCCTATTCAGCGACCCCAGCACCTGGCCTAAACCAAAAACCCGATCATCGGCGGCGAGCTGCATTCGCAGCCGGATGCCATCTCCATCGAGATGGTGGGTAAAGTCGGGGATACTTGCTGCTTCGCTGTCGCCTTCGGGGCGCTGTTTTACAAGTGCATCCGTTAGTAGCGGACTACCTAAGGTGAATCGCCGAAGATGTGAAGTCAGGGACAGTGTATGGAAGCTGAGCCTTTGTTCTTGCATGGAAGGACAATAGCAAATCCGGGCCCTGCCGCCAGCTTGGTCGGTTTGTTTAGTTCGAGATCATTCGGTAAAGTATCGATTAAACGGCGAGCGCTCATACTGTAAGTTCCCCTGAGGCCCTCGCCGTATAGATAATGGATGTGCACATGAAACCGCTTTTGCATGTAGTCTGCGATTACCGAGAGGGAGACCTTGCGTTTGCCGAAATTGCCTCGGCCTTGGCTAAGCATCTGCCGGAGGAGTTTTCATGGTACATGACTTCGGTTCCTAGCTTCGAAACCGTCGCGACGGGATTTGTGGTGGCTCAGCTCGGCCTTCAAGGCTCGGAGCTGCGGCCGGATCCAACCGTAATTTTCGCAAATTGTGCCCCGCGAAAGGATCGAACGGCGGCGCGGCGCAATAATGAGGGCGAGGGCCTGGTATACGGCATCCTTTCGAATGGCGTGCCGGTAGTGGCCGTGAATAGTGGACATTCCCTTTCATTCGTTCGCGAGGATTTGAAGGAGCTTTGGAGTGTTAAGGTCAGCCGAGGAGGAAGTCAGTTTCGCTCTCGAGACAGTTTTCCCGCCGTGGTGGGCATGGTCGCCGCAGGGAAACTCAACTTTTTGAAAAAGCGGTTGAACCCCAGACGGGTCATTCTGGCGCCGCCCGATGCCGTTGTCGCCTATGTCGATTCTTTCGGGAATCTCAAGACTAGCTTCCGTGCCGGGGATCGGCGAGTGTCCGGATTGAAGCCGGGGCAGCGTATATTTGCGCGTATCAATGAAGTTCGGTTTGCCCTCACGGTGGCGGCCGGCAGCTTCAATGTGCGCGAGGGTGACATCGCCTTTTCGCCGGGCAGCAGTGGACACTCTCGGCGGTACTGGGAGATATTTCAGCGCGGGGCCTCTGCGTGGGAAACCTTTCGTCGTCCAGCTAGCGGAGCTCCGATCGAACTTGAATTGGACTAGGATCCATGGTGACAAGCACTGAGAATTATCCGGGCCTATCTTATCCGGTGACGGTCGGTGCAGGGGCCTTCGGGGGGCTCCGCGAAGTTCTCAAGAGTCAGGGCATCGAACGTTGGGTTCTCGTCACCGAGCATTGCATTGCATCACTGTACCCTCATGTTTTGGATCAATCCGGAGTACCCCCGGCTTTTCGCACAATCGTGACCGGCGGGGAACGCTGCAAGAATATCGAGACTGTTTCCTCACTGTGGGCATCATTCCTGCAGCAGCGCGTGGATCGCCAAACTGCGGTGGTCGTCGTAGGCGGCGGAGCACTCTGTGATGCCGCCGGATTCGCTTCGGCAACATTCATGCGCGGCTGCCCGTGCGTGCTCGTACCCACTACTTTGCTGGCGCAAGTCGACGCATCTATCGGCGGAAAGACCGCGATCAACCTTTCTGGATTAAAGAACGTCATCGGTTCCACGTCTCATCCGCGAGCGGTTTTCATCGATACGAATTTTCTGACTTCATTACCCGACCGTCAAATTTGCTCGGGTATGGCGGAGATATTGAAGCATGGACTTATTGCCGACGCCGCATTTGTCGCGGAGCTCGCAGCTCAGCCGCAGGGCTCCGTCCAGTCTCTGCCAGCGTTGCTGTCGCGTTCGGTCGCCATCAAGGCGAACATCGTATCGCAGGATCCCTTGGATCAGGGGTTGCGAAGGGTGCTTAATTTTGGCCATACCGTTGGGCACGCGCTCGAGGCATTGGCGCTTGAGGATGGTAGCGAGCTGCCCCACGGAGAAGCCGTCGCGCTTGGCATGGTAGCCGAGTCTTGGATCTCGCATAAGCACGAATGGCTGACTTCCCAGGATCTTCGCAGCATCGAAGAGGCGCTTTCACGGGTTGGCTTACCTACTCGAGTACCCCAGCCCGTTTCGTTTGATCGGGCGGTAGAGAAGATGCGCCTCGACAAGAAAACCCAGGCCGGAATTATTCATTGCACACTCTTACGCCGAATTGGCTGCGCTGAATATGACTGCCCGGTCGACGAGGCGGCCATTCGAGAGTCCCTCGTTTACCTGTGCGAGCGAAGGTAAATATAGATCGCCGCGCCCGCTAGAGTCAGTAAAGGCACTCCCAGTCCTACGAACAGTAATAGTTTGTCGGCAAACCCGCGTTTCGTGGTCTGCAGACGATCGGTCATCGGACGCATTGCCTGCGCACTGCTCTTGGTTACGTATTCTTCACGTTGGACGTGACCAAATCCGTGTTGTTGCACGGGACGGGTGGCCGGGCGGGGGCGCTCTTCCCAGCCACTCGGTGGGCGGATTGGAGCCTCCTCGGCAGCGTTCCAGTCCTGAATACCTCGCAGGAGCTTTTTGTTGTATGCGGCGCGCTTTTCCGGATCGAGCAGTACGTCATAGGCTGCCGTGACGAGCTTGAAAATCTGGATGTCCCGCTCGGACGGTGGCGTATCGATGATCTCAGCGTAGAAGTTCGAATCGGGATGATAAACCCGGGCGAGTTCACGATACGCGTGTTTAATCTCCTCAGAGGTAGCGTCACGGCCGACCCCGAGTAACTCATAATAATCTTTCTCTTCGGGGCGTTTAGAACTCATGCCAAGATGCGGACGTCAGTAAGCGGGCACACTGTAAGCCATTCTAGGAGCGAGTTTAGTCGGGTGAGCGATTACGGACAAACCCCTAAAAATGCCTTAGGGATCATTCTCATAAGCTCCTGGAAGGATTGCCGGCAGCAGTGTGTGGTCCTTGAAATCGTACCTGCGACTGCAAAGACATTCCACCGACTCCCGGTGGGAAACTATCAACACGGTCTTTTCCTTCAAATGTTCGCGCAGGAGCTCTATGACTCGTCGCTCGGTGACACGGTCCAAATGCGAAGTTGGTTCGTCGAGAAAGTAAATCTCCCTGTCGAGCAGCAACCCTCGCAGCAGATTCACTCTTTGGCGTTGACCGGCGGACACGCGGAGCCCGCGCTCCCCTACCTTGTTATGCAGCCCCTCCTTGAGGTGCTGCGACCAACTGTGGAGATCGAGTCTTTGCATTAGTAGGTCGAGCTTCTCCGGGGCATGGCGCGAACCCAAGAGCATATTTTCGGCCAGCGACATATTGAACAGTTCGGCATCTTGGGAGATGAACACACTTCGCCGAGCCAAGGCGGTCGTATAGTCTTTGCCATCAATCGATCGTCGGCCGCTCTCGTGCTCGTAGAATCCCGCGATGATGTTTAGAAGGGTGGTCTTACCCTCCCCGGAGGGGCCCGAGATCAGCACCTTTTCACCTCGGCGAAGGCTAAAATCCGGCACTCGAATGCAAATCGATGACTGTGGATGGGTAAATTTAATATTGGTTAAGGAAATCTCCTTCCAATCCGTAGGCAGCTCTTCCTCCGTTTCTCTCTTTAATGGGGGGAGTATTTCGTCCAGCGTTTCCAGGGAAGCATTCATTTCGATAACCGATTTGAGATTCTCCGCCAGTCTCTCAATGTTCCCGCGCACCGTGGCATAGCTTGCGACGAAAAGGATGAGAATTGCGGGGGCGGCAACGAGTTCCTTTATTTGCCATAGCAGGAAGAGGATAGTCGACAGATAAGCTAGCCCGAACAGCGTATGCAGAATGAGCCAGCGATTGGCATGAAATTTCTGAAAATTATCAATGCTGCCATACACAGCCAGCCCGCGCTGTTCGAGCTCGGCCTCTACGAAGGGGTATAGAGCAAGCCGCTTGACGGTGAGCGCGTTCGCCGCGAAATCGGCATAGCGCTCAAACATAGCCGCGCGTTTTAAGTTTAACGCGCGCATGAGCGGTACGACCTTTTGTGCCAGCACCGTGCCGAAAATGACGAAGACGATGAGGAGAACGCTGTTGAGTCCGGCAATAAGCGAGGACTGGCGTGCGGTAAAATACAGGAATAGCGAGAGATTGGTAACGACATAGGTCAATCCCCAAAGTATCTCGACCGATAGAGCAGCAAGACCATCGGCAACGCCTGACATCAACGAGAGAACATAGCCGGAGTGGTGGCTCGCCAGCTGCTGGACCGGCTGAGCCTCGAGTTGGCGGAAGTATTTGAGGCGCAGATGTACTGCGTATTTGCCGCCAAGCGCCTCTCCAAAGCGTCGGATAAGCCATTGCAGAGGCAATGTAGCGCAGTAGAGTCCGATGACTATGAGGCTAAACTTCAGCAGCTCGCTGTTGCTGATTCGGTTGGTTGTAAACTCGCTTAACATCACCGGGATGAGGAAGCTCGACCCCGCGCTGAGCACTCCGACGATGAAAATGGAAATAAATGTGGAACGGAATGAATCGAGATTATTTAGAATTTCCCGGAGCGCGCGCATGGGAGCTTCGAAGCCGTCATTGGCTATATGAGTAGGGTAATAAATTGACTGCCTTTGGGGAAGGAACGCTTTATGGTATCGTCGCCTGGATTTAGGCGGCCATCATTCCTATACGGCCGCCCTTGTACCAGCCCCAACGATAGGCTCCATATGCTCAAGAAACTCAAGGCTTTATTTTCAGGCGGGTCCACTGTACACGCATCGCTCCGGGTAGATAAGCATGGTCAGCCGACAATTCACGATCTGCAATTGGCAGCCCTGGTGGTGCTTATTGAAATGGCGAGCTCCGATAAAGCGGTAGCACAGACCGAGGCTCAGGCGGTATGTGCGCTCATGGCGAAGGAATTCGGAATTGACGATAAGCTCCTTCCTGATCTCGTTAAGCAGGCAATCGAGTCCCGTAAAAGTGTAGAAAAGATTGATTCGTTCGTTAGGAAGTTGAATGAAAGCTTTAGCGTCGTCCAACGGCAGCGACTGCTGGCGATGATCTGGACAATCGTGCTTGCTGACGGAAAGGTTGATAAATTCGAACAAAAGTTTGCTGTTCAAATGTATAATCGTTTGCAGCTTACCGCTGACCAGGCCGCCGAGGCGCGAAAAATGGCCGAATCAGGAGCCTTCGATGCTGAGTAATCACCAGATATTGAGGTAACTATGGCCGAAAGAGAACGATTCAACATTGCGTCAGGGTCCCCCTGGGAGCCCTTGCGTGGGTATTCGCGAGCAGTTCAAGTCGGAGATCAACTTTTCGTGTCTGGTACCACAGCCGTTGACGCTCGCGGCGAGGTATTCGCGGCCGGAGATGCATATGAGCAGACGAAGTATGTCATCCAAAAATTAAAGGACGTTCTGTCGACTGCCGGATATCGCATGGATGATGTCGTTCGCACTCGATTATTCGTGACTAATATGTCCAAGTGGGATGAGTACGCCCGCGCTCATCGCGAGGCCTTCGAAAAGATTCGCCCTGCCAGTTCTATCGTTCAAGTTGATCGCCTGGTTGATCCTCGCTTGATGATAGAGATGGAACTAGATGCGGTTTTGGGCTGCCGGCTCGTCGATAGCCTGGTAGTGCCCGGGCGCAAAGGGAACACGGCGTCGTGAACTCGGTTCAAGCGAATTCGGCTGTTATCATCATCCCATCGCGCTACGGTTCGACCCGATTCCCTGGGAAACCGCTGGCGATTATCGCGGGCAGGAGCTTGCTGCAGCGAGTTTGGTTGATTGCCAAGGCTGTTCCGGACATCTCTCAGGTAATTGTAGCTACGGACGACGAGCGAATACGCGCACATGCAGCCTCCTTCGGTGCCGAGTGCCTGATGACCAGTCCGCAATGTCGAAATGGTAGCGAGAGAGCATGCGAAGTTATGGAAAAATTGCCGCAGCGGCCGGGCATCATCGTGAATCTACAGGGTGACGCCGTACTAACCCCGCCGCATGTGATCGCTGCCTTGCTCGATGCTATGCGCAAGGACGCGAGCATAGAATTGGCTACTCCTGCTGTCCGCCTAAGCGAAACTCAACGTGCCTCGCTTGAGAACGCCAAACAGCAATCCGAGGTAAGTGGGACCTACGTGGTCTTTGATACGAAGCATCGAGCCCTATACTTTTCTCGAGCTCCGATTCCCAATATTCGTAAGTCCGGAGTTTCTGCCTCTGCCTTTCGTCATATCGGGATCTATGCCTACCGGCCTGCCATACTAGAGCGACTCGTGAAGCTGCCTCCCACTCCGCTTGAACAAGCGGAGCAACTTGAGCAGTTGCGCGCCCTAGAACACGGGATACCGATTGCCGTTGTGGAGGTTGACTACCATGGTCGCACGGCGTGGTCGGTCGATGCGCCTGATGATGTGAAGATGGTGGAGCGGATTCTGGCAAGCGAGGGGGAGCCAGTCTAAATCGTATGTTACTTATCGTCTGCCGGCATGGAGACACTTTTGAGCCAGAGCAAACCCCCGTCTGGGTGGGCTCGCGCAACGATCTGCCCTTAGCAAAAAACGGGAAGCTCCAAGCCCAAAACACTGCGAGTGCTCTTGCGGGCTCGAAGCTTCAGTCTCCGATCGTCTATTGTGGACCTCTCGTGCGAACAAGGGATTATGCCGCCGTCCTGGCCGCTACCCTCGGATTGGGACCGCCAAAAATCGACGCAGCGCTTATTGAGATTGACTATGGCGGCTGGACCGGGCTTAACAACGAGCAGTTAGCGACGCGCTACGGCAAGCCTATGCTCGAAGCTTGGGAGAATCGCGGGCAATTTCCTCCGGCGGGCATATGGGGAGAGACTGAGGAGCATGTGCGAGCGAGAGTGGGCCAGTTTCTGAGCCGGCTTCGATCCCTGCATGACGAGTCTCAGGCCATTGTCGCCGTTACCAGTAACGGGGTTCTGCGAGTGTTGTGTCAGCACTTTGTCCTAAAGCCCAAGCCGGGTGGAAAGGAAACAAAGGTGCGAACCGGGCACAGCGGCGTTTTGGAAATGAGCGAGTCCGGGTTGGTCATTCGCGGATGGAATCTGACGGCCGAGGACCTACGAAGTATGCTGGTGAATCCCAACAAGCATCAAGCTCCGACTCGATAGTTAATTCTTGGTGAAGAACGCAGCAATGACTTCCGGCGCCAGCGCCAAACCGTTGGAATGTGCTGTTCGCAAGACTGACCAATAGTAGCGGTAGGAGGCACGATCATGCAGCCTGCTTCCGTAGCTAATCGGAGCCCAAGCCGCTCTCCAACCCGCGAGCACGATCTCTCCGGCGAGACTCACTTCCTGTAAGTCGGGACTCATTCCCTCGATGATTGCCGGAATCTGAGCTGGATGGATGCTCCACATTCGAGTGAAGCCGAACTGCCGCCGCGCCACACGGGCGTCCTCACGGGTCTGCTGAGAATCGCTGTACTGGGGAGTTACGTTGTGACTCGCTAATTTGCCATTGGCGATAGCGGCCGCGCAAATTTCGGATTTGGCCCGAACGATCAGCGCATGGGAAAATTGTCCGGGACTACTCATTGCAGAGTCGGGAATAATGCCCCCATGCGCAGAAACGAAATCCATCAAGCCAAAATCGAGTCCGCGCACTCCCGGCAAAGCAGCAATTTCCCAGATCTCCCGCAGTGCTCCAAATGTTTCAATCAAAAAGTGAACTGGTATTTGGGAGCGTACTCCTCCCGCAGTTTGAGTGTCCTCCAATAGCGCCAGAACCAGTTTTGCCTCCGCGAGCGATGAGATCTTTGGCACTGTAAGATGGGAGAGGCTGCTGCCAGCAGCCGAGACCACTGCTCTGAGGTCCTCTTGCCACCATGCACTTTGGGGATCGTGGATGCGCACCCCTATCCGTTTGAAGCGGTTGTTGACTCCGAGAACAGTCTCGATGGCAAGGTTGCGATGGTGCTTCTCGTTACCAATAGCGGCACCGTCTTCGAGATCGACGGTTAGGTCGAAAACCGGGCCCAGCTTTCCCTGCAACTCCAGGGACTTGCCAATGAGCTTTTCGGTGCCAGCATAATGATCGCAGCACGGGGCCGACGCAGGCCGTGTCTGTGTGCCGAAGAGCGCAATCTCAGGGTGCGGAGAGCCCATACAAATTGGCTAACCTATTAAAAATTCTGAACTAATGTCCTAGGGTAATATTGACTAAGGGAAAAAGAAAGTATGTACTAGGATGGCGCTGCGGCTGCTCCTCGTGACTAGTCGTAGGGCTGTTCCTTCTTATCCTCCTAGACCATAGTTCTTTTACCCGGTGTGCTGCCGCTTTATGCAGATCACTTTGAGCTGATGAAAGGCGGCTTGAAATGCTGTTCATAACGAGATTGCACGCGATTTTAATGATATATTTCGTGTAGCCCATGATCGTACTTCTAAAGCCAGATGCCCCCTCTACGCAGACTCGCGATGTTCTTCGCAAGCTTGCGCAGATTGGTTATGAGGGGCATGTAGTCGTTAATGGGCAGCGTCCACTCGTGAGCGTGGCTAACGCGCGTTTGGCGGAGTCTGATCTCGAGGCTCTGATGGGGCTTCCGGGGGTAGAGAAAGTTGTGAAGTCGAATTCACCTTATCAATTGGCGTCTCGCACGGTGCAGCCGGAGTCTACCATTGTGCGCATCACTGATAATCTCAGTTTTGGGGGCGAAGAAATTGCCGTTATCGCCGGTCCCTGCTCGGTCGAAAGTGAAGGTCAGATTCTGTCAACTGCTAAGGCAGTGGCGGCAGCCGGCGCGGTAGGATTGCGCGGAGGCGCCTTCAAGCCGCGCAGTTCTGTGTATAGTTTTCAGGGTCTCGGCGAAGAAGGCTTGCGGTTGCTGCGCCTTGCTCGCGAGGAAACGGGTCTTCCGATCATTACGGAAATCATCGATCATGAAATGCTTGATTTGTACTTCGATGATGTCGATGTTCTGCAGGTCGGTTCTCGCAGTATGCAGAACTTCCCGTTGCTTAAAGCGGTGGGTGAATCAGGAAAGCCGGTGCTTCTCAAGCGCGGCATGATGGCCACGATTGATGAGTTCCTCATGTCTGCCGAATATATTTTAGCGGCAGGGAATCCAAATATAATTCTGTGTGAGCGCGGCATCCGCACGTTCGAAACGTCGACGCGGAACACCTTGGATCTGAGCGCTGTGCCAGTACTGAAGGAACGCTCGCACTTGCCGGTCATCGTTGATCCTAGTCACGGTTGCGGAGTATCGAGGTACGTCTCTGCTATGAGCAAGGCCGCTATCGCCTGCGGTGCGGATGGGCTGCTTGTGGAAGTGCATATCGACCCCGCTTCTGCTTTGAGTGATGGAGCCCAAACTATCGCAACTGAGGAATTTGGGTCCCTGATGCGGGAATTAGGTCCGCTCGCCATGAGTATTGGCCGCAGCCTTTGTTCGGCGACCAAGACCGCAGGTAGCCCCACCTTGCGCCAGGTCGTTGGCGCCGGATCTTGTTAGCAATATGAGATTTATTGCAATTGCTGATTAAGCCAACAATCCCAGGAAGTTACCGCAGCTATTCACAGTTTATCTGGACCTCCATCGGTGCTATCATGCTTGCGCCTTCGTGGAAGGGGAGGCTGATTATTTTCTTCGCCGCCTTCGTCTAAGAGGCACATTTAAGAAAAGATTACGTTAATTTCGGAGCGTATCGTACGCCTGAATATATGTCACCTATGAGCCAAGATCCTGCGATTCAACCGACCTCCGACCTGGAGACTGGCCCGGCCACGGGACTGTCTCAGCGTGGAGCAGGTTTCTGGCCTGAGTCGCCCGGGGCGCTTGATTTGGGCCTACACGGTGATCCGCGCAAGGATCGACTCGACGGTGCGGATCTAACCGACCCAACGGCCCTTATTCGGGTGCCTCGGTTTTGGGAATTGCATAATGAGGGTGATCGTCAAGATGCCCCTAGCGGCTTGCTCTTTAATACTCGGAATGGCGGCCGCGGCACTGCCGTTGAATTGCTTGATCCCGCGCTGGTTAGAACAGTCGAATCGGATCTTCTCACCGCGCATCGTGATTTTTTTCGTGGAGTGCTGAAGCCACGGCTCGATCCGAGATTGGATAGAGGAATGAGCGATCTGGTTCTCGACAAACTCGAGGCCAATTTCCGCGCTTATTTGGCAAGTCTGGCTGAACGGCTCGATCCGTTTTCCGAGGATCAGCGCTCACTCCGTCCGAGCTCAATTTGGACTCCGCGCTCTATCCCTTCGGAGGTATTTCTTCAAAAGTCTCGTATCACTGAAGCAGACTTGGCACTGCCGCTTCCCGAACATGCGCTACGCGGGACCTATGACTCGAAGGCCCGTGTTGGGGATCAGCCCAGTATTCTTACACACGACGCTGTTAGGGGCGAGAGACCACACAGGGTTTATACGTTCCTGGCGCGAGTACTCAACGATCAGGGCCACCCGCTGATAGCATTTGATTTTAATCTTAATGCTCACGGCGATGATCCGACCATGCCGAACCTGCGCGGTACGGAATCAGCTGAAGCAATTTCCTCATTGATGCGAGTTTATAAGTGCATCCCGATTGGCCAGGAGGAGGCATTCCTTAACTCGTCCAACGTTGGTGATTTCGCCGTACAGTTCTTGCTGTCTCCGAAAAGTTTTCAATTTGAACTCCAGCAACTCCTAGAAGGAGGCGCGCGCTGGTTCTCGAGTGGAGATTTGTCATTTCGCGATCGACGACCTTATTTGGCCAAAGTTCTCGAGGTAGCTGTGATGACGGCTCATCCTGATATTGATCCGCTTACGCTCCAGATCGATGACGTTCGCCCTGATCCGCGCTCCGGCAGGCGTGATGTGTTGTTGGTGGAAGCGAATGGTGAGCTCACGAAAATTACTCTCACGCACTCCGCGCCGCCGATAAAGGATCCTACGTACATGATCAGTTTCTACGCTGAGCCACTTAGCAAGTCCCGCTTGCATCGACGTTAATCTGAACAAATTTCCTAGGACTCAAGTGAGCCAGAGGGTAGAATCTCCCTTGTCGTCCTTAACCCTACGCTCATGAATCCTTAAATCTGGAAGTGTTGCTCTCTCCTCATTAGAGCGCGTGCTCACCACCGATCCACTGCGATTTACCGCCAGCTATAATGTTCATGCCCCCAACACGCTCACACAATTCTAACTTAATTCTCGCGGCCCGATAACCTGCCGATGAGACGTTCGCTGCGGCATTTGGCAAGATAGCCATGTCTCGCTTGACTACTTATCTGAGGAAATTTTCTATGAAATTGAATATTGGACAGACTGCGTTGGCAGCCGGTCTCTTAGCTTTAACTGTGGCGGCGAGTTCCGCAGCAGCGGCGGTACCCAGTGGCCTGAGCGGCACCATTAAAGCCGATGGGTCGAGTACCGTGTATCCGATTACTGAGGCTGTAGCTGAAGAGTTCGGCAAGGCTGCACCGGGGACGCAGGTGACAGTTGGTATTTCCGGCACCGGTGGCGGATTCAAGAAGTTCTGCGCGGGGGAAACAGATTTCTCGAATGCCAGCCGCCCGATAAAGGCGACGGAGGTTGAACTTTGCAAAGCAAATGGCGTCGAATATATCGAGCTTCCGATTGCCTACGATGCCATCACGGTCGTCGTGAATCCGAAGAATACCTGGGCCAAGTCCGTCACCGTTGCGGATCTGCGCAAGATTTGGCAGCCGGAGGCTCAGGGCAAGGTCATGACATGGAATCAGGTTCGCCCGGAGTGGCCGAATAAGCCCCTCAAGCTCTTCGGCCCCGGCGTGGATTCGGGAACGTATGACTACTTTACTGATGCAGTGGTTGGCAAAGAGCACTCCAGCCGCGGCGACTTCACCAGCAGCGAAGATGACAACATGCTTGTGCAAGGCGTAAGTGCAGACGAGGGAGCCCTCGGCTTCTTTGGACTCGCTTACTATGAAGAGAACAAGGGCAAACTCAAGGCACTTCCGGTCGACGATGAGAAGGACGGCAACGGAACGGGCCCGCAATTCGCGACGATTGATAATGTCATCAAGGGCGTCTATCAGCCCCTTGCCCGACCGCTCTTTGTCTACGTGAGCAAGAAGTCCACGGAGCGTTCGGAAGTGGCGGAGTTCGTGAAGTTCTATCTCGCTAATGCCCTCACGATGGCGAAGGAAGTTGGGTATGTGCCGCTGAGTGCGTCAATCGCCAAGCTCTCCGAGGAGCGCTTCAATGGGCGCGTATTCGGATCAATCTTTGCCGGTGGCGGCTCTCAGGTCGGCGTCAGTCTTGAGGATTTGCTCAAGAAGGAAAAGGCATCCTAACCCGCTGACTAGGCAGTTGACCAAGGACTAGTAGAGGCGGATCGGGCACGGCGCTCGGTCCGCCTCTAATACAAGAGGAGTTTTCTTGATATCATCAGCTCTTCGTCGACAATTCGTCGAGCGGACCATGCACACGCTCCTGTTTCTGTGTGGAGTCGTATCGGTTCTCACCACGGTTGGAATCGTCCTCACTCTCCTCGTCGAGTCGATCGCGTTTTTTCAAGAAGTTTCAGTAGTCGACTTTTTAACCGATACAGTGTGGACACCGCTTTTTTCCGAGAGACGGTTCGGGATTTGGCCGTTGGTCTGCGGCACCTTGCTCACATCCTTCGTGGCATTAGTCGTGGCACTACCGCTTGGACTGATCATCGCTGTTTATTTAAGTGAGTTCGCATCTGCGCGTAGCAGGGCACTCTTGAAACCGACTCTCGAGATTCTTGCAGGAATTCCGACCATCGTGTTTGGATATTTCGCGCTGATTTTTGTCACTCCTTTGTTGCAACAATTCATTCCCGAGCTTTCGGGCTTCAATGCGCTTAGCCCCGGTATCGTCATGGGGGTCATGATATTACCGATGGTGGCCTCCCTTAGCGAAGATGCTCTCTATACGGTGCCTCAAACTTTGCGTGATGCCTCGTATGCCATGGGTGCGACGAGATTGCAGATGGTTTTCACGGTATTGGTCCCAGCAGCGATGGGCGGAATCACGGCTTCTTTCATCTTGGCCATGTCCCGGGCCATCGGTGAGACGATGATCGTAGCAACAGCCGCCGGACAGCAGCCAACTCTGACCATGAATCCACTTTCGCCGGTGGAAACCATGACGGCCTTCATCGTGCAGATATCCATGGGCGATGTGCCGCATGGAAGTCTCGCCTATCGAACGCTTTTTGCCGTCGCCATGACCTTGTTCGTCATGACGCTTGTACTAAACAACATCAGTATAAGGATCCGTCAGCGATTCGAGAGGGCCTACGTATGAGCATGTTCGTTCAGACAGCGAGTGTTTCGCCTCGAGGCGCACTCGATCGCCGTATCCTTCGTGAGCGGCTCTTCGCTGTTCTCGGCCTAGGCTGCGTTGCATTTGCGCTTGTTGTGCTTATGGCTTTGTTGGTGAATGTCTTTATCGATGGCTTGCCGCGCCTCAATTGGCAATTTCTTACCAGTTTCCCCTCGCGCTTTGCCGAGCGTGCAGGCGCCTACTCAGCTATTGTCGGCAGCTTTTATCTCATGCTGCTCACGGCGGCCATTTCCATCCCGGTCGGAGTAGGAGCTGCCATTTATCTCGAGGAGTATGCGCCGAACAATTGGATGACTCGGCTTATCGAATTGAATATTGCGAACCTGGCAGGAGTCCCTTCCATTATTTACGGAATTCTGGGATTGCAGATTTTCGTGCGCGTCTTTGCGCTCGACCGGAGCTTAATTGCGGGAGCGCTGACCATGTCGCTGCTCATTTTACCGGTCATCATCATCGCGGCACGGGAAGCTTTGCGCACCGTGCCGCAATCGCTTCGCGATGGAGCACTGGCGCTTGGCGCAACGCGCTGGCAGGCAGTGAGGGATCAGGTGCTACCCCTAGCGCTGCCGGGCATTCTAACGGGCTGCATTCTAGGACTTTCACGCGCGATCGGCGAAACGGCGCCTTTGATAACCATGGGAGCACTGACGTACGTTGCATTCATACCAAACAGCATATTTTCGCCTTTCACAGTGCTGCCGATTCAAACCTATAATTGGATATCCCGGCCGCAGGAGGCTTTTCATGCCAATGCGGCTGCTGCCATTGTGGTGTTGCTTGCGTTGCTGCTGACGATGAATGCAGTGGCGATAGTTCTTAGAAACCGCTTCGAGAAGCGCTTCCGACATTAAAACTTGGTAAACGCTTCAGAGTCTTTGACCCAGTGGCTGAGGGACTTGGCCTCGGCACTCGGCACCCCGCTGAATTCTTGAACTCTCTGCAAAGCAGAGCTTGCCGTATCTTTCATACTGGCCTGCATCGCAAGGGCGGAGGCTCGGCCGTCGTGCTTGGCTTGCGACAGCCATTGATTGAAGCTTCCTTTGCTCCATTTATCATGCGTGGGGATTTGAATTTTCTGCAGTGCGAAGTCTATTGCCGGGGTAGCGGATGGCGCGACCAGCTGAACCTCAGCGTAGGTCCAGCGCGCGATGATGACCCAAAAGCAAAGCTTGAAGAATATGCGAATCATACTGCCTCCCTGGCGCTTGCGGTGACCTTGGCCACTTTTCCGGCCTTGATGAGAAGATCGGCAATTTTCGGGGGCAAATGAGATCGTAGCGCTTAAGAAAGGCGAGTATTCAAAAATAGGAAAAACTCGTATCTACCTTCGCCGGTAGTCGAAGCAGTGCTGCATACGTGA
>JAYRHW010000155.1:0-2513 GCA_041907145.1 Bdellovibrionota bacterium
AAAAGTCTTCAAATAGCATCAGCGACGTTATCCCCGGCGTGACATTCAATCTTATTGCAGAGGCTCCCACCACGGATGTCACTATCAACGTCAATGATGACAAAGCTGGCACTAGCTCAAGAGTGCAAGACTTCGTATCGGCATTCAACGACATTATCAACTACATGAAGGACAAAAACCTGATCGAACGTCAGGAAAGTGGGGCGAGCATCACGAATATCTTCGGGCCACTCTCGACAACCAGAATCGACGAGAATGCGATAATCGCCATCCGCAATGCCATGACCCAGTCAACCTACACCAACGGCGAGTACGTGCGGATCTTCGCAGATATCGGCGTCACGACCGAACGAGATGGAACCCTGAAGTTCGACTCGGCAAAATTTCAGGAGAACCTAGCTAAAGAGGCCTCCTCGGTTGATAGGCTGCTTAAAGCGTTCGGCGACGCAGTCGGAATCACCGGCGGTACCATTGATCAGCAGATTCGATTCAACGGAATTATCGATACGGCGCTCAATAACAACAAAGACCAGGTTAAGGGTCTCAATGACCGAATAGCACGCGCCGAAGCATCGATTACCAAAAACGAGGAGAGCATGCGTGCGCGCTTTGCGCGTCTGGAGTCGCTCACCTCCCAGCTTCAGCAGCAACAATCCGCTCTCACCTCGGCCCTCGCCGGCCTCAAGTAACCCAAAACCGGGACAGTCCCATTTGTTATTGGGACTGTCCCGGTTTTAAGTAGCGAAGAAGATTAGGGAATATGCGAAAATTCTAATGTCGACGGAATTAGGGTCGATACATTCATGTAGGCAAGGAAGTGGCCCGGCTGTTTACATGGATGTGGTGGTATGGCTTCGCTTATTAGTTTTAGCGGATTAGCCTCAGGTATCGACTCAAGCGCCTTAATCAAGGCGACACTGGACCAAGAACGCGCGGTCCGGCTCACCCCCCTACAGTCTAAAATCCAGACCTACAAAGACACCAATGACGCCTACGGCAAGCTCAAGGAGCTTCTGGCTCGGCTAAACACCGCCGCCAATAAATTCCGGCAGGTCGGCGGCGGCGCGGTAGCAAAATCCGCCTCGTCAAGTGATGAGACGATCGCAACCGGCATTGCCACGGGAGGAGCGACCAACGGCACCTACGCTATCAACGTCTCGCAACTTGCACGCGCCGCAACCTTCTCATTCAACGATCGCTTTTCGAGTGCGACCGCAGTCATCAACTCTTCGATCAACAATGGCGCACCTGCCGCCGATCGCCGAGTAAGCGTTCAAGTCGGCACCGGCGCCGATCAAGAAACTGTCGATATCGATCTCACCAGCACGACGACCATCAGCGATTTTGTCAGTCAATTCAATTCAACCAGCACTAAGGCTACCGCGGCGGTCATAAATGTCGGAACATCCGCCAGCCCCAGCTACGCAATTAGTATTCGATCGAACAACCAAGGAACCTCCCAAGGCAATTTGGCAATATCCGTCGGGAGCGAAGTGACGAGCGCAGGAAGCGGCGCATTCGGAGCATCAACGATCACGCAAGCTCTCGATGCGGAGTTCACGCTCTCCGGTATTAGCGGCACTATCAGCAAAGCCAGCAACAGCATCAGTGATGTAGTACCCGGGCTGACCTTTAACTTGATCGCCACAGGCTCTGCGACCATCTCGGTCAACGATGATAAGTCCGCAACGAGCTCCAAAATGCAGGAATTTGTCGATGCCTACAACGCACTCCTGAGCTTCATCAAGGACAACGACTTGGTGAGCCAGGAGCAGGACGGCGGCAACATCAAGAATACCTTTGGGCCTTTGTCCGGAACCTCGCTTGACGAGAATTTAGTAAGCGCTCTGCGCTCAGCCTTCACGTCATCAAGCATCACCGGTCATACCGCAAACACCCTGGCAGATCTCGGCCTCGCTACCCAGCGCGACGGCACTCTAAAATTCGACAGTTCTTCCCTATCCTCGGCGCTATCGAACGACTCGGAGGGCGTCGAAGAGATATTGGGAAGACTCGGTGAGTCATTGGGCTCCGTAGATGGCACCATTGCTCAATACACTCGATTCAATGGCCTCATAGACGGTGCAAAAAACTCGAACACCGACGAGATTTCTCGGCTCAATCAGCGTATCGCAGACGTCGAGAAAGGCTTGCAAGCTCAGGAACAGAGCCTCACCGCGAGGTTTGCAAGACTCGAGTCCTTGATAGGTAATTTAAGTTCGCAGCAGAACAGCTTAGCGCAAATACTTCCGCGCTAATTAATAGAATAGCGCTCGATATTCTGCGCCATATGAGTAACCGGAGAAGAGGCAGAAGGCGTGAAGCTATCGAGCGTTGTTTTGACGCTGCCGATGAATACATTACTTACAATCTGCAGTATCTCGCGACGAGAATCAGCGGTCACATAAATTTTCGCCGCCCGCAGCTTCTTGTGATTTTCTGATGACCCGGCCAAGCGAACGCGCGGAACGATCTCCCATACTTCGCGCTGCTCCCCGTTTACCGACAACGTC
>JAYRHW010000156.1:0-8838 GCA_041907145.1 Bdellovibrionota bacterium
CGAGCGGGCTTAGGCCTCGCCTCTTCTTTCGGTTCGAGGCCTGCCACAACACCTTTCCCACAGATATGAAGAACGTCCCCGGCAGGCCTCGAACCTACGACCCCAAGTTTAGGAAACTTGTGCTCTATCCATCTGAGCTACGGGGACGGATGAAGATAACCAGACCGGTCGATTATCAGTGGTCCCTAAAGCTCAAGTCAAGCTTGGGCTTTGGCTAGCTCCAGCTATCTTTTGGAGCTGGGAGCGGAACGAGCAAATAGCCCCAGCGACGCTTGCACATCGCATCAACGGAAATACGACCCGGGCCAAAGGCCAAAATGAGCACGGCAAGTAACAAGAAGAAAAATGGCTCAGCATCAACGAACGCCGCCGGATTGGTGAACATGCCCAGCAGAGCCTCCTTATCCGCGGTTACGCTCATGTAGGCCACGAGCATATTAATGGTGAGCATGAAGGCTACCGGGCGGGACATGAAACCGGCCAGGAGCAAAATACCGCCAAAGCATTCGAGCCCGCCGACAAACCAGGCATTGAGTTCTGGAGCTGGAATTCCCAGCGCCGCAAAAAATGCCGTCGTGCGCTCGTGATTAACGAGCTTTCCCTTACCCGAAAGATAAAATTGCCAGCCCCAGTGCAAACGGAAGAGCAGCAACACGAGCGGCTGCAGGAATTCGCCGATCTGCTGGAGGGCCGAGTGAACAAATATCAACCACTCCTGGGGGGTCCTGGGAAATTTCATAAGATTCTCACCAACAGCCCCCATAGTCGGGGCGACACTGCGATTGTCCTCCAAAATGGCACGCGGTGCGACCGGGAAAATTAGCGTTTTTTAGGGAAGAAAACTAAGGGATCTACAGCCGTATTAAACCCGCTGGCATCCTTTACCCGCGTCTCAAAATGTAAGTGAGGTCCCGTGGCCTTTCCCGTCTGACCTACATCGGCAATATGATCGCCGGCCTGCACTGTGTCGCCGCGGTCCACCAAATTTCTGCGGTTATGCCCATAGACAGTCAGAATTCCATCACCCTTGATGACGATCAAATTACCGTAGCCCCTCAAGCGATGATCGGCATACACCACCTGCCCGCCGTGAGCCGCATAGATAGGCGTTCCCTCGGGTGCGCGAATGTCTAAGCCCTCGTGGAACTCCGACCAACGCTGTCCAAAGGAGGACGAAATCTTGCTCTCCGGCACAGGCCAGAGCAGCTTTCCTATGAACTTTCTGGCTTCAGTGAGCTTTACCGTTCGCTGCGAAGCAACGCTACGTTTGGGCTGCGAACTCGAAAACAGCGAGCAGGAGGAGAGCAGCATGAGCGCTAACCCCAATCCGGCGGAGCGCAGAAAAATGAGTCTCACGGCCCTATTGCGCCGAAACGAAATTACAGGGTTCGAGCTGGTACAGGGTGACTCCACCGCCCTTCGCTTCCCAAAGCGTAAGAATCTGCCCGCGGGCGTTCCCGACAGGGGCAACCATGCGGCCACCAGGATTTACAAGCTGCCGAACGAGCTCGGGCTCGATACTCTCGAAGGCTGCTGACACTACTATCGCGTCATAGGGCGCATGCTCAGCCCAGCCTCGGCGTCCATCGCCAGGACGAATCAATATATTTTGAAAATTCAAGGCATCGAACAGCTTCCTCGTTCTCTGCGCCAGCAAACCTATATACTCAAGCGCATATACTTGCGCGCCCGCCGCTGCCATTACGGCGCTGCAATATCCGGAACCACAGCCAACTTCCAAAATCCGCATGCCGCGCCGCAGCCCGATAAGACCCAGCATCCGAGCAACCGTAGAAGGCTTGGAAATCGTCTGCCCATAGCCTATCGGCAAAGATATATCCTCCGTGGCACGCAGACTTAACCCTTCCTCGACGAATCGATCGCGCGGCACGGAAGCAAAAGCATTTACTAAGGTTGCAGCCACGTCCTCATCGAGCACTCCAGCCTTATCGACCACCGATTCAGCGAACCGAATCCAGCCCTGAGAGATTGCTTTACGCTGCGCAAATGCCATGAAACCGCCTGAAAAAATTGAAACTGCAGATGGCCGGTGTGCCCACAGGTGGCCGCACGTTCCCGATGCAGCCCTCTCTTTGTTCATGAAAGATAGCCAGCTTTTGGGCAATCCCCTTTCTGTCCTAAGCCCGCCCTATTCTCACGGAGCGCGCCCTGTTTTAGGCATCTACCTGGCCTCTAGGCGAGCGTGTATGCTACCCCTTGCCTTAGCATGGATAATTATTACGACATATTAGGTCTTAACTCATCGGCCACCTTCGAAGAGATTCGCCGCGCCTACCGTATCTTAGCCCGCCGCTATCACCCGGATGTAAACCCCGGAAAGACCTCAGAAGAGAAGTTCAAGCGCATCGCTCAGGCCCATCAGGTCCTAAGCGATCAGGAAAAACGCAAGGTGTATGACGTCGACTTAGAAGCCTTCCTACGTACCCGCGGGTCGTCAGCCGGAACCCAGGCCTATGAGCGCGCTCAGCAGCGCTACGAGGGTGCACGGCGGCGCTTTTATGAACAGAAGCATCAAAATTTCGGCAAGGTAAAGCCAGCGGGGCCTGATACCGAGACAACCGAGACGCACCGCGAGCGTCCGCGACCCACCAAGTCCGCAGCGGACCCCTTTTCGGGAATCAAAAAAAGCTTCCAGTCATTTATTAAATTTCTCAATACTCCTGTCGGCCCGAAGTCAAGGGCGACCAGGCCAGAGCCCCAGCGCCCTTCAAAGTCAGGCACCATGGCAAGGCCTGTGCAAAATGAGGAGCCAGCGAGAGAACGCAGCGCGCCGTCCGGTGTTTTGAAGATTTCGGTGGTGGAAGTTTCCGTCACTATAAAAGATGCGATTTACGGAATAAAAAAGGCTGTTGAGATCGCTGAACCCGAGGGGATACGCAAAACTTCGGTTACCATTCCCCCTGGAGTACGGAACGGCAGCGTAGTGCACCTGCGTTCAAAGACGCACGAAGATCTGGTCATCATCGTGCGCGTCGCCGCCCACCCCTTTTTGAGTGTGCAGCCCAAAGGCCTAGTAGCCGAGATTCCAATCAGCCTGGGAGAAGCAATCAATGGGGCTAGCATCACCGTGCCCACCCTGGATGAGCCGATGATCGTAAAAGTTCCTCCGGGGAGCTCCAGCGGAACCGAAATCAGGTTGAAGGAGAAAGGCATCGTACACCGCGATAATTCCCGCGGAGACCTTTTCATTCGGCTCATGATTAAGGTTCCCGATAGCTCGACAGCCGTCGGCATCAAGGAAAAATCATCGGAACTTGATATGTATTACAGCGCCCCGGTTCGGCAGCATTTCCCCAAGACTCTGCTCGAACTTTGAAGCGAACAATGAACCCAGCTGCACCGCTGTACTATTTGGCAGTGAGCATCGCCGCCCAAGTATGCGGCTTCGGCTCGGCGCTGCTGCTCTCTCGGCAACTAGAAATCTTTCACCACCCCTTTGTCTTCGTGCTGACCGGCGGAGCGGTCGCGTTTCTCATCAGCCGTGCACTAAAAGTTTCACTGCCCTGGCAGCTGCTCAATCTGGCCCTGCCCTCCGCCGTTTTCTGCTATGAATCCGCCTCGCTTCCAGGCTGGCTGCTCCCGACGGCAGCGGTGTTGGCCCTCGTCATCTACCTGCCGACGTTTTGGACTCACGTGCCCTTCTACCCCACCAGTCCGCAGATGTATCAGGAAGTGCTCAGACGTTTACCAAACGATCGACCCTTTCGCTTCATCGATCTCGGATCCGGATATGGCAGCATGCTTCTGTTTCTGGCCAGAGAACGGCCCCAGGGGAGCTTTGTCGGAGCGGAGATTGCACCTCTGCCCTTCATTGTTTCAAAGCTGCGTTCAATCGGCAGGCCGAATGTAGCGTTTACCGCTCAGAGCTTTTGGCAAATCGATTTTTCTGCTTTTGATATTCTGTATGCCTTTTTGTCCCCCACCCCCATGGAAAAACTCTGGGAGAAAGTACGCAAGGAGGTCCGCCCCGGTACGTACTTCATGACGAACACGTTTAAAGTCCCCGCCCCCTGCCAAGAGCAGGTGCAAGTGTCAGACGAACGCAACTGCACACTCTTTGTGCACAGGCTCTAGCGACTAGGCCGGCTGCTGGGCGCTATTGTGCGCCCTTCTGTTCCTAAGGTAATCCCAAGCAAGCACCACGGGAGAGGCAATATAAACCGTCGAGTACGTACCGCATACCGTGCCGACAAACAGATAGAAGCTCAGATCCGCCAACGAGCCGCCGCCGAAGATCAGCAGCGCACCAACCGAGAAGAGAGTAAGCATCGATGTGATGATGGTACGAGACATTGTGGTATTGATGGCATCATTCATCACCGCCACCAAATTGAATTCTTTGCGCTTATAAATTTCCTCGCGCACCCGATCGAAAATAACGATAGTGTCATGCACCGAGTAACCCAAGATGGTCAACGCCGCGGCAATCGTGCTCATGTTGATCTGAAAACCGGCTAGTAAGTAGAAGCCGGTAGTCATGATCACGTCGTGAAAGACAGCGATCACAGCGCCAAAGGCGAAGGCGAATTCAAACCGGACGGTGAGATAGATCAGAATACCGATCAGTCCCAGCATGGTAGCAATAAGAGCCTTGGTTCTCAGCTCTTTGCCAACCGTTGGACCGACATAATCCGTGCGCAGGATTTCTACCGACGTTGGAAACTCGGTCTTCAGCGCAGTTTCGACTTTTCCGCGCACGATCTTGGCACGGTCGATTTCGGAGGTGCCCTCAGCTTGTTCGCCTCCCAGGCGAATAGAGAACTGCTGACTGCCGGCCTCGAATGCCTGTACGATAGCATCAGGAACTTCGTGCTTGGTCAACGCCTCGCGAATGGTCTCACTATTGGCGCTATCACCAACTTTCACCAAAATATCGTGCCCACCGCGGAAGTCCACGCCGTACTTCGCTTCACCCTGCTCGAACCACAGCCAAAAGCTCCCGATGGTCAGCAGAACCGACAACGTCACGGCAATAGGCCACTTTCCGATAAAATCCCAGTGAAGTTTCTTGCTTACAAATTCCATAGTTTAAATCCCCGAAGTCTGTGCGTTCGATCGTTAAACAGAAAGCCCGTTCTTTCCCTTGAGCGGGAAATAGTCGAAGCAAATACGAGAAGCAAAAGTGGCGGCAAAGATCGTCGAAACGATGCCAAGTACCAGCGTCACGGCAAATCCTCGAATCGGACCACTGCCGAAGTAGTACAGAATTATTCCGGTTATCAACGTGGTGATATTGGAGTCGATAATCGCGGACAATGCGCGCTCAAATCCAGCGCTAACGGCAGCGTCGCGCGAAGCACCGTTGTGCAGCTCTTCACGGATTCGCTCGAAAATAAGCACGTTATAGTCAACGGCCATACCGATAGTCAGCGCCAAACCGGCCAGGCCCGGCAAACTCAAGGTGGCGCCAAAAGCCGATAATGCACCCACAATCAGCAACAGATTGAGCACCAAAGACCCGGCCGCCACGATGCCGGCCTTCTTGTAATACCAAATCATGAATATGAAGATGAATATGAAGCTGCCGCCGATGGCCGTCAGACCGTTGCGAATGGACTCCTTACCCAATGAAGGACCAACCGTGCGCTCTTCAAGGATTCGCAGTGGCGCAGGCAGAGCACCCGCCCGAAGGACGACTGCAAGTTGCTTCGCCTCGAGAAATGTAAATCCCCCTGAAATGCTGGCGTGGCCGCCGGAAATCGCCTCACGAATTGTTGGCGAGGAATACACGATACCATCGAGAATAATGGAAAGATTTCGCCCGACGTTTTCCGAAGTAATTCGGCGAAAGGTCTGTCCGCCCTCGCTTGTCAAAGACAGCGAAACTTCGACTTGCCCTTGACCGGTGGCAACCCGGGCATCAGATACAGCATCGCCGGTCATCAATACGTCTTCCTCGACCACTACGGGAGCACCGCTACGATCCTTGAGCGTTACGCCGCCAGTCTTATCTCCCATAGCCAGCAATCGGAACTCGAGTTTGGCAACCGAGCCAACGACCTTTTTGACTGATTCGATATCCGATACGCCCGGCATCTGCAGCAGAATGCGCTTCTCGCCGACATTTTGAATGAGAGGCTCGGCCACGCCGAACTGGTCGACGCGGTTGCGCAGTGTTTCGACAGCATCGGTTACCGCTTTACGCTCGAGCCGTCCAGCCTCCAGTTCGTTGATTGAGTATACGAGAATAACTTTACCAGCATCGTCGCGCTGTTCGACGAAATTCAAATCGCGATAATTGTCCTGTACTTTTTGTTTGGCCTGAGCCGCAAAGCGATCGCTGAGTAGCGTAACCTCAAGCTGCCCCTTATCGTTGAGTCGAGCCTTGGTGGCTGCGACCTTGTCCTTACGCAGCTCGGCGCGAATCGCGTTCCCCTTGGCTTGAAGGTTGCTCGAAACAGCCTCCTTGGACTCCACTTCGTACACGAGATGCACGCCACCACTTAGATCCAATCCTAGGGATAACGGCTTTGAAATCCAGCCTGAGCCAATTTGGTCTCGTGCGACCGTAGGCAGCAAGAACACGATTGCCGCAACGATGACTACCAACAAAATGGTGATTCGCTTCTTAAGATCCGCGGTCATATTTGAACTCTTCGATAAACTTAGGATGCCTTGGCCTTATCGGCGGCCAGAACTTCAGGGGTTACTTCAAATTTACGGACAACGTGCGCAGGCTCGATCCGCACCCGAGTATTGGCCGCAACTTCGAGGATTATATAGCCTTTCTCTACCCCGGCAACCCGGCCGATAAGGCCTCCGGTTGTCACGACCTCGTCGCCGCGCTTAAGAGAACCGAGTAAGTTCTCCTGGGCTTTGAGGCGCGCTTGCTGCGGCTTCATCACCATGAAGTAGAAAATAAAGAAGACGATGACGAACATCGGAATCATTCGGCCAAATACTTCACCGAAGGAAGGTGGCGGCGGCTGAGGAGCGACGGCGCCTTGAGCAAAGGCGACTGAAGCCAAGCCCAAAACTAGTATCAACACAACAGCGACTCTCTGGAGCAATTTCACAGGCTAAACCTCAACAATTACTATGTAAAAACTCCACTGCTTCTAACATTAAAAGCAGGCCTTTTGAATACCTAGGCTCAGGATTGAACGCTGCAAAAAAGACTCGCATTTATGAGGCGTTAGCTTCTTTATCAACAGAATGCGCGGAGGTCTCCGAGAGCGAGAAATCTCGCCAGCGCGCCTTTTCGTTGCGATAGAGGTCCTCGAAGCGTCCCGCGCTGATCGCCTCGCGAATGGATTTCATCAAATCAAGATAATGCGTCAAATTATGAATGCTGATCAATTGCGGGCCCAGCATCTCCTGCACTTTGAGCAAATGGTTAATGTATCCCCGGCTATAATTTCTGCAGGCAAGACAGCCGCACTGCGAGTCCAACGGTTCAGTGCTCAATGCAAACCTAGAATTCTTCACGTTGATCCATGGCTCAGGCCCGCGCACGAATGCCCGGCCAAAACGCCCCGAGCGAGTTGGCATAACACAATCAAAGAGATCGACGCCGTTATATACTGCCTCGACAATGTCTTCCGGGGTTCCCACTCCCATGACGTAGCGAATACTGGCCTCTGGTAATTGGCGCGGGTGGTAGCTTAGTACGTCGTACATTTGCTCCTTTGGCTCACCGACGCTCAGGCCACCGATTGCAAAGCCATCAAACGTGCTGCCATCGTGAATAATTGCGGCTGTCTCTTCGGCTGCGCGCGTGCGCAGATCTCGGAATATGCCGCCCTGCGTTATTCCCCAAACCGAGGTATTTGGATTTTTCCGGGCGGCAAGCGATCGTTTTGCCCAGCGGGTAGTCATGGCGAGAGATTTCTCGACTGCTGCATGCTCCAAGGTTCCAGCCGGACATTCATCCAAGACCATGGCTATGTCGACGCCCAGCTCCTCTTGAATTGCGATAGATTTCTCGGGAGTCAAAAAGCAAAGCGCCCCATCAATATGCGAGCGAAACTCCACACCCTCTTCGCTCAATGAACGAATGCTTTCCAAACTGAATACTTGAAAGCCACCGCTGTCGCTCAGTATGGGCCCCTGCCAGCCCGTAAATCGGTGGATGCCGCCAAGAGTTCGAACGTGCTGGGGTGTCGGGCGCAGCCACAGGTGGTACGTGTTCACCAGCATAATTTGGGCGCCGGCTTCCCTGAGTCTTTCGACATCGACGCCCTTCACGCTGCCGCGCGTGCCTACAGGCTGAAAGTTCGGGGTTTCAAAACTTCCGTGGCTGGTTGTGTAACGGCCACGACGAGCGTGCCCGTCTCTTGTTTCTATGGCGAAGCGGTTTTCCATACGCAGAATCAGCAGTCTGTGCAGATTCTCCGTACAAGTCAACGACGTGGATTTTCTGAGGTTCTACCGCGCTAGGCGAGTCGAAAATAAGAAGATAAGGATCTTTAAACGGCTCCGCTCTAGATTCACGAGTTGCTGGGCTTTCGCTGAAGGGCGCGATGTTTTTGCTCTTTGAGACTCCGTGCAGTTCCCCAAGGACCGGCACCCTGGAAGCCCTTCAGAGTACAGCCCACCAAAGTGGTAGCGTGATCGCAGAGAGCATCATCCCTACTCCGATAAGCGTAGCAGCGAGGTTGGGGTTCAACTCATATTCCAGAGCGACAATTCCGGCGCTAACCATCGGCGGCATTGCGGCTTCAAAGATGGTCGTTTGAAAAGCCAGGGTTCGAGGCAGCTGTAGTACAAAGAAGATTCCGAAAACGAGAGCCGGTCCGATGAGTAGCTTGTAGGCCACCCCAATCCGCTCAGCGGAATTTCGCAGTAAAGCGCTTTTCGGGTCGAGCTGGGAGCCCA
>JAYRHW010000157.1:0-17442 GCA_041907145.1 Bdellovibrionota bacterium
CGGCTACGAGTCCTTTTACACCCTCAACCCCTTCCCTACCTTCAAAAGTTTGTCTGCGCTTTGGACTCGAGGCAATTGACTCTCAATTCTCTGGTTATAGGTTGCCGATTAATCACGGGCTGCCAATTAATTATGGACTGCCAATCAATCACGGGCTGCCAATCGGCACTGTGCACGAGTGGTTTAGCAATCAGAGCACTCCGCCTTGCAGTATTTTCGCGCTCGCAGCGGGGAACCTCCTGCGGCAGCTTAACTCGCAGCAGCAAGCGCTTCCTAAATATATTGCCTGGATAGGGCGAGATATTTGGCCCACGCCTTATCTCCTTGAACAAACCATGCCCCCCAGCATGCAAGAAAGGACCAACAGCGTTTCAAAGAGCTTGCTTCCGCAGTGTCTACTTTCTCAGTGTCTATTTCCTCAGTGCTTGTTTATCGATCCTCCGAATGAAAAATTAAAACTATGGGCAATTGAACTGGCGCTGCGCTCGCCAGCCGTCGCAGTCGCTGTTGCATCTACTAAAAGACTGCGCTTTGCCATCAGCAGAAAGCTCGCCCTGACTGCGCGAGGAAACGATGCGCTCTGTTTTCTTTTTTGCGATAAGAAGGCTCTATCCTCCCCTTCCGCTGCATTCGCACGCTGGCATATCGATCCGATTGCCGGCAGTTCTTCTGCCCCCTGTTTTCATCTGCAGCTTCTGAAGTGCAAAGGGGCGCAGCCTCGCATTTCCTCGTGGATGGTTGAATTACGGGAAGGGGTTTCAACATATGGAAGCAATCAACCGGCGCTTTCTTTGTCTTTATCTACCGCTGTGGGCTATCACGATGGCGCGCTATCGGCGCAGCAAAGGGCGCCAACGGCAAACTCAGCCGATGATTCTCGTCGGCAAACAGGCTAATCAGCTTGTCGTTAAGGAATGCTGTCCTCTTGCACGGCACCAAGGCGTGCGCAGTGGAATTCCCCTGTCACTGGCCAAAGCACTTTGTCCTCAAGCACAGAGCTATCTGGCCAGTCCGCTGAAGGATTATATGGCGTTAGAGCGCTTAGCTTGCCGCGCCTTGAAATTTGCACCTTTTGTGGGCATCGACAGCGATCTTGCCGCTGCCCATAAAGCCGGCTTGCTGGAGCGTTGCGCTGAGCAGTATTGGGGATTGATTCTTGATATCAGCGGTACAGGGAAGCTCTATAGGGGCGAGCGTACACTAGCCGAACATATTCTGGCGCGCTGCGCCCAGCTTTCTATTCCTGCCCGCGTAGCTATTGCCGGAACAATCGGAGCAGCTTGGGCACTTTCACGCTTCGGCGACGGCTCTGTCCACATCGTGCCTGAGTGCGCCTCACTCAAGGAGGCTCTGGCAGAGCTGCCCCTCCAAGCACTGCGCCTCCCTCGCGAGACTATGCAGGCTTTACAGACACTGGGGTTACGCTCGGTCGCTGATATTCTCAAGCTGCCGAGCAAGCAGCTCGCGCTGCGCTTTGGCATGCTGCTGCTCAAGCGTCTTAATCAAGCTTTTGGCGCAATCGATGAAACATTTTTTCCGATAGATCCGCCAGAAATCATGCGTGCTTTTCGCCGCTTTGAAGTGCCGCTCACGAGCCAACAAGCAATTCAAGCGGCCGCACTTTTTCTCTTTCAGCATATTTTCAAAAGCCTGATTGCCAAGAAGCGTAAGGCCGGAGCCTTTGTCATCGTTATTGATGGCAAAGATGAAGCTTATCGCAGTTTCAAGCGCAGCAAGGAACTTTTTTTGAATACCAGCACCAAGAACTTCCAGCACATCGCTTCGGTCTTAGCTCCGGTTATCGAACACCTCTTGATACCCGGCGGGATTCACGCCCTCACCGTCATTGCACGAGATGTCGAGCGCGCCTATGAAGAGCAATCTGACTTTCTTTCACCCGCTGATTTGCATGCTTTGCTTGCCTCCAGCGATGAGTTTCTCAATAGCTTGATGGCCAGGCTTGGCAACGATCGCGTAGCACTTGTCAGCTTCCAAAATTCTCATATTCCGGAAAAATCCTTTAGCTATGAGCCGCTGGCAAAGCTGCGTAAGCAGGCGCGTCCTGCCGAGCTGCCAAAGCCTTTGAGCCTTGGCCGGCCGCCTTACCTTTTAAAACGCCCTGAACCAATTACGGCTGTGGCCATGCTGCCTGACAAAGCACCGGCACGCCTTTATTGGAAGGGTGATGAGCTTACCGTGTTACAGGCCGACGGGCCCGAGCGCATTGCGCCGGAGTGGTGGCATCTGCATTCCCCAGTCATCGACGGTGAACGAGAGTACTTCAAACTGCAAGACCAGCATGGGCGCTGGTTATGGGTGTACCGTGAACGCGAGAGCCTGCGCTGGTTCGTGCAGGGAGTTTGGACATGACGCCTCGCTATGCAGAACTGTATGTCAGCAGTAATTTTTCCTTTCTGCACGGAGGCAGTCACCCCGAGCAGCTCGTCTCCCAAGCAAAAAACTTGGGCCTCTCCGCGCTTGGGATTACGGACTGCAACACACTTGCCGGCGTCGTGCGGGCTCACATTGCTGCAAAGGATTTAGGACTGCCCTTGTTGATTGGCGCTCGTTTAGTCCTGCGCCATACTGCCCACCCTTCAAGCAGCGTTTTTTCCATTCTTGCCTATCCAACAACACGCGCTGCATATGGTAATCTTTGTACCTTGCTCACGATTGGCAAACGTCGCGCACCAAAAGGAGACTGCTTCCTTTTCCTCGATGATCTCCTGCCTCTGCTCCGAGAATTAGCGCTTATTTTCGTGCCGCCTGCCTTCGTCCCGCATGCAGTACGGATAAGCCCGATTGAAGAGGGCGAGTTTCTAAAAAGCTGCCGACGTATACAAGAAGCAGTTCCTGACCTGCGGCTTTTATCTCTGGCGCTGGTCAAGAACTATGGCAACCAAAATTCAGTCCATCTTCACGCAGCGATAGAGGCAGCTTCCAAGCTGGGGGTGCCTTGCGTTGCGACTAACGCAATTTTGTATCACGCTCCGGAATGCAGACAGCTGCAGGATGTTTTGACCTGCATTCGGCATACCTGCAGCATCTCCCAAGCCGGTTTCTTGCTGCAGCAAAACGCAGAATGCTTTCTCAAATCTCCTCAAGAAATGCGGCGCATATTCCGAGAACTGCCCGGAGCTGTGGCGCGCAGCTTAGAGATCATGGAGATGGCCCAAGGCTTTTCCTTGGATCAATTGCGCTATGAATATCCCGATGAAATCTGTCCTCGCGAGCTTTCTCCCCTCGAATATCTGCGGGAATTAACCTACCGCGGAGCCCGCGAGAAATTCCCTGCTGGTATTCCAGAAAAGGTAGCAAAACTACTCGAAGAAGAGCTCGTGCTCATCCATGAACTTAGCTATGAAAAATATTTTCTAACCTGCCAGGATATCGTGGCATTCGCTCGCTCACGCGGCATTCTATGCCAGGGCCGCGGAGCGGCAGCTAATTCTGCGGTGTGCTTCTGTCTCGGCATTACCTCGGTGGATCCCAGCCGCATCGACATGCTTTTTGCGCGCTTCGTGAGCAAGGCACGCAGCGAGCCTCCTGATATCGATATTGACTTCGAACACGAGCGCCGCGAAGAGGTCATACAGTATATTTATCAAAAATACGGGCGCGAGCGCGCAGGCCTCACCTGCGAAGTAGTCACCTACCGTCACCGCAGCGCTATTCGAGAAACAGCTAAGGCCATGGGCCTCTCGCTCGAAATAGCAGATAAGCTCGCGCGCGCCGTACACCGTTGGACAGGCTGCGGCCTCCCTAGTGACGACCTCAAAGAAATGGGCCTTAATCCCCAAGACCCCGTGCTGCTCAAAACAATCGAGATCAGCAATCAGCTCTTGAGCTTTCCACGCCATCTTTCGCAGCATGTCGGAGGGTTCATCATTTCCGACAATCCGCTTTCCACCTTCGTGCCGATCCTGAATGCCGCCATGGAAGAGCGCACCATCATCGAGTGGGACAAGGATGATATCGAGGCTTTGGGCATGCTCAAAATCGATATTCTCGCACTCGGTATGCTGACTTGCATTCGCAAAGCATTGGAAATGATCAATGCGCGCCGCCCAGAGCGTCATCTGGAGCTTCATAGCATTCCAGCCGAAGATCCAGCCGTGTACGACATGATTTGCAACGCCGATACCATCGGTGTCTTTCAAATAGAGTCGCGCGCGCAAATGTCGATGCTGCCGAGGCTCAAGCCGCGCTGCTTCTATGACTTGGTGATAGAAGTCGCAATCGTCCGTCCTGGACCTATTCAGGGCAATATGGTGCATCCATATTTAAAAAGACGCCGGGGAGAGGAGGCTCCCTTTTATCCCGATGCCCGAGTCGAGGAAATCCTAGGAAAGACCCTAGGGGTGCCGCTCTTCCAAGAACAAGCGATGCGCCTGGCAATTGTCTTGGCACAGTTCACACCGGACGAGGCAGAGCTCTTACGGCGCGCCATTGCCGCCTGGAAGAGAGATAAGACAAAAATAGCCACTTTTCATCGTAAAATAATCGCCGGGATGACGGCCAACGGCTACTCCCTAGAGTTTGCCGAGAGCTGCATGAGCCAGATCAAGGGCTTCAGCGAATATGGCTTCCCTGAGTCGCATGCCGCCTCTTTTGCTCTGCTTGTCTATGCCTCTTCGTGGATTAAGCATTACTTTCCAGCAGAATTTGCAGCGGCCCTGATTAATAGTCAGCCGATGGGCTTTTATCAACCATCACAAATTATCAGTGATGCCTTGAGTCACCAAGTCGAAGTGCTGCCCATCGATGCAAACTACAGTTCCTGGGACTGTTTGATTGACACGAACAAGCTGCGCTTAGGACTGCGCCTTGTGCGTGGACTGCAAGAGTCTCAAGCTCATCTCATTGCGCGCGCAGTGAGGCGTCAAACGTTTTTCAATACAGTTGAAGCTCTCTGGAAGGCTGCGCGCGAAGCTGCTGAACGGATTCGTAAACCAAGCCTGCAGCTCCTCGCTAAAGCCAATGCCTTTCAATCAATGGGATTGGATACACGCCAGGCACTCTGGCATATCCGGGCTCTGCCGGCAGATCCTCTGCCTATCGACTCGCTGATACAACAGGTGACTACTACCAAGGTTGCACTGCCGCTTATGACCGCGCAGCAAGAAATGTTTCAGGATTACGAAAGTACGGGGCTGTCACTGCGAGGGCATCCCATTGGCTTCATTCGTCCCTACCTTGATTCCCGGCAAGCAACTCCTGCTGCACAGCTCAAGACTCTCAAACCTAATCAATCAGGACTGCGAGTTTTTGTGGCTGGCATCGCTATCGTAAGACAGCGCCCAAGCACTGCGCGCGGCGTGGTATTTATTACCCTAGAAGATGAAACGGGCACTGCGAACTTAATTATTCGCCCGAAGGTCTTCGAGCAGTATTACAAAATAATCGTCTCGAGTGCCTGCATGTTGGCATACGGCATTCTCGAACGTAACGACAATGTCATCTATATTAATACGTTTTCAGTGGAAGGGTTGGATGCGCGGGTAATGGAACAGCGCCAAGTATCACTGCCGAATAAATCATACTCGTATTGATGGGATCTCCGTTTTACTCCTTGGAGAAGTTTGGGGAAATTCGAAGAATAAATAAAAATAGATTTGCGAAGCTCCCCTCCGCGGTCTCCGTGTCTCCGCGATATAAATTTTCTAATCCAATTTTCTGAATCACCCCAAATCTTCTGGAAAAGCGGGAACAAAATACAGGTTAAGGAATTATTAGCGCGGAGACTCGGAGACCGCGGAGTATTCCTAGGATTATTTGCCAATATTTCTACACGTTAGGAATTGAATTCAGATCCAAACTCCAACGAGCCCCGCTCGACAAATTGCACAGGGGAGCGCGAAGTTTCAATACCGCCTCTGCGGTCTCCCTGTATCGGAGTCGATCACTCTGCAAAAAAAAGGGCAGCCATTTCTGGCTGCCCTTTTCCCTGTAAGCTCAATGAAGAGCTGTTACGGAGCGGTACAAGCACTTGCAACCGTTGGCACCGTACTCGACAAGGTCAGATTCTGCTGATTGAGAGAATCGCCCTTCGCTAGACGCTGCGCATCGCGGCTAAGCTTCTTATGACGAACCTTCTGCAAGCGGCTGATCGTGGACTTCAGCAAGCTGTTGAGGTTCGTAGATGCTGCGTTAAAGCTCTGAATAGTGCCTGAATTATCGGTGCTGGTGCAGAACGCTTGGTTCTCGCAGGTAGTAACGATATTTGGCAGCGACCAAGCCAGTACCCAGCCTGAGTTATAGAACTTATCCGCATCCTTCTTGGCCTTCTTCGCAAAAGCTTTGTCGGCAGCCTTGGCTCCGCGCAGCTTCTCGATGTCACGAGCAGTCGTGCGCACGAGATCGCGAATCGAAGCTGAATTACCGTCGAGAGCAAACTGCTTCTGAGTAATGTCAACGCTATTGCACCCTAAGCAGGAGTTGCCGTCGCCACCGCAAACACCGCAGCGATCAAGGACCTTGGTACCATTGATGGTGCCTTCGCAATCAACTTGGCAGGCATCGATATGAACTTCTGATTGGCACTGGGCATAGCAGCTGCACTGACCATTCTCGCAGCACTCGCCAACTTGCAAATAGACATTGCAATTAGCAGCAATACCGAGACCCGGGTTATAAAGGATCAAAATCGGCATTGAGGAGGTCGGATCGAGCAAATCTGCATTGGGGCAGTCCGAGGTCCAGGAGAAATTAAGCGGCGGATGACCGGTGGACCCGGAACCGTCGAGGTTCACGTATGTCTCGACGCCCTGGCAAGGTCCGTTATATGGGCCGCAAGAGTCACAGGTGATAGCTGCTGCCTGGGCAGCTGAAAAAACGGCCGAACAAGCTAGGACAACTGCCAAGCTTCGGCACCACGAGTAGGCTTTTGCAACAACTCCGTTCACGGTTATCTCCTCTGTTACTATCCGTGTCTAAAGTGACACTAGGGGAAATGGAAATTGATTAAGGTAAGGCGACAACAGTTTATAGCTCTATTTAGGACCTTAATCAAAAGTAATTCTAAGACTTATCAAGGCCTTGCAATTATTTCAGTTTCCTCGTCCAAGCGGTCCTGACACCTCGGCCAAGGCCCTAGAAAAACTAGGTTTTCCTGCGAGAAACACCCTATGGCTCGAGGAAACAAAGATGCCTTGGGCAGCATGAACCAAACTCAAAAGCCTAGAAGAGTCAGTCTGGTTTAGAAAGAAGCAAGCACTCGAGAGCGCGTCCGAGAGCACGCAGCTGGGTGCAACCACAGTGCTCTGTTGGCAGACCTGTCCCGGCCTCCCGGTGCGCGGATCAATCAGATGGTGGTACCGTCGACCATTAACGAACCAAGTATTGCGGTAGTCTCCAGAGGTCGAAACTCCGCAGTCCCCAAAGATTCGGACACTGCCGAGCATATTTTCCGAGCGAGGATCTTGGATATCGACAACCCATTCGGTGCGTCCAACAAAACGAATATCTCCGCTGCATGCCACCCGCGCGCAGCGGACTCCGCGCTGCTTGAGGAATTCCCCGGCCAGGTCAGCCATAAAGCCTTTGCCAATGCCATCAAAGTCGAGGCCGCTTTCACCGTGCAAAGCAACAGATCCACGGTCAAGTGTAACGGCGCTCTCCGCCACTCGCCGCAAGGCGCTTGTGATTTCCTGCCCTGATGGAATCGAGGCGGCTGCCTTCGCCTCCTTCCAGAGATGGGTCAGGCTCAAAATTGCCGGATTAAAGACTCCGCGAGAAAGGCGCTGAACCTGCTCTGCGCGAAGCAACAGGGCTTTCAGCACGACAGTGTCGCTGCCAAGTGCTATACGGCGGTCAACATTCAAGCGCCAGGTCTGGCTGTTTTGATCCCAATTCGAGACCAGTGCAATACATGATTCCAGGTACTGAAAACATTCGGATATCAGCTCCTGTGCAGATGCCGTATCGACCGCATGCATAGCAATGCTGACATAGGTTCCCATCAGCGGCCGCACGCGCTCCACCCAATGCTCTTCCTGAACAGCGAATGCCGGCGTAGCCAGGCAATCGAGTGCAGTGACGGCGGCAAGAGCCTTTATAAACGTCCGTCGTTCCATACTTCAGGATCTCGGCGTGGTCCCCACATTTCCCAGAGCGGAATAAGCGTGAGCGCGGTCAGAGTGCAAACCAGAATGATAATCGATGGCCCATACAAGTATGAAAACCCGGGATGCAGGTAAATGAGCAGCCAGGGCAGAGTAAAGGTCAGCAAAAACGACGAAAAGGATGTCACGTAGAGCAGCGTGCGCAGGTCGTCTCGAATGTCACAAATCGACAGCAAATGACAGAGCAAGAAGAGGAGCATCGACCCGCCGAGGATATGAAGATGCGTCACCTCGACCAACTCGGCAAAGGGTCGTCTTTGTGAGGAGGTAAGCATGGTGTCCAGTTCGCTCTTGGAGGCCTCCCCTTCAGTCCCAAGATAGTAGTTTCGCACCGAACTTGGCGCGAGTCCCGTTCGCACCGTCGCCATGAAGATCGAAGTGAGTAATCCAAGCAGCAGGCCCAGCATTCCCATAGTCACTAGTACTCTGGTACTGCGCTTTGAACGTGATAGCCGGTAGCCCGGCACGGCTGCTTCTCTCATGAGGGCTTAGCTCCATAAAAATGCTGCCACAAGAGCAGGTCACGCTTAACGCCCTTGGCTAGAGACATTGATGAAATCGTAGCCCCCGACATATTGCTGATATCATGGCCGACTCGCATCTCATCGGAAGATTGTTTAGATCTGAATTGCTCGGTAAACTTTTTTTCTCGCACTTCCCAGCCACGAATTTCTCTAAACACCATCACCTCTACCTGAGTAACGCTACCTGAAGGTGAGATGCCGACTATATAGGTGATGGGAAGATGCTTGCCTATCTCGTTGTCGATTATTGCGTAGCCCGTCGCAGCGCCGTCCTTACGGCAAACGAAGAAATATGCCATGTCAGCATCATCGCCCCACAGTCTTTGGTCCCTTAGTGTATCGCGAAGTGCCGCATCGATTGGCCTTGGGTCTGCTGTCCGTTCACAGTCCTTGCCAAGCACGAGATCGAGAGCTGCTTCCTTGCTGAGGTAAACCTCAGCCCGCAGACTAGAGGCCATGAATAGAATTGCGGTGAATAATGCTGCCAGCGTACGCATATGAGTGCCGCGCATCCTACAAGACTTCGGTATGCCAAACAAGAGCTTGGCATCTCAACTAGCGCGGCCCCGCTTTGGGCATGAGTATATAGGGGACTTTCTATAGCGCCTGTCAGCCCACATTCTGATAGGACAGAGGGGTACCCGGCGCTTCAGGCTGGGTTCCGTCATCGCAGGCTTCTTGGATTGTATGTCAAAAATTTCGGTCTTCTTTGCCCTATGCGCTTCGCTCTTGGCCACAAGCGCGGGCGCTGAACCGCGTATCGAGAATTGGTCAACGGAGATTCGCATCCACGAAGACAATGCGCTAACCATCACCGAAGAAATCGATGTCGATGTCCCAGCAGATTCCGACCTAAAGAATTTTTCGCATCTGCTGCCGAGTCGTCCGGGCCCGGACGGGAAAATGGGGAGCCCGATAAAATACGAGGTACTGCGCGCCTCAATTAACGGGCATGGGGTCATACCGCTGCTGTTTCTCGGGGAGAGCAATATTCAAATCAAGCTCGGCCAAGCCACACCCTTTGCCGGTGGAAGCAATAAATTCAGTGTTCAGCTAAAGGCCCGCGATGTGCGCTATGCAGACAAGGTGCAGGGAGTCGAAAAAATCGCCTGGCCATTGACTCTCAAATTTCCAGGAGGGGTTAACAACTACAGCCTGGCTGTCATTCCGCCCCAATCGATCGAAGCTACAAAGCTGGGAGTTGAAATTTATGACTTCTCATCAGGTCTACTTAAGATCAAGAAGCCGCAACTGACTATCAAAGATGGGCGCATCCTCGCCAAAGCTAGTCCCGATAATCCAGGCGGAATCGTTATGGCAATATTCTCGCTTCCTGATGCGAAGGCTGCCCAAAGAGGCTAAGGCGTCATGCTCACCGTTAAATTCTCCGGCTGCATCAATTGCAAGCTTAGCGCCTCGCTGCCTGTCTGAACCATGGCGGGAACTGCGTCGTGATGAATCGAGGACTTCGTCAGGTTGGTGGACGGCAGCATCACAGCAAGGATAAGGGTAAGAGCTAGATTTGCCAGCGCCACGGCCGATCCCTTTTCGGACTCTGCTTTAGAATTCAATTTCGACATCTCGCTCATACCAAGAGCAATCGTCGCCGGCCCGGCTTCGGGTAAGAATCGGGGGCGCAAGTTTATCTTGAGGCTGCAAAATGCAGATACTGCCGATAAGGGCTTGAGGGAAAGAACTACTCCCCATAGGCAGATTTCGTAGCGGACGGCCCCCTAGGGCAAAGGACGGGGGCGTTAGCCCCTAAGGTGCGAGGATACTTGCAGAATCAATGCTTACTGATTAGCGAGCGTTGGCTCTGCTACCGAGCAGCATTTGGCTCTGGCATCTGAGTAAAAATCTTTGGCTGGCTCCGGAACGGATTATCGATAAAGACCCCAGCCAAGAGAATCGCAAGCAAGAAAATTGGAAAGAAGGCATACAACCAGGTGGTCGGTTTCTCGTATTTCAAATGCATGAAGAACAGAGCCACCAGCATCGCCTTCACGGAGGCCACCAACATAGCCACCACGATATTCATGGCACCAAGGTCGATATGCGAAACCCATACGGTCAGGACGGTCAGAACGCCTAGCGCCAGAAAGACCCCGACATATATTTTAAATGGCACCACGTGTCCGAGCTCATGTGAGCCGCCGTGATCCGAGCTGTCATTATGATGCGACATGTGTAGTCCTACCCAACAAGATACAGCAATGGAAACAGATAGATCCAAATAAGGTCAACCAAGTGCCAGTACAGCGCTCCAACTTCTACTGGCGTGTAGTACTGAGAGGAGAAGCGATTCTTCCTAGACTTCGAGAGCACCCAGGTCAAAATCGCCATACCAAAGATAACGTGCAAGCCGTGCAGTCCGGTCATGCAGTAGTAGAGACCAAAGAAGGTTTTGTACTCGATGTTGAATTCCGGCGAGTTGAAGAATTCTGTCCCGGGAAAGAGCCCATGGTGGTACTTAGCCGAGTACTCGAAATACTTAATGACCAAGAAAATACAGCCGCACAGAATGGTGGTCGCTAAACAAGCCGTTACCTTTTTGTTATTCCCATGTTGAGCAGCATCAACGGCAAGCGCCGCTGTAAAGCTGCTAAAAATGAGGACGAAGGTATTGGTCATTCCCAGCCGCCAATCGAGATGATGGCTGGCGGTATGGAACTCGTGCAGGTAGTACCAGCGAAATATCGCGAACGCGGCGAACAGGCCGCCGAACAGCAAAATTTCCGTTGCCAAAAACAGCCACATGCCCAATTTTGCCGCGTGGTAAGCCGTTGGAGCATCCATGTGATGCACATGCGGCGGCTGACCCATCAGCTCTTCATCCATCGTATGTTCGTGTGCGCTCATATTACTCGTGACTAAGCTCCAACTAAAAATTCCCCTAGTGCGCCGGATCCTCGACGGGACTCCCGTAGCCGTATGTCCACTCGGTTACCACCGGATCCTCTACGAAGTTCTCGGTTGGCGGTGGAGACGGAGTCTTCCACTCTAACGAGAGTGAATTATAGGGATTGGCTGGCGCTTTCACTTTGCCGAAAATCGCGCAGAACAAGAGATTCATCAGCGCCGAGAAGTAACCCAGGGCGTTGATGTAGGCGCCCACGGTCGAGGCAAAATGCATCGACTCGAACTGCGGCAGATAATCATAATAACGCCGCGGCATGCCCTCCATGCCCAGAACAAACTGCGGCAAGAAGGTAAGATTGAATCCAACGAAGACCAGCACCCAGGTAATCTTACCGATATTCTCGTTGTACATTTTGCCGGTGATCTTCGGAAACCAGAAATGCAGCGCTGCCATGAGTCCAATCACGGCTCCGCCTTGAATGGTGTAATGGAAGTGCGCCACCACGAAGTACGTGTCGTGATAGAAAACGTCCACTGCAACGGTCGCCAAGTAGATTCCGGTCGTTCCAGCAACCATGAACAAGAATACGAAGCCCATGGCGTAGAGCATCGGAGTATCGAAGCGAATGGAGCCTCGATACATCGTACTAACCCAGTTGAATACTTTCACCGCCGTTGGCACCGCCACGAAGAAGGTCGCAAGCGAAAAATATATCGCCGAAGTGTCAGATATGCCGGCCACGAACATATGGTGTGCCCACACGATGAAGCCGATGAAGGCAATGGCGAGCGAGGCATAGCAAACCATGTGGTATCCGAAAAGCGGCTTGCGGGAGAAGACGGGGATTATTTCTCCGACCACACCGAAGGCCGGGAGCACCATGATGTACACTACCGGATGCGAATAGAACCAAAAGAAGTGCTCAAACAATACCGGGTCGCCGCCGAGCTTAGGATCGAAAATACCGATTCCCATCGAACGCTCCATGATGAGGAGCAGAAGCGTGATGCCGACCACCGGCGTCGCAAGAGTCTGAATAACGGCCGTTGCGTATGAGGCCCAGATAAATACCGGCAGACGATCCCAAGTCATGCCGGGGCAGCGCAGCTTATGAATGGTGACGATGAAATTCAGTCCGGTCAAAATCGATGAAAAGCCCAGAACGAATGCCGCACCTGTCATCCAAATAACCGAAGACCCGGACTGCAGGCTGTAGGGAGCATAGAAAGTCCAGCCTGTATCAACTGGACCGATAAGTCCGAGCTTGCTCATGAATGCCGCGATCGCGCCGCCGCCAAATGGCTGTAAAAGGGCGATTAAAGCCATAATCGAACCGACCACGTAGATGTAGTAGCTCAAGAGATTGAGCCGCGGAAAGGCAACGTCCTTAGCGCCGATCATAAGGGGGATGAGGAAGTTTCCCATCACCGCAGGAATGCCGGGCACGATAAAGAGAAAGATCATTATCGCGCCGTGCAGCGTAAAAAGAATGTTATAGGTCTGCGCGTCGATGATGTCCTTACCCGAGTGCATGAGCTCGGTGCGCATAATCAGCGCAAAGACTCCGGCAGTGAAAAAGAATATCGTGATGGCGAACAGATACATTAACGCGATGCGCTTGTGATCAACTGTCGTAAGCCAAGACCACAATCCCTTAGGATCGTTTAAATAGTTACGACCTTCGCTGTTCGTTCCGTGTGCATGTGCAGTGTGAGTACTCATAACCCCCACCTTCCTTCAAATACGTCTCGTGTTGCTACCTGCTCAATCAACTCTTAAAACCTGCCTCACTTCAACGTCTTGAGGAACTCAATGACGTCTGCGATTTCAGCATCGCTGAGGCCGAGAACCGGCATGGCGCCCTTGTTCTCGAAACCGGCAACGATCTGAGCCTGCGGCTCCTGAATTGAACGCTTGATATACGCATCGTCAGCATTGACGGTGGTTCCGTCCGTCAACTTCTGCGGCGTGCCGTAAAGCCCTTTGAACGATGGGCCAACGACCACTGCGCCATCCAAAGAGTGACAGCCCATGCAGGCCTTGGCCTGATAGAGGGCCTTGCCGCGATCTGCCGGCGTGGCGTTGGCTGCAGCCGCCTGCACTGTCGGCTTCGCTGCTTCTCCAGTCAGCGTTCGCATATAAGCGATGATCGCCGAAATATCGTCGTCGCTCAGCTGCCCAGCAAATGCCGGCATCAAGTTTGGCAAAAAACCCTGAACGATGTGCTTATTCGGCTCTATAATTGACTCGTGAATATAGTTTTCGTCAGCGGTATAATCTGCACCGTCAGTCCACTTGGCTTTGCGTCCATATATATTGAGGAAGCTCGGGCCGACGAGTGGCGTACCGTCAACCGTATGGCAAGAAACGCACATCTTTTCTTTATACAAAGTCTTTCCGCGTTCGGCCGGTCCCATCTTAGCCATCGCCAGCTCTGCACTGCGATCGCCTAGCCATCGATCATAGTCAGCCTGCGGAAGCACGCGCAGCTTTGCCAGCATGGCGGAGTGATCTTTGCCGCAATACTCCGTGCAAAATGCCTGATAGACGCCGGTTTTGATCGGTTTGAACCAAAGGTAGGTATACTGTCCAGGAACAGCATCCTTTTTGACCCGCATGTCCGGCAAGAAGAAGCTATGCAGCACATCGCGGGAGCTAATCACCAACTTGACTGGCTGATCGACGGGAACGACAAGATCGGAAGATTGCTTGCCGTTGGAATAGTAAAAATCCCACTTCCACTTCTGTCCGCGCACGTCGATGGTCAATGCGTTCTCGGGAACGGTGCGCATGTCCCGATAGAAGACCACGCCGTAATACGCGATAAAAATACAAACAAGCGTTGGGACTACGGTCCAAACAACTTCCAGGGTATTGTTGCCGAGGATCTGCGGGGTGTCATGGTCGACTCCGCCGCGCTGCCGGTAACGAACCGCAAAGTAAATCATGGCGCCAACGATGGCGACCGTGAAAAACACCGACAGATCCGTAATAAGATTATGAATCCAGTCTATATCGGGAGCGAACGTGGAAGCTTGTTCCGGAAGAAAACGAAACATTACCGCCTTTCCTTCTCTATATGTTTACAAAAGACAGACATAGGAAATTTAGAGACTCTGTGGAAGTTGGCGTCCCAGCTCGCGTCGGCGCAAAAACACTACCACCCCTACCAACACGGCCAAGCTCAGGGCGCCTCCAAGTCGCATAAGATTGTAAGCTGCCCAGGTGTAACGCCCCTTGGTTTGATCGAAACGGAAACAAAACAAGAGAAAGTGGTCTACCGCGGTGCCTATACTTCCTCTCCCGGCCTCTACCAGCGCTAGTTTCACATCTCGCGGAGAGAAAGTAATCCCCGTAAAATACTGTGAAATTTGGCCGTCGGGTGTCAATATCATTATTGCTGCTGTATGAGCAAATTCCCCTCGATCAGGGGCGAAGTGAAATCCGATTTGATTCATGAGGCTGCTGACTGCGGGATCCTTCCCCGTCAGAAATCTCCACCCGGGCGCTGCAGCGCCTGGCGCGAGGCCCTCATGAAAGGAGGCTGTCATCTCCCGGGCGCGCTCCGGAGTGTCCCCGGTATCGAAACTTACGGTGATAACGCGATAATCCTCATTGAGTTTTAGCTCTAGCTTCGAGACAAGCTCCTTGACTCCCTTGAGAACCAGGCCGCACATGCGCGGGCAGTGATAGTAGGCCGGCACTATGATAAATGGTCTGCCGTCCCGGACGACCTCGCGGGCCGTTACTGGATTCCCCTGTTCATCGGAGAAGCTAAGGTTCAAGTCAATTTTGTCGCCTAATTTAGTGGTCAACCCCACCTGCGATAATTCCTGCTCTGGTTTTTCCAGTGCCTGCGAGAGGGTCGGAGCAAGCAGCAGGAACGCCAGCAAGCATCCATAGAACCATTTGAAAATACTTAGCATTCCCATGTGAGTGCCTAAACGCTAACACCAAGGCAAACGCCGTAACAAGTAAGGGGATGCTGGATTATGGCTTTGATGAGTTAGCCAAACAAAGCTTATCTCAAGTCAAGCAATTGCTGTGTTAACTAAACAACTATTTGACATACAGAACATATGTAAATATGTTTATAATCTTGAACAATTTACTAGGCATTTGTTCTTAGGAGAAAACTCCATGACTGTCGACGTTTGGAAGCAATTCGAAGAGAACAATATTACTCACAGCGCCGCCCATCACCTCCTTGCCATTCTCGAACTCAAGGACAAACGCGGCTATGCCAGAGTCACTGACGTCGCCAAGGCTCTCAACATCACCACAGGCAGCGCCTCAACAAACCTCAAGAGTCTGAAATCTAAAGGGCTGATTCTCGAGGACGAAAATCGCTTCTTGACGCTCTCCAATGAGGGTGAAGCATTAGCCAAGGCGGTAATTACTCGTAAGCGAGTGTTCGAGCGCTTTCTCGTAGACGTTCTAAAGGTAGGCGCAGAACAGGCCGAGATCGATGCCTGCAAGACAGAGCACCTGATCAGCGGAGAGACCGCCCGCAAGCTGCAAAAGTTCATGGATGAGTTCCAGCGCGGCGCGAAAGCGGCTTAAGCTTCGTTTCCATACAACCCCGGGGGCAGCGAAGGGTAGGATTTATGTTTCGCTCCAAAACCCGTGCCATCGTTATTCCTCAATCAGAGCATGCCCGACTTGCTGCGTCGCTTGCTGTCTTCTGGGGCAATCGAGAGTTTGATCGCCCGCCCGTTGCGCCTGAAACGCTTTTCAAGGCAGTGCTCCTCCACGATCGCTCCTTTGGCTACTTTGATTCGCATGCGATTGGCGAAATGAGTGATGAGGTTTGGATACGACTGCAGCGCCGCGGGCTTGTCGGGGATGATGGAGATGGTCTTTGTGACGTGCTGATTCAGCAGCATATCAAACGCCTGGCAGGCTTCGTGAAGGGCGCATTGGGTAGGCAATTCCGGGAAGAGATAGAGGCTATGCTCGTTAAGGAAATCCGAAATCTAGGATTGGAGCGAGAAAACCTGGAGCGCGCTGACCGCGTGATGGCTTTTTGTGATGCCGTGGCCTTCGATTTTTCTTTCGAAGAGCCCGTGCATAGCTCAGTGTTTGTTTTTCCCTTCAATAATTCTCCAGGAGAAATAGAGATCCAGTACCAGATCCATCCGGAAGGCGAAATTCACATTAGCCCCTGGCCCTTCGCCCATGATTCCTACGAAGGATATGTGCTGGGATACGGGCGAGACGGATATCCGACACGGACGGTGCCAGTGTTCGTTCGCTATAGAATTATTCCGGGGATGTGGTAGCTAAAAATTGGTGCGGGGGACTGAGGGCCCCCCGGAGAATCTGGCGCAGCGCTTGTCCCATTCTATGCGCTAAAGCTGGAACTTTTCCCGTTCCCGATCCTGTCGCCGAAGAAAGAATACTATACTAGTTGCTGCGTTTAGCTTTGCTTTGCGCCGACTTGATCGAAGCGCAGTGTTTCTTTGCCGTGGGCTTCTCCCAGGACGTGCATAAAGCTGACCTCGACGACCAGGGTATCAGCGCGCGGCGAGGCCTCTTCTGCCGACAACCCATCACCGCAGCGTCTTACTGCCCCGCGGATGAAGTTCATGAGCTCCGTGCGCGCTTGTTCGAGCACCCCCGAGGGGCGCCCGGCGATGACCTGCATGCGCGCTTCGAGAACTGGAGGGCCGTCCAGCTTATCCCCAACGACTGACTCTTCAGCCTTAATGAAATTTGCCTTCATTTTCTCCACTGACACCCCAAGGATACCGGCAAGTGTCCGGTGCAGCTCAGGAAGCCTGTCCTTGGCAAGCTCAAATTCTCTTGGGATAACGAAGTCGGTATAGGGCATAGGCTATAATTCTGCCAAATTAGGCTATTTCAAGCAAATCAGGGAGTCCTGGAGAATGGGGCCAAAAACACCCCAAAAGCGCCTCCCTGTCCATCTCCCCAG
>JAYRHW010000158.1:0-79161 GCA_041907145.1 Bdellovibrionota bacterium
AATAAAGAACTTCCTCGGCCTTCTGAATGGACTGAAATCTTGCGAGTTTTCCGGACTCGTCGAGGTAGACACCCACGCCAAGATTCACCTTATCGGTCCTGGTGTCGGCTTTAAAAGCCTCAGTGACGCCAATAATAGGATCAGGGGGCAGCTCGGTGAGAGTTGATAGCGCTGATTTCACAGAAACCCTTTTTGGATGGGAGTATGAATTACAGCGCCATAGTAATTGTAGCTCGCCCAAAAAACAACGCGCCGGTCGCTGCCAGAAGCTTCGCCTTGCGAAGCAGTTGGCAATGACCAGCGCGTGTCGGATTTTAGCGTTGAGACGGGAAACCCCGACTCAGCAGCAACTACCCAAGGATATCGCGGCCCATGACGGTCTTGCGGCCAGCAGTCTTGGCATTAGCAATCCCCTTCGTTACTTCTTCAGTAATACGACGGGTAAGAGCATCAATGCAGCACTGGCTGGTATTGAGACCTGATTGAGCTCGGATGAGCTTCTTAACCTTGGAAACAACTACAAGGGTTTCCGCTGAATTTGTGGTAGCTGCTGTTCCTGCTTGGGCTGACTGTGTCTCCATACTTCGATTCTCCGTCTAGTTTAAAGTATCGGGTTTAAAACTTGCCAATCTTCATGAACTGCCATGCTGGCTATAGGCGAATTGGCTAAGCCTCACGACCATTCATGGCCTGTAGATATACTGGGCAGGACTTTTAAATTCCACCCCCGAGGGGCCTGTAAACTGATAAAGACAGCAATTTCAATTATATAGCTGTTATATTTTTTAGGCTGCGGGCTTGGTTAGTGCTCTAAAAATGGGCTTAAAGGCCGTTAATTTGAGTTCCTTGCCTATCTTCGATAAACAAGACTGCATGAGCGATACGGCACAGTTCGAGGGCATGATAGGCCCCCACAATTTAATCAGCCTGGTCAAAAACACAGCAGCCTTCCTGTTTGAGTGGGATGATGCCGCCGTCGGTCAACCATCCCAGGAGTTGAACCTTATCGAAATGGGCGCTCACCCATTCGGCTTCGTTCACATTCTAAAAGCCGCTGAGCGCCTGGCGAACTGGGACCCGGCCGATCCTCAATCCCTTGAGAACTACTACGCACTCTGTCTTGCTTGCCATCATGCGACTGTCGCTACCTTCGTGCCTACTGATGTGGACAGTAAAATTCGGGGACTGCTGTGGCAGCGCCCCCTGGACTCAGCGTTGGTTCGTAGACGGTTTTTATTTTGCCTTGATGCCATGCAGTGGGACATCTCGAGAATTTCCACCCGCTCCACTGAGTTAGCGGGAGTCGGTCCAGTTAGTGGTCATAACGGGGAAATGCTCGGAGTATTGGCCGGGGCGTTGGGTTGTTTTATCCATCGCGGCGACACGGAATATGCTGAGCTAGCTGCCACCGCGATTGATAACGAGCTTAAGCGCGAGCTCACGGAATTTGTATTCGCTCTGAATATGCGCCAGGGGGAGATCGAGGCGCTTAAAATTTCGATGAGCCTTCTGCATAATGTCGGTGATTTGGATCAGGGCATTAGCTTCTGGAAAAATGGGGGAAAGTATGACCCTTTCCGCCGCCGATTTGGCCGACTCGGGCACGAAAATACTCAAGCCTATCAAGGGCTATTCGTGAAGGCGGGAGCCCTTTACAAGGGGATCATGTCCAGTGAAGGTCACCGGCATTATCCGCTGCGCGACGTTAAGGCCCTGCGCCGAGACCCAAGCTTACTCCTGCCCTTGGGCCCCTTTTTGGATGAATGGGGTGCAACTATCGCTCGCAGCCGACTCTTGGACGATGAAGAACTGGGTCAAGTTCTGCGGGCGCTCCTGGAAGGATGCAAAAAGATTCCCGGGCAGCAGGGCTATTTTCGCGCAATCGTCGGCATGCGCGAGGCCGCCGGCTCGCGCTTTGATCGCCTGGTAAAGTCGCTGCCAACTTCCGCGCGACACTGGCTGGCGGAGCCAGAGATCAAGAAAAAGTTAGTGCTTGCCCGCATCTCCTTTGAGTCCAGCATGCGAAAGCGCGCTCAGGCAGCGTTGGCACCGTTTGGGCCCATGGTCGCGGCAGCACCGCTCTAAGATGTTTCCGTGAAATCACTAAGAAAATTACGCTAACCGCTTCTTGAGGTTATCATAGCGCTTCCGATACAGGTCTGCCTGCCTAGACATGTCTAACCCTTCGGTAAGTTCAATTCCCATGGCCAGCAAATCTAACGTATCTACGCGTTCATACAACTTGGCACGGCGAGTAATGCCGATTGCATTTCGCAAATCCCCATAGGCCTCTTCCATAAAGTCGCGGTTCTGGTAGAACATCGCCCTTTCTCCCCTCATCAGCGCATAGTCCTGCACTACCACCGCGTAATCGGGAGCTTCCTGTAGTCGGGCCTCATCCAGAATATTTATAGCACGAAGAAAGTCGGCGTCAGCCTGCTCGAAATCGTGGCCGTTCGATCGCACATAGGCCACAGTGGCCCAGCTCAGACCACGTTCGAAGGGTTGATCCGATGTTTCGAAATGGCTCAAGGCCTGCCCGGCTAGCACGAGCGCCTCCTCGTTTCTACCAACCTCCGCCAAGAGTCGGGCCTCATTGCGCTTACTCTCGGCAGTGATGTCGTGCTCGTCACCGAAGTAACGTCGTGCCGTTAGTGTAGCAGCATGTCGCATGCGAACGGCTCTATCGACATCATCCAGGTAGGCCGCCTGAGAAGCCATGTCATCCAGCAATTCGATGCGAAGCAATTTGGCGTCCGGCAACTTTCCAACAATCCGCCGAGCGGTCGATAGCAAGGACTCCGCCATCGCGGGATCTTTGGCATAAAGCGACGCCGCCGCCCAATCGCGCAGAGCTTCAACGTATTCAGAAGAAACTCCGCCCTTGAGCTTGTGCACGATGTTGGCAATTTTTTCTGTCTCAACGAGGGCAGCTGCCGGATCGCCCTTGCGCTGATATAACAAAAGCATGTCACGGCGGGACTTAAGGACCTCAGCGCTCTCCGCCCCAAAGACCTCACTCAGTGACTCGATGAGCTCAACTCGAATTGCTTCCTCGCGCTGAAGAGCTCCCCGTGAGGCGAGATAGTCCGCGAAGGGCTCCTGAATCATCGACAAAAAGGCGCTCGAAGAGTCCGGACAGCGCCGCGCTAAGCGCAGCGCCCGCTCGAAGTGCGGAAGGGCCTCGCGAAATTCGGCTGCATCTTCCGAACGTGAGAACTGCCGTCCCACCATGAATTCCATATACGCCCCGACCGCAAGCTGGCTCTCCTCACTGGGGTCAAAGCTCTGCAGGGCATAGCGCGCAAAATTAAGCCCACGATCGTAATCGGCGGGGGTACGCTGGAAAGCGACTTGCGCAATCCCGGCGTGGGCGAAGAAATGATGAGCGCCGGGGGGTGATTCGCGATCCAGCGCGTTCTGCAATGCCGCCTGATACAAGCGTTCAGCGGTATCGAGCTTTCCGGCTGAGAGATATGCACTCGCCAGCGCAAACACGGCGTCCTGATGGAGGCTCGAGCCAGCTCCATCACAGTCACGGGACTGAGTGGCGGCCTGCCGTAAAATCGTAATGGCTCGTGTCGTATGCCCACACAGATGAAAGGCCTTTCCCACATCGAGAAGCGATTCGGCAGAACGCCGCAAACCCGGAGTGTCTATATCTGTCAGTCCGGCAAAAGCTCTTCGCGAATCACGGAACCAGCGCTCGGCGACTTCAAGGTTGTTTGCCTCGATATAGCAGCAAGCCAAACGGCCGCATACCTCTGCCCTAAAAAGCTGCTGCGCTCCGCCATCCATTCGAAGAATCAGCGCCGCTGATTTCCAGTTCTCAATCGCGATGGTCGGGGTCTTCATCGCTTCATAAGTCTCCGCCAGCATTCGATATGCTCCGGCAACATCTAAAGGAGACTGAATATAGTGCTTGAGTATAAGGGTAAGATTCTCCTCGGCCAGCTGGACGGCGCTAAGGTTACGGCCGCAACGCAGCTCCTCATTGATCAGGTCCGTCGCTACCCCCCGCCATTCTTCGCTCACCATCTCCGATAGGGCGGGAACGTTTGGACTGGGATCAGTCGTCTTTGGTGTGTCAACGACCGGCGGCTCAGACAGGGAGCCGTCATTCACAGAGGAGTACCGTTGATCGGGCGAAGGCATGAACTACTTATGACTTCAAAGCAATCAAGGGTAGTCTTAGCCTATTTCTTCAGGCAATCAAACACAAAGTTAGGTTCTCACCGTGCCGCGCTGACATCCCGCCTCTACATGCTTAAGTTGCTGCTCGACCATACGGGTAAACGCGGACAAGAGCCCGTCATAACGGCTGCTATCGGCCGAGAGGCCAAATGCGTCGGCATTAAATTTTAACAGATAACTAATGGATTCTACGGTACTCAGATAACCCTGGCGCGGCTGCTTACGAATTCTGTAACTCGACTCGATGGGATTGCTAAAACTAATGCAGGGCAACGTCTTAAGCATGGGATTGCGAAACAGAATCTTTCCCGCCTCATGCCAGGTCCCGTCTATAACCACGACCGTACTGTTCTTGGTAAGACGAACCTCACTGCAATCCAAGGCGTCAGGGCGCGGATAGAGCAGGAAGGTATCGGGCCTCTGCACTACCTCGGTCAGCTCATGCTCAGGAAAGATCACCCCTCGCAGTAGCCGACTATTAACAACCGATTGCGTCACCAGCTTGGCAGTCGAATAGTACTTTCGCCATTCGTTAGGATGCTGAAGCAGCACTAAATTGCAATGCGCCTCAAAGGGGTCCACGAGGTTGCAGACACAGTGCGAATGTGGACGAAGACAGGAAAAACAAGTCGGTCGCGGTGACCAGCCAGGGTCATTCGGATCAGGCAGTGGCCTAAATGCTCGCCCCATATAGATTCCTAATTGGCGAAATCCTTGAGCTCGTGTTTCGGATTGCGCTCCAAAACAAATTTACGCTCCCAGGACCCAGAGAATAGGATGACTACCCGTCCACGGCTATCCAGCGCCAGGGCGGAACTTTGCGGACGCCTTACCTCTCGCGGATCGCCAATCAACCATGCCGACTCCTGGTAGGGCAGAACGTCCAATATGGTCTCGACATTGTACTCATCACGGAGTCGATATTGCAGCACGTCAAACTGCAGTCTTCCAACAGCAGCCACCATCGGGCTCGATTCGGGGTGCTCAAATGAGCGCAGCAGCTGAACTGCTCCTTCGTCACAAAGCTGTTTTATGCCCTTTTCGAATGACTTGTGCTTCATGACGTCTTTGGGCCGAATTTGCGCCACGCACTCTGGAGAAAACTGGGGCATGCCGCGAAAATTAAATCCCCCCCTGTCGGAGATCGTATCCCCAATCGCAAAAGCTCCCGGATTGATGACGCCGACAATATCACCCGGATAGGCGGCTTCGACGGTATTGCGATCTTGAGCGACGAGGCTATAGGAGCGCGCAAGTCGTAAGTCCTTCTGCAAGCGATGATGCTTGATAGTCATCTCCCGCTCGAATTTTCCTGAGCAAATCCGCAAGAACGCCATACTATCGCGGTGCTTGGGATTCATATTGGCTTGGATCTTGAAGACGAAGGCCGAAAAATGCGGGTCTGCGGGATAAATCACTGTCGCCTGCCCATCGTCTTTAACGGCGGGCGTCGGCCGGGGCGAGGGCGCAAGCCGAACGAAACTATCGAAGAATGGCTCGACACCAAAGTTGGTAAGCGCGGAGCCGAAAAATACCGGTGATATGGCCCCGGCAGTGAACTGCTCGGCGTCAAACTGGTTTCCAGCCACTGCCAGCAACTCGAGCTCGTAATCCAGCTTTGCCAACACCTCAGCGTCAACTAATCTACTGCTGCGAAATTGTTGCATGGGCATGCGAGTGATCTCGGCTTTCTCCGCCCCGCCCGCTGCGGAACGTTTAAACAGAGAAACTTCGCGAGTCAGACAGTCGACGACGCCGACGAATTCCTTGCCTGAGCCGATTGGCCAGTCCATGGGAGCAGACTTTATTCCCAGCACCTCCTCGACCTCCTGCATGAGCTCGAAGGGATCACGGGCAGGAAGGTCCATCTTGTTGACGAAGGTAAGGATGGGGATACCGCGCATGCGGCAAACCGCGAATAACTTCCGAGTCTGGGCCTCGACCCCCTTGGCGGCATCGATGACCATCACTGCGCTATCAGCTGCAGTGAGCGTTCGATAGGTGTCCTCACTGAAATCTTGATGCCCCGGGGTATCGAGCAGATTGATGATGCTCCCCTTATACGGGAATTGCATGGCGGAGGCGGTAATCGAAATCCCGCGCTCCTGTTCCATGGCCATCCAGTCCGAGCTCGTAGCCTTGCCACCTTTACGGCCGCGGACCATGCCAGCCGTTCGCACCATCCCTGAATAGAGCAGTAGCTTTTCTGTTAGCGTCGTCTTGCCGGCGTCTGGGTGGGAGATAATCGCAAACGTCCGTCTCATTTCGGCCTGTGCGGCGATGAGGCCGGAGTTCGGGGCATCGGGCTCGCTATTGGTCATGTCCACCTATACTTCTGAAGGAACTGCTATACTACACTGCGTATCCGTAAGCTCAAGCTCAGCCGACTACACGCTTCCGGATTGCCGCCCGCTAAGCCTTCTGGCTACAGTATTTCTATGAAAACCTATCGCCTTACCTTGGCTGCCGCTCTTGCTCTTCCCGCCGTCGCCTGCGCCCCTACAAGCGCTCCCGCGCCGAGCGCTTCCCACTATGACCAAGGCCTTCAGTCGGAGAGGGCGGGCGACATCAGCTCCGCCATAGAGCGGTATAAGAATGCAATTAGACAGAACCCGCATGATACCCGCGCACTCGTAAATTTAGGCGGCATCTACGCCTCGCTTGGCAGGCTTGACGAGGCCGCACAGAACTATCAGATGGCACTCCGTCAAAACGGCAGTGACCTGCTGGCCCTGAATAATTTGGCCTCGATCATGTTCCGGCTGCAACGCTATCCGCAGGCGGCTGCATACTACCGGCGAGCTGCCGATCTGAGACCTACCGATGAGGCATTCATCAATCTTGGTCATGTGTATTCGGAAACCGGCGCCAAGGATAAGGCCTACCAGCAGTACACTCGGGCAGTGACCCTCAATCCGCGCAACTCTGACGGCTACCTTTACTCAGGCTTGATGCTGGTCGACCTTGGACACCGAAGCGACGCGGTAAATACTTGGAAACGCGCCATCGCACAGGGAGCCGCGTCCCCGGCTATTTACTATTATCTGGGCTTGGCCAGCCTGGATGAGGGCCAGAGAGAAGAAGCTATCCGGAGTTTTAAGTCTGCCCTATCCCTCGACCCAACTTATTCCGAGGCCCATAACGGGCTCGGCACGGCATACCTGCAGGCGGGGAATCTCGAGGAGGCGATGAAGGCCTGGAAAACCGCGGTAACCTACGCTTCCCGCAACGCAGAACGCGGCGGTGAAAATGGACTCGTGCATTCCGCGCGCCCGCGCTCCGCAGGTGAGTCCCTAAACTTTCAGGTGGTAGTGGGCATCAATCCTCAAACTTTGGATGCTTCCGGCAAGCGCGGGAAGGAATTACTGGATGCGGGAGACTTTAGCGGAGCTGCGCGCGAACTGCAGCGTGCCCTTGGAGTGACGCCCAAGGAGCCCTCACTACTTATCAACATGGGATACGCCATGGCCCAGCAAGGTGATGTTAAGAAGGCATCGGAGTATTGGAAGCAGGCGCTCGATGCGGATCGCAACTCAGCCTTTGCCCGGTATAACTTGGCAGTCCTAGCCCTCAGGGATGGTCAGCCTGACCAGGCAATCGAAATGCTGAAGACCACTATCTCGCTGGCGCCGCAGTTTAGCGAGGCGCATCGCGCACTCGGAGCAGTATACCTTTCCAAAGGCCAATTCGAGCAGGCCGCAGACTCCTACTCCGAGGCATTGGAGATCGATCCTGATCAGCCGGAGACCTATAACGATTTGGGATTGGCATTTGATCGGCTCGGCAAATCCGCAGAAGCACTCGCTCAGTATCAGAAGGCTCTGCGGCTTCGCCCCGAATTGTTAAAGCCTAAATTTAATCTCTCCTTGGCTCTCATTCGTGCCGGAAAAAACGCGGAAGCCGCCAAGTATCTGCAAGATTTGCTGGGAAAGGAACCCGGCGATATCGATGCTCGCGTGAATCTTGGCTACACCTACGCCATGACCGGGAGATTGGAACAGGCGGTAGCCGAGTGGCGGCAGGCCCTACAAGCAAACCCCTCATCGGCATTTGCCCACAACAACCTGGGCGTCGTGGCCTTCAACGCCGGCAAGTTCGACGAGGCCGAACAGCACTATCATGACGCACTAAAAGCCGAGCCCACCTTCGCCGAGGCGCACAATAATCTCGCTGCCGTGTACGTGCGAGAGGGCAATGTGCCGGAATCCATCTCGGCGTACGAGCTCGCCGTTCGATATAACCCCGCCGACTCTGAAGCCCGCCGTAATCTTGGCCACCTTTTGCTTGTCCAGAAGCGCCCAGCAGATGCCGTGGAGCACCTGCGTGCAGCATTAGCGGCCAATCCTCGAGACATCGATGCATACTTCAATCTCGGAGTTGCGCACCAGATGCTCGGCCATAAGGAAGAAGCAGTCACTTTTTATAAAAAGTTCGTCGAACTGGCATCAGAGCGCACGGATCAATACGAATCGATGCTGAAGGCAGAGCGCGCCATATACGAATTACAGTAACGGTTTTTCGTGCCGCCATAACCCGGCCGTCTTGAAGCGTTATCACTACGCGCGCCCTGGATCTCCGTACACGGAAAATGATTGCCGAAGCCTTGCAATTTACCTAGACTCCGCAGTAAAGCTGAGTTCATTAGGGCATAGGAGACATCTCAATGACTGGTGCAAAGAAAATTCTTCTGGTTTGTTTTGTTCTTTTTACTGGGCTTAGTGCTGCATCAGCGCAGACACCGACGCCAACGCCGGCTGGAATCGACTCTATTTGCACTCAAGTTGTGAATGTCGGGGTCGGCCAAGGCCGCAATATCCTCCATAAGTCCCAGGCATCAGGACATCTTGCGGCCACCGGTCGTGCGCGCTCCTGCTCCCTTATTTACGGCTCCGGTAATTACAGCTATCCAAGCCTCCGTAAACTTAGAATTTACGACTCCCTCGGCGGGGAGCTTCCTAATAGCTTCTATGCTTATGAACTTGGCGGCTGCCCATTCCCTGCCCGCTATTACACTGGGGTGAAGGGGCAAAGCTGCGCACGGCTACAGGCCACGCTCATGGCCCGTCAAGGCACTCGTGAGGCCTACATAAAGATTGCAAACAATAAGTGTCTGCACCTTAGCGACCTTCGAGGTCGACAGGGCAGCGTCGTTAACTCCAAGGCTATTTGTCGCCGAGTTCCCCGCAAGTTCTACGGCGAAGGCTAAGCCCCTAGCCCTCATGCGTTAAAGCTCCCGTTAGTTTCGGCCGATTTACCGTATCGGTGGGTCGTGTCCTATCCTGCCTTGGGAGCTATGGTCATAACCATCTGATATTATTGAGTATCGCTAGGGAATCGCCAAAATGCGAGCTGCAGCGTACTTAAGTCCATAACATCAGTGAGCAATTTGCTGCTGACGATATTTGATTATTTCGCAGGTTTTAGGAATGGACCGGTTTAAGGAGCCCTCCCCAACATCGGGCAATATTCGGCTGAAAGCCCGGCCATCCGAGCTTGCGCAAACTCCAAGCCCTTCCAGGCTCACCAGCGAAGTTGAGTCAACCGCGATATCAGAGCATCCCAAGATTCGTGTCGCGCGGGAATTGGAATCCAACGAGCGTGTTGGGCTCATTTTCCGGCACTGGCTCTCCCTTATTGTTGGCGTCTCTATCGGCGTAGCCCTCGTGATCGGCTCTCAGGTCTCTATGAAGGTCGCCGAGCGCAGCACTCCGATGGATTCGGGGTCAATTTCCGTGACGGTGTTGAACCCCAACGCCGACTCGTCACTCGACACCTCCTCGGTCGTAGCTGCCGCTCCACAGTCTCAAGGATCTCTGGTCACTTCCGTAAACGGACAAGAGGAGCCCTCCCATATCATAGAGCATGCCCAGGCGCGCAGCATACAATTGGCTGAACGAAAGTTTCTATTTTCGACCGGCACATCGATGCGCTCTTATGATCCACGCTTCGTTTCGAGTGATGCAAATGGTAAATTCAATTTCTCGCTTGGAGAGGCCGGGCAGGCACTGGCCCTTCGTCCGATTAATGACAACTCCGGCCGCTACGAATTATCCGGCACCGCCGTGCAGTGGCAGGGCGCCTGGCAAGCCAACAATCCTGAGCAAAACATCAAGCTCGGCTCGGCTTACCTGGATTATGTAACACGCACTTTTGGCGGCGCCAGCGGCAGCACCCTGAGCGCATTGAACAAGGAACCCTCTAGTTTGCTATCGAACATGCCGCGCAAGCCGGGCGTCCCAGGTCAGATGCGCTCCTACCGCGATGGTAAATAGCGGCGCCTCGGCCTAATTGTAAAGCTCTTCGGGAATGTCGAATCCAAGTTTGCGAAGCGCGCGCCGTAAATCGGCGTGGTTGATAGGCTTCGCTAGGTACTCGTTGCAGCCGGACAAATGCGCCTGATAGAGATTCTGAGAATCAGTATGCGCTGAAGTGACAATCACTTTGACGCCTGCACCGGGCGCCACTCCGTACCGCTCCTCGACGTCTCGGATGGCAGCGAGGGCTTCATGGCCGTCGAAATCAGGCATCATCAAGTCGAGAAAAATCAAGTCGAAGGGGCGGCCTGCCTCCAGCGCCGAGCAGAACTTTTGAAAGCATTCTTCGCCATTGCATGCACGTTCCGGCTCTCCAAGGGGCTTGACCGCAGCTTCGAGACTGCGCGCCGATACGGCTTCATCCTCAGCAATTAAAATTCTCATAAGTCTAAGGTCCCTGCGCCCATCGATGGTGAGTAATTTCTGTGAGGATAAGATCGGCGTTTCAACACCGCCCCTTGAGATAAAATCCGGGATGGCCCGGATGATTTAAGTCAATAATTTCAATGGGGTAGATCGCAGTGCCCAGCATTAAGGCCGGGGAAGGGTAACGCGACAGCTAAGTCAAATTGCTGCTGCCAATTCCTCATTTCACGAGAATTTGCTTCACCTGTGCCAAAAAAAAGTTTTCCAATCTCCGCTCTGCGGACAAAGTTCTTGACAGGAAGATCGCGGAACAAAAGCGAAAAACACCAAATTGCCGGTGGACGGAATGCGCGTTCTCCGAGCGTAGGTTAAGAACCGGCGCCAGGATAGAATTTTTAATACGACGAGACGGAGACACTGAAGAACGATCCGCAAAGTCGGGATTTTTTCGGTTGGAGTTTGTTCGCATGACTCGCGAGGTTTCCGCTGCTCCGAGCCCCTCTGTCCCTCCTCCCTCAGAAGCTCAAGAAAACACGCCCGGGTCCAAAGAGCATCATTCCCAATCACCCCTGCACAACTCATGGTTTCGCGGCCTCGGCATCGGCATGACTGCCGCCGGTATGGCCATGTCGTCTATTCGACAATATGTGGCCGCATTACAAACCGAAGAGGCGCAGGAGGGGGCCACCGTCATACTGTTTCAGCCGAAGTTATCGCTGGATGTAGTACGAACCAGCGAGAAACCGCTGCTGCGCAGCTCCTTCGATTCCGTGCGCATACAGGCGCCGGATAGCATTACATCTGAAACAGTCAAATCCGAGATCGCGGAACTGAAAATTCTTGCGCAAAGTAGAACCGCTGAGTCAATTAAAGAAATCGAGAAGTGGGACCAGGGAGCCACTCTGGCTTGGAATCGTATCGCCCGCGATCTCGTCTCCGAGATGAAGCTCAACCCGGTGGAAGCCTCCCGAGCCTACGCTTTACTCAGTGTCGCGCAACACGATGCCCTGCTGGCTGCCCGCCAAGCGCAGGAAGAGTTTTGCCGGCCCGCTCCCTCCGCCATCGATTCAAGCTTGAGCGCGGTGGGACACGCATCGTCACCGTCCTACCCCTCTGACCATGCCGCAGTTGCGTCGGCTTCTCGGATGGTGCTCGCCTACATTTTCCCGCAAAAGCTCGATGTCTTGAATCGACAAGCAGAACAGCACACGGATTCCAGGCTCCAGGGCGGGCTGAATCTTCGAAGCGATATCATCGAGGGGGATAGAATTGGCCGTGCTGTCGCGTTACGCGTCATCGAATACGCAGCGCATGATAATCCTGGCGCCGAGGCGGCCTCCACCGCCCCTCAAGGACCCGGCATTTGGCGCTCCTCCGCTACACCTCCGACTCCCGGACTGCATCCTGAGTGGGGAAAGGTCCGACCGTGGAATATGGAAAGTGGATCGCAATTTCGACCGGAGCCTCCTCCTGCGTTTGAATCAAAGGAATTCAAGGCGGCTTTAGCAGAGGTGCGGCTGATCTCTGAAACACGCAGTCCAGAACAGCTTCGTATTGCAACATTTTGGGCCGACGGACCCGGTTCCGCAACTCCGCCGGGACATTGGAACCAGATCGCGACCGAGCTTATACAGAAATATGGACTGAATGACAGCCAGTCCTCGCATGTCTACGCGACACTCAACATGGCCATGGCAGATGCGGGCATTGCCTGTTGGGACGCAAAATACAGCTTCTGGCTTATCCGTCCATCACAGGTCGACGCCGCCATCACGACGCCTGTAGGTTTGCCGAACTTTCCCTCATATGTTTCCGGACACAGCACATTTTCTGCGGCAGCCGCGGAAGTGCTCTCCTACTTCTTCCCTGCCGAGGCTAAGGATTTGCAATCCAAGGCTCAGGAGGCTTCGATGTCCCGAGTGTACGGCGGGATCCATTATCGCTTCGATGCTGAGAAGGGTCTGGAGCTCGGACATAAAGTCGGAGTACTCGCCGTTGAACGCGCGGTAGCGCATTCCATGACCCCAATCCCGGCAGACCAGAAGAATTTGCAGGATTGGTTCAAGGGACTGGAGGCCTCACCCCAGAAATAGAAGATCTCACACTTGCACTTGCTCCTTGCCCCGCTTGCGCGCTTCCCCAACCTTCCCTACAGCACGCAGGCGGGGCTTTTTTGTTTACGATTGGCGAATGCGCTGCGATTCAGTGCACGCAGATGACGCCGCTGTGGATTTCTAGCAACTTCTTAGAGCCCGTCTTAAGGGCGTCTGAGATTGCCACGATTTCAGTGCCCTTCCCACACTTTGCGGGGCCGATCTTTTTACCCCCTTTTTTCCTCCACAAAGGAAGCATCGATAAAGGTTTCAGCAAGGTCGATCTTGCCCTTCCCTTGAAGATGCCGAACAAGGCCTTCAAGTATCCGCTTTGCGTCATGGCGACGGCGACCTTCACCATGCTCTTTCGGCAGACGCTTCCTAATAAATTCCCATTGACCCTTCGTGGGCTTCATCTACTCACCATTCCAAATCTCCTAACCACTAGATACCCCCATTCTTTTCTCTGCCTCTTGAGACCGCCTCTAATTAATTCTAATACCACTTTGCGGCCCTACGGACTTTTGCCTCACATTGCTTGCGGGCCCTCGATTTGGAGACCCGTCGAGACTTGGCAAGCACCGACTTCACACATTTGTCCACTTTCCTTTGAAGAGCGCGTGTGAGCTGCCTTGGTTTTGGAGTCATGGTAGGCGCCACTGTCGCTGTGGGTGGTGGCGTTGCAGGTGGGGGTGGTGTCGGCGTAGGGGATGGGGTGGCTGTCGGGGCAACAATATTGAATGGCCCGAGTAACGCGGCACTTTGATGCGAACTATAGGCAGCATTTCCAGCAGAATTCTTTTTGACACCAATATAGTAGTCACCAGAGGGCACGGGAGGCACCGCGAAAGTAATCTCGGAAGCACTTTGAGAGATCAATGCGCTCCATGACTGTAAGCTCGAACCAATTGGCGTCGCGGGCAGAAAAAATCCTACTTGATTCCCCCATGGGACGATAAGGGGAGGATCAAAGAAATTGGTTCCCCAAATCGTTACCGTATCCCCCCAGGTTCCGCTGTAGGCGCTCAGTGTAGTTACCGTCGGACGACCGGGATCGAGATTGAGAGTAATCTGCTTGGATGCCACCACATATTGGCCATCAGAAATTTCGATACTGGCGAAGTCTCGCTGCAATCCCTCCGGCAGTGCACCTGCCTCTTGGTTAAGCGCGACAACAATTTGGTGCGATTCTGCCGGGCCGAGAATGCCGGAACAGCTTCCCCCAACGCCGACGCACGCAGTTCCCGCATCTGAAACCGTAATCCAAGGTCTGGTTTTCTTGATTGAGTACGATAACGGCGCGTCTCCAGTGTTAGTTACGGTGCCGGTCATCTGGGTGATATCAAACGAGCCGTCTGCGTAGCGCTGGGAAGTTATCTCATTCCCGGAGACTGAGAGCGGGCTCCAGACATGAGGATTTAGACCGAGGATATGGAAGCCTACGCCCCCTTGCCGACCTGGAGCCAGCAGGAAGTTAGGATATTCTCGCATAAAAGTCGCTCCCTCGACTACCATTGGAATTTTGTGATGTCGGTAAATTTGCCGAACATCGGCAGGACCATGTGCTAGATCAAAAAAATTCACTCCTCCGGCGTAGGAGCCGACTGCGAGGATATTGTTTGAAATGTCAGACCAGTGAGGAATGCCTGTAAATGTATCACCCCAAAATTGTTTAAGAAGACAGCTGCTTCCTTCTGTTTGACAGTTAATAGTACCTAAGTCCGTTCCAATCGTTGCGGGATCGTCGAGCATCGAAGTGTCAAGAATGCTAAGTGGCCCGTTGTTCGCTTCGTCTTTAACTATCACCGCCGACGAGTAGCCGCGCAGATAGGCGGCTGGGAAGGGTTCTGTGTCGTGAGTAACCCCGCCATGTAAGTAAAGGAAACGAGCGACTTTCTTAGGCTTTGTCGGATCGGTTAGATCAAATACCCACAAGCCGTGCAAGTTGCCCCCGGGCATGGTCGATACGAACATTCGCCAACGCTCTCGTCCCCCTGAGATCGGTACGAGGTAAGCCTTTACATCATGGATGTGAGGTACGGTAAGAGGGGCAGGAGACATCACGGAATTGAGATCGTACTTCAGCTCAAAATCCGTGGGAGATTCCACCGATGGTAACGGATTAGTTTGTCCGAAAATTCGACCGGCGGAGGTATAAATATACGGCACCCCGGCTATGCTGGCTGCCCCGATGCTGTGCGCACCGACGCGGAAATCACGCCCAACGAATTTGGGATGGTATGGATCTCTAACATCTACGACAAAGAGATAAACGCACCGTCCCCCCATGCGGGCACATCCGCCTTCCATCCCCATGTACAAGTAACCGTTAAGTAGTTCGAATCCCTCACGTGGATACAATTTGAATGGTTCCTGTTCCCAGTTCGCAGGTCGTGGAGTATGGGTACCGTCAATTCTCGCAATCTCCGTGATTTGCGGCTGATCCGGAGACCCCTGAATTCGGAATATCTTGACGAAGCCTCGATTGCTATCAGGATGGGTCAAACCCCCTTCAGAATCTCCCCCATCCATATTTTCATATCCTTGGAAAATATAGGGGTAACTATAGCGAGCTTCGCGGCCCGTGCTGTCATACTGGGCGACATATTCGGTTGGTGAAAAATCGTAAGGCATGCCTTCCGGGTAGACGAGTATCTCGATTTGGTCCGATGCTAAGTGCCCTTGACCGTCGTTCACTTCAACTCGCAGAGTAAAGGGCCCGAAAGTGCTGAAATCAACATAAGTTTCAGGAAAATTCGCCGCGCTAAATGTGACGGATCCGCTTCCCGAAACGAGGCTCCAGTTAACACTGGCTGGAGAGCTCGACTGTGAATCTATGGATGCGTACAGCAATGCTTTGGCGGGCAACACGACGAATTTCTGTGCAGCGACTACTCTCACATCTAAAGCCGGCGGATCCGCAGCTACTCGAGAAGCCCCGCATAGAAGAACCCCCAAAAGTGCCAAGATTGCCAGCGCCATAGGCCTGCGCGGGAAGCGGCATCGTGAGGGCGTATGAGCACTGAGGCATCGCAATTGATAAATCTCCGTAAGGAATATCGGCGTGAGAGCAGGGGGGCATAAGTGGGAGTTAAAGGCGGTCTCAAAAGGCGGAGAAAAGAATGGGGGTATCTAGTGGTTAGGAGATTTGAAATGGTGAGTAGATGAAGCCCACGGAGGATCAATGAGAATTTATTATGAAGCGTCTGCCGAAAGAACCTGGTGAAGGTCGCCGTCGCCATGACGCAAAGCGGATACTTGAAGGAATTCTTTGGATTCTGAAAACTGGAGCACGTTGGCAAGATCTACCCAAGGAGTATCCGTCATACCAGACGTGCAACCGGCGATTTCAAGAATGGCGTAAAGCCGGGGTCATGTGAGAAATTCTTGAAGACCTTGTTCGGAATCTTCAAGGGAAGGGCACTGAAATCGTGGCAATCTCAGACAATTCGAGTCCTCCTATCTCCTTATCCATTGCAAGTGCTTCACTGCATGAGAGTACGCTCGTTGAAGAAGCGATTCGGCGGCGATATACAAAAAACCTTCCTCGCTTTCGTTTAACTATCGGCTACCATTATTTGTCTCAGACGCTTTTGAGATGGGTTCTAATAGAATAGTCGATTGGGCTAAGATGAAATTATCGCGGGAACATGGGGACCCCGGAAACACTTTCCTAATCCAATCTTCAGGAATCAGACCTTCGCCCTCTATCCAAGAATAATTTCGACGCGAACTACCCCGCTTCCCGGTCTGGCGACTCGACGATTAGTCGACTCCTCTCCGTTCACTTTGAACGAGTGAATACCTCGCTCCACGCCCTTGGGATTGCGAACTAAAATTTCCACGCTGCCATTGCCAAAGCGCAGCCGAGCTTCATAATCCTTCCACGTAGCAGGGATACAAGGATCAATCAGAACGGTATCCTTCTCGAATCGAATACCCAAAATCTCATGCAGCCCTGCTTGGTACATCCAACCAGCCGAGCCGGTATACCAGCTCCAACCTGCTCGTCCCGCATGCTGAGGATTGGAATAGACATCTCCGCAGAATACATACGGCTCACCCCGATAGCGCTCAATTCCGGCAGGCGTCGAGCTAAGATTGATCGGGTTTATGAGTTCGAAGAGATCGACCGCAGCAGTTCCACGACCCATCCTTGCCAAGGCCATGATGAACCAGGCACTTGCATGAGTGTACTGTCCCCCATTTTCACGAATTCCCGGCAGGTAGCCCTTGATGTACCCCGGATCCTGCTGCGACTTATCGAATGCAGGCGTGAGCAATTCCACTATTCCCGCCTCACGCTTGACGAGATGCTTGAGCGCAGATTCCATCGCTTTGATTTGCCGCTCCGGAGCGCCGGCATTCGACAGAACGCTCCAGCTCTGCGCAATTGAATCGATGCGGCACTCATCATTGCGCTTGCTCCCCATGGGCTTACCGTCATCGTAAAATGCCCGCAGGTACCACTCTCCATCCCAGCAAGAGCCTTCGATCGCAGCCTGTAGTTGCTTTATCTTATCCTCATATCCCTGAGCCCGATAATTGTCCCGGCGACCTCGCGCAATGGGCGCAAAACGCTTGAGCACATCGATAATAAACCAAGCGAGCCAGACAGATTCGCCCTTACCCTCACGGCCAACCTCGTTCATGCCGTCGTTCCAGTCCCCACTCCCAATGAGCGGCAATCCATGCGGACCGCTCGTAAGCGCTCGATCTATCGCGATAATGCAGTGCTCGTAGATAGAGCCTCTATGCAGGGACTCCCCCGGTTGGATATAGGATTCCATAACCCCTTCTTCGAGCGGAGAGGCCTCAATGAAGCTCTGGTCTACATCCAGAATTCCGGCATCTCCAGTCGCTTCGATATAGCGGTGCACCACATAGGGAAGCCATAAAAGATCGTCGCTAATGCGCGTGCGGACACCACGGCCCGTGGGCGGATGCCACCAATGCTGGACGTCGCCTTCCGTGAATTGGCGCGCCGCATGGAGAATAATCTGCTGCCTGACCATATGCGGGGCAATCGGCAACAAGGCTAGCGAGTCCTGCAGCTGATCGCGAAACCCAATGGCACCGCCACTCTGATAGAATGCCGAGCGTCCAAAGATTCTGCAGGATAACGCCTGATAGAGGAGCCAGCCATTCATCAAGGTATTAAGACTGCGAGAAGGCGTCTTGACTTCAATGGACGACGCAATTTCCTTCCAGTAAGCATCGACGGCGCGCCGCTCGGCGGCGCAAAAGGCAACCGAAGAAAGATTTCTGGATTGCGTGCGTAATTCCTCGATATTCGGGAATTCGCAGAGGTAAAATAAGATCTCTCGACGTTCGCGCGGCGCAAGCGATACCTCGGCCGCGGCGACTAATGCATCACAGCCCGGTCCGACTGACTTGCTCAGGGTCTCCGCGAGACTGCGCCCAACCTGAAAGGCCAGCGGCGAGGAGAGAGAGCCGTTTCTGCCGATGAATTCATCGCGTCGAGAAGTGTAGCCCGATAGATCCAAGCTCGCGCCCACTGCTACGACCCGACCCGCAAACTCGTTATTATATAAATTTCGCGCCAGCAAGGACTTCGACTTCTCGTCGAACGAAGTCACGATGTAGCGCGCCGAAGTCTCGCGCTGCACGCCGAGCACGAGCTCGAGGTATAATGACAGCTCCAGCCGTCGAGTCACCGAGCCGGTATTTTTAAGGGTAAGCGACCACCATTTGACTGGGGCTTCCTTGGCACCGCACAGCGTGAGGGTGCTTTGAATACTGTCGTTCTCGACTTCATAGGTCGAGAATCCGAAGCCATGGGTCACGGCGTAGACCTGATTCGCCGGAGCAGGAGCGGGCGTGGTCGACCAGACCGAGCCGCTTTCGAGATCTCGGATGAAGAGGGCTTCCCCGCAGGGATCGCAGACCGGATCGTTGCTCCAGGGAGTCAGGCGATTTTCCCGGCTATTTTCCGACCAGGTGTATCCTCCGCCCCGCTCCGTTGCAATGAAGCCGAAGCGCGAATTTGAAACCACATTGCTCCATGGCAGAGGGGTCGCCTCTCCCGGATGCAACTGAATACGGAAAGATTTCCCATCCGGTGAAAACTCGTGCCGTCCTGCACCGTGCGCAAAACGCTCTACCGCGCCCTGCGAAGTATCGGCCTCAGGCCCGGGTTCCGCCGTTGCAATTCGTCCTCGCCCAGCCCATGAGAGCGCCACAGCCTCACTGCTGAAGCTGAGCTGAGAAGATAAGCTGCCCTTGGCGCCGTGGAGAATAACGCGCGCGACTGTCTGCAAAAGTACTACTTCAACCTCCGAAAGCTGGCCAACCGCGCGCAAATAAATGCCGCCGCGCTTATCCAGCAGGTGCCCCGCCGCTCCGGCCTTCACGGCAAATTCCAACTCCTCCTGGAAGTGCTGGAAGTAGCCTCCAGGATATTCATTCAGCACGACAAGATCGAAGACGATTCCACGGAGACGTAGATACTCATGTGCGATAAGCAATTCATTGAGGAGCTTCAAGTGCGGCGGCTCGGATACTCGGATGAGTACGATAGGAAGATCCCCGGAAATGCCGAAGCGCCACAAGCCAGCCTGCGCCAATTGATTACGGCTCAAAACTGCCGATTCGGCCCGCGCTCCCTGAATGTTGAATATGAGAGCGTTGGCCAGGCGCTGAAACGCGTGCGCCTGGGTTATCGTAAACTGTTGGTGACGAAGTTCGACGGTGCTGTGACTGAGCGCCAGCTCGAAGGCACGATTGATACTGCCGGTTTCTCTATAACGAGTGGCCAGCGCCAGCGCATCTTCCCTGGTCTTTCCGATTCCGGTCACGAACATGACGGTGTGCGAAGCGCCAGGTTCGAGCTCCAGAATCGTTCGCAGTGAGAAAATGGGGTCCAGTACCGCTCCGCAGTTACGCAGCAGCTTTCCGTTCGGTTCCAGCGCTCGACAATTGTGAATACTGCGGCCTCGGCCAATGAAAGCCTCCCGCGAAGTTTCATAGGTCGTTTCTGTCCAGCAGATGGGCATGATCAGCATGTGAAACAGATAGAAAGTGTTTTCCCGGGCCGATCGCGGGCGACGCCAGAATAGTAACGTCTCAAGTTCAGGTAAAAACTCGCTCTGCACGAACATCTTCGAGAAGGCCGGATGTGCCAAGTCGGCCCGGCTGTCATTCATTGCTACTTCCGCAAAACTCGTTGCTTCAATTGTTCGAGGCCGCCGAGAAGTATTGGTCAGCGTCACGCGCCGTATCTCGACATGATCATCGGGCGACACGACAATCTCGGTGTGAGAGACGATTCCGAGATCTCGCCGTTTGAATTCCACCTTCGCCGGATCGAAAATTGCCTCGTACCACTCCGGCTCTGCTCGCGAGGGCTGGGCAGCCGCCGACCAGGTCGCGTTATTGCCCAGATCTTTGAGAAAAATATAACTTCCATGGCTATTGACGACCGGATCCTCCCGCCAGCGAGTGAGCGCGATATGTCCGCCGATCTGGGAGAAACCGCTTCCCGCATTGTCTATCATCACCGAATAGTACCCATTCGAGAGCACTCGCGTGTGCGGGAACGCAGTATGCGGGGTCGTTACTACCACCTGACGACTCGCGCGGCCTTCCTCCGTGTCGTCCAAGGCCAATTGCTCGGCGCGATGCGGCACGAGCGCAGGAGCAGCTATCGGGAACTTCTCGTGCAACAGAAGCTCGGTGGCTTTGACGGCGACATTGGAGTGAAAGCGGGTCTGAAAGATGCCGCCGTTAAGATAATTGTTGATTGAAACCAGGGACATTCCCTGATGATGAGCGAGGAAGTTCTTTACGACATGTCCTCGCTCCTCTTTGCTGAGACGCGACGGCGTGTAGTCGATGGCCTCGTAGAAACCGTACTCCCCATGCACTCCCTCTTGATCGAGTGCAGAAAGATTCAAGAGACTCTCGCGCGGCGCGACAGGCAAAGCCAGGAAAGTTGAATAGGGCGATATTACCAGATCCTCCGATAGACCGCGCTTAAGCCCCAATCCCGGCACTCCGAATGCCCGGTATTGATAGGTCTTATGGAAGTCTACTCCGGCATAACCGGACTCTGACATTCCCCACGGCACATTACGCAGCCTGGCATAGCGCTGCTGCGATCGGATTACCGCCCTATATGAATCGGAAAGCAAGGTTCCCGGATAATCCTTCATCACCAAGATCGGCATGAAATATTCGAACATCGTGCCGCCCCAGGACAGCAGGGCCCGTCCTCCAAACGCCTCGGTGATTGGGCGCCCCAACATGAACCAATGCTGCTGAGGCACCTCGCCGCGAGCGATTGCCACAAAGCTCGTAAGCCGCGCCTCCGATGCGAGCAAATCATAGTGCCCGCTATCCCGCAGACCGCGGTCCAAATTATAGCCGATGACGAAAGCCTTGCGGTGCGAGTCGTACAATTCTGAAAGCTTCATCTCACCGACGATCTTCTCGGCATAGTCAATGGCCGAGCGTATCTCAGAGAAGATCCCTTCGGCATGCGGCATGCTGGTTTGGAGGCCGTTCTGCAACTGATCGAAAGCCTTCTGCACTGCTGCATCATTGACCTGAGGCAAGAAATTCTCCTTACGCTGGCTCAACAAGTCCGCAATGCGATTATGCACCTTGACGATCAACGCCATGGTCGGATTCTTCCCCAACAGAATCTTCCTCAATCCCTTTTCCGCCCGTGAGAAGGAGAACCCACTGCGCGCTTTGGCGTCTAACGCCTCATAGAGCGCCTCCAGCGGGCCATACCACGCGATCAAGTCGGAGAGCGCCGCAAAATCACAGAGTGAGTTAATCATGCGGTCGCGCTCCTGCGCGTCTGCTCCGAGCCGACGATATTCGAGGCGATGATCGCGAACAAAGAGTCGCACCGTCTCGAGGATTCGATGCAAATCACGAAAATTACGCGGCGGCGATACAAGCTCCTGGTAGATCTTGCGCGCAACCTTGCTCAGATCCGATTCATCCTTTCCCTGACGTTCTACCAGCACACCGAAAGCGCGCCTGATATGACGAAAATGTGCGGCAGAAACGATCGGCGCATGAAGCACTTCCTCGAGGCCGGCGACTAGGGCCATCAAATGCCCAACGAGGTTTCCGCTATCAACGGCAGAAATATAGCGCGGCGCCAAAGACTGCAGACTCCTGATATCATACCAATTGAGGAAATGCCCGTTCCAGCGCTCGAGCCTGAACAAGGTGCGGAACACGCGGTTGATGCGAGTCGCCACGTACGGCAGTGTGGCAAACCCCAAATCATTCGCGGTCATGAGGGAAAGGAGCGAAAGGCCAATATTGGTCGGCGAAGTACGCTCGGCAACGACTCGAGTCGGGATCATCTGAACATTGTCAGGGATGAGATAGTTGTATTCCTCAATCAGATGATCATCAAAATAGGCCCACGTCTGCCTAGCCACACGCACGAGATAATCTTCGTCCGCTTGGGTACGCACGTAGCGCTCTCCCTGGGCGGGAGCGCTAATCCAAGCAGCAATAACCGGGGCGCTTCCCCACAGCGCCAGAAGCGGAATAGCAAATGGCAAATGCTGCGGACCGATTACTACAATCAGCGCCAAAGCAGCCGCGGTGAGCAGCATTCCTCCGGACATCGATCGCAGAAAATCACGCGCCGACTTGCCGCTACGCTGCTCCGAGGCATATGCCGTTTCCCACTCCAGCAGATGCTTCCGCGTTACGAGCAGCCTCCACAGGGTAATACCGGCTGCATGCAGCACCAGAAAAGCCTGATGGGGCAAAACACTCAAATGGAAAAAGGCCTGTGCGCAATTCCTGAGGAAGTCCTGTCCTACGTTACGAGAGTAGCCGGGAAGCGAAAGTCGTGGAGGCGCTACCAACACCGAATTTGCGAGGTTAGCGCCGATGGGAAACAAAAATGTTGCCAAAACCAGGCTAAACCAGAACAACGGCCACATCGGAAAAAGCGTGAAGGCTCCAAGCAGCAGGGCAAAAGCCGCCGGGGCCACGAGGCTACGGCGAATATTGTCAAAGATTTTCCACCGGCCAAGCCAGCCTATAGGATTGCGGATGGCATTTCCCGCGGCATTCGGCACCCTTGGAAGCAGCCACGGCAGAAGCTGCCAGTCACCGCGAATCCAGCGATGCTCGCGGCGCGCGAACACATTGTATCGAGAGGGAAAGTCATCTATCAGCTCTATATCGGACACATGCGCGGTGCGAACGAAGATGCTCTCGAAGAGGTCGTGGCTCAATAGGCTGTTTTCCGGGATTCGTCCTTCCAACACCTCTTCAAAGGCCCGCGGATCGTAAGCGCCCTTACCGACATACGAGGCCTCGTCGAAGAGGTCCTGGTACACCTCGGAGACGAGGCTAGTGTAAGGGTCGATGCCGGCATGCCCGCAAAATATTCTGGAGAACAGGGAAGCTGAGGCCGAACGCAACGACACCCCTACTCGCGGCTGCAAAAGCCCATAACCCTTCACGATCACCTTACGGGCGTGATCGATCACTGGCCGATTGAGAGGATGATGCAAAGCTCCTATTAATTTACGAGCTATCCCACGCGGGAGCTGAGTATCGGCGTCGAGTGTGATGACATAGCGGTGAGCACGAAGGGCCGTCTTCTCGCCAACGTGCAGGACAAAAGTCGTGCTGTCATCGCCGGCAAGCAAGCGGTTAAATTCCATGATTTTGCCGCGTTTGCGCTCCCAACCCATGAACTTGCCTTCGGCGGGGTTGAACAATCGCTTGCGAAACAGCAGGTAGAAACGATCGCCTGCTTCGGATTTGTAGCGGGCGTTGAGCGACTGAATGAGCTCGATCGCATGGTCAATAATGGCTTGATCGCCGGTAACGGTCTCCTTCTCCGAGTCGCTGACATCTCCAAGCAAGGCGAAAGATAGTTGCTCGTCGTCGTTGGCAAGAAATCTGACTTCGAGAGCCTCGACCACTCGATCGACTGCCTCGCGGCTCGAAAAAATACAGTGCACGGTAACGATAGAACGTACTTCGGGAGTCAATCCTTCATCGAAATCAAGTTTAGGAACGTATGCGGTCGGAGCGCTGAGTGTGACCATCCATTGAACGAGCTGGATTGCAAGATTGCTCGCTAGGATGGCAAACAGAAAGGCAATCGCAGGCAAATAGATGTGCGCCAGTCCTGCAGCAAACGCTCGCTCCACCGCCACACTGACCAAGAAGCCGGTAAATAAGAAGATACCGACAAAATAGAGGAAGCCGGCATGTCGTTTGAGCAGCGCGCTAATCCGCTCCCTCCACGGTCGTACGGCTCCAACGAACGCCTCGAATCCGCGCGTTCCCTCTCCAAGCAAATAGGCTCCCACATGCCGGTCACGCAGACTTTGCGCTCCGTCATCAGCTGCTCGCTTTCCCGCTGTCTCCTCGACAAATTTAATGAGCTTCTCCGCAACTTCATGTTCGGGGGTCCGAGCATTCCGGGCAATCCGCTCGATTTCGTGGCGGTAACGATCGCGGGTCGTAAAATCACATGCTTCGTAGAATGCTGTTGGGTCACGCTTCAAGATCTCGTGAATCTTGCTGTTATTTTCCACCCAGACTTTCCAGTCGAAGAGCGCAATTGCGCGAAGCGCCGTGACACAATTGCCGATAGATATCTGATCTGCCGCCCTGGCGTATTGCTCGGTTCTGATCAGCTCATCCGGATCGATTCCAGATTCTCGGAATCTCTCCTCAATCCAGTGCAGAGCTACCGCCGTACGTACGCCGATTGCTCGCAATCGGCGCATGATATGTATGGCACCGGGACCAACCCATCCGGGCCAAGCTTCGAGCCGCTTGGCGAGATTCAGCACCATCTCGGTACCGGGCCGCTCGGCATCCCGCAGCACTTCCTCGGAGATCTCTTCGGCAGCCTTGCGTTCCTGATACGCTCGTAAGCTCAGCGTAGCCAAGGCGGCTAAATTCCGCAGAATGGCATACCGCAGCATGATCGGGATGGCCCACAGCTCGCCGATGCTTAGCGGATGAAGCTCCTGGTAGGCCGCTATAAAGGAAGAAAGGAGTTCTCCATCAAAGACCGAGTCTCGGTTCCGGACATATTCCACCGCCAGCGCGTATACTCGCGGACGTGCAGCATACGGGCCATCACGAAGCTGCGGCAGCAACTTATAATATCCGCGCGGCAGGTCCTTTTTGATTTCACGAAGATGCTCTTCAATGACGTGATAGTTATCGAGAATCCATTCGCTGCCGGGCGGTAGGACTTGCTTTTCATCGGCTGCTCGGGCCAAGGCGAAGTAACTTGTATCGAGAGAATCTTCGGCAATCCCTAAATCTCGCAGCAGCGAGAAGTCCCGCGGCACTTCCGTACTCGGATAGTAGCGGTGCGCAAAATCTCTAGCCTGAGCGGCTAGCTGGTCGCGACTTAGTATCTGCTCACGAAAGACCTCGACCTTCGCATTAAAGAGCTCGGGCGTGAGCGAAGAGCGCAGTAGTCGGCGCAAGCCAAGCGCCCGCTCTTTGAGAGTTCGTTTGATGAACATACCAGAAAAACTACCGCAGAAAGGCCCCGGCGGAAAGAACTAAGTCCTTGGGTACACGAGGTTTTCCCTTCATATAGGTAAGCTACGATGTCCTCCGTGGAGACGGAGGGGGCCGCTCGTCGGCGAGAACCCTCAACGCGTGGAGATGGGACGCAAAACTCCAGGCCAGCCTACTTTGAGTCCTTAGCTGCTGCGATCGCCGACCGGTGTAGAAGCTCGCGATCGATTCGGCTAAATAGCGCCAAGAGTACGCCCATTTCTCGTTTATCAGGGTTAATGCGGCGAAACAGATTCTTTACCAGTCCCGGGATGGGCTCCGGTGTTCCTTCGCGATAGAAGCCGCTGTCGATGAGAACCTTCTCAACCAGACGATCAAGCTGATAAAACTGGTTCCACTCCGGCGCATGCGGGGAGGGATCGGTCGACACGGCGTCCCACTGCTGTCTGGTAATTTCGAATAGACCAAGAAGAACCGCCTGTGCAAGATTAAACGAGGGGTACTCAACCGTTGAAGGAATTCTGACGAGCCACCGGCAGTGCTGCACATGATCGCTGCGTAGTCCGGTATCCTCAGGCCCGAATACCAACGCTGTTCTCACCTTCGGTCGCTGGTGCAAATGTGCAACCCACTGAGGCAAGGTCAAGTTGAAGCGATCTTTTCCGTCGCGCCCCGAGAAACCAACTACCTCTTGCATCGGAGCCAAGGCCGCTTCCATCGTGGGATATATTTGCAAAGATGCTAGAATATCCTCCGTCGCCCAGCGGGCAGTAATAGCGGCTCGCTCCGGTCTATAGTCACGTGGGGCAACGAGATGCAGATGTTTAAAGCCTAAGTTCTTCATGGCTCGCGCTACCGAGCCGACATTGAGGCTCTCCTCAGTCTCCACGAGAACTACATGAAAAAAATCGCTTTCGGGATGTTGCGCCAAGTCACTCATAGGGCACTTCTACTCGGGAGCTGCGCCGTCATACAGTGCAGCAATCAACGAGGCATATTTTTTCTCAACCATGCCGCGCTTAACCTTGAAGGTCGGGGTTAGGAAGCCATTTTCGATCGTCAATTCCTGATCAATGATGGCGAATTTTTTTATGGTTTCAAAGCGCGAAAGTTTCTCATTGACTGCCGCTACTTCGCTACTGATGTGAGCAAACACATTACTATCGTCAGAAATAACCGGAGCCAGCTCGATGCCTCGCCTCTCAGCCCATTGCTTCACCAAAGGAACATCAAGCATCACTAGGGCGATACAGTATGGTCTTCCGTCACCGAGCACTACCGCCGATGATATGAACGGCGACGCGGTCAGTTTCTCCTCTATCATCAGTGGCGATACTTTCTTGCCTCCGGAAGTGACGATCAACTCCTTTTTCCTGCCGGTGATGAAGAGAAAGCCCTGATCATCGAGCCTGCCCAAATCTCCTGTGTGAAACCAGCCTTCACTATCCCAGGCCGCGCGCGTTGCAGCTGTGCGGCCATGATAGCCACGAGCAATATTGGGGCCCTTGAATAGAATTTCCCCGTCCTCGGCGATTCGGCACTGCACCTGTTCCAAACATGGGCCTACGCTGCCGATCTTATTTTGTCCGACGCGGTTTACATTCGTGGCCACACAGGTCTCGGTTAGGCCATAGCCCTCGTAGATTTGAATACCGAGGCTAGCAAAAAATTCATTCACGGCTACCGGGAGCTTTGCCCCGCCAGACACTACATGGCGAAACCGCTCGCCGAACAGTTGCCGGCGGATTTTCCTCGCGATGGGAGTAGTCAACACGGAAATGATCAATGGCCCGATGGAAGCCGCAACGGCATCCCGATGCGACCCATAGACCTGCCGATGCGACGAGATTGTCAGGGCGAGAATTCCAGCGCCTATGCCGCCCGCATTAGCCTTTTCAAGCACGCCATTCATCAGTTTTTCGAGCAACCTCGGAACCATCGGCACCACCTGTGCTCCCTCCTCCCGCAAGTCACGAAGGACACTCGAAGCATTCAAGACGGAACTGCGCGTATCGGCGACTGCCGGAAATCTAAGCGCCGTGGGAGTCAAGAACCCTAGGTAGCCAATCAGCCGGGCAAACGAATGGGCCAGCGGCAAAAAGAGGAACAGATCTCCATCGGGGGCAAAGAGCCCCGTGCGAGCCGCCTGCCAAATGTTAGCGAGATGATTCTTATGGGTCTGTACTACCCCCTTGGGCGGTCCCGTAGTGCCGGAGGTGTAGACCAGCGAAGCAACATCCGCACCTGGCGGCAGCGTCGGTTCAGTTTCAGGAATGGAGGGATTGGCCAGAATATCTGCGACACTCAGATACCCCTCAACTGCCTCAAAGGTCACAAGGGGAGCAAGTTTGAGATTGATGGTCTGCGCCGCCCGCTCCTCGGTTGCCGGAATCGGACAGGGGGAACGCTCCAGTTCCTTGAGCTTTTGAACCTGCTCCTCGTTCTCAGCAAAAATCCAACTCACCCCGGCATCGAACAGAATATAGCCGGTCTCCATAGCGCTTATCGACTGGTAGATAGATACAGAGGTTGCCCCGAGGTAGAGAATCGCCAAATCGGCAAGCATCCACTCCGGCCGCGTGAAAGAAATTATCGCTACTCGATCTCCAGCCTTTACGCCGCGACTCGCCAGATAGTGTGCCAATCGCCAAATCTTGCGGGAAACCTCACGGTAGGTAGCAGCCCGCCATTCACGGCGCTCAGGGGAAATGATTTGGGCCTGAGAGTACACGACAGAGTCCGGCCACTGCTTCACGACGTGCGAAAACAGCTGCGGCAGGGAGTCGGCGCTTTGTATAAAGGGGATTAATTGTTCAAGTACTGGCAAGCTCATGTGCTACAAGGATACCCAGGACAGCCTCGACGCGCACTACCGATTAGGAAAGATACTACCGCCGGACCAATGAAACTAAGGTCTCGACATGCGAGGTGCCCGGAAACATATCAAAGGGCTGAACTTTGGCCACTCTAAAGGCTGCCGCCAAGGACTCCAAGTCGCGGGCGAGAGTCAATGGGTCACAGCTAGAATACAGCAGGTTACGCACTTCCGAGGAATTCAATCGCTGGATAATCAAGGGCGACAGCCCTCGACGCGGAGGATTCACCACCACGGTATCGTAGTCTAAGGCGTGCCCGCCGAGGAACTCCTCCGCATCGGCCTGCTGAAACTGTACCTGGGCCAGGCCGTTGGCTCGCGACGCAGCCTTAGCATTTTCGATGGCAGCGCTGCTAATTTCCACGCCAAGCACCGACTCGCATACCCGACCGCAGAAAAGCGAGAAGGCGCCGACCCCGCAATAGAGATCCAAGAGTTTCCTGGAGCCCAACCTCTGCACTTCCGATCGAGCACTGAGATACAGCTGAGCAGCTACTTCGGGAGTAACCTGCGAGAAACTTTCCGGAGAAAAGATGAGCCTGGTATCGGCTAACTGCTCGGTAATGGTCTTTGCATCGCTGAACACGAGCTCTTCAGGTCCCTCTACTATCGCCATCGGAATAGGCTGTACATTTACCGATGCGACCCTGAGGGCAGGAAATTGCGCACGAAGCTCGGTGAAAATCGCCCGGGCCTTTGAGATCTGCTCAGTGGAGCGCAGCACCAGACGAACCAAGATCTCGCCGGTCCCGATAGCTCGCCTCGCGATCACATACTTCAACTCGCCGCGTTTGGCTCGAATATCATAAGGTGGTAGCTCATACTTCTGAATGAGATCTCTAGTCGCGGCCAATATCTCGGCAAGCGGTTCTGCGTGTAATGGGCAATCAATGATATCGATGATGGCAAAATCCTTACCCGGAAAGCCAATCGACGGTGCTCTTGCGCTGCCGCCCACTGCCATCTTCGCCTTGCCGCGAGTGCCGAACACTCGCCCAACCCCCACTATCGGCAAGGGCTCCAGTTGATCGGCAGTTAGTATTTGTCGCAGCGCGGCCGATACAGCCTGGGCCTTGGCCTCCAGCTGACCGGAATAGGGGCGATCCAAAAGATCGCAAGAGCGGCAGCGAGCGGCTGCAAAATGAGGACAAGCTTCGTTCATAAAAATCACTAAGCGGCGCCGATAGGCAGGCCACTGTCACTATATCTCATTCTGCATTGAAAAATGAGCTACTCAATCTACAGGTTTTTCGTAGAACTTCCGACTTCTCAAGCCAAGAGGTGCGCATGTCTCTACTTCCCTCCCGGCTCAACCGGGAGATTCTTTCATTTTGTCTGGCACTGCTCCTGCCCGGGATTGCAGCTGCAAGCCCGGGAAACTCCGGGCTCAGCGATATACTTTTCCCGCGCCGGCCGATTAATACCTCTATAACGGGCATCAATGCCTTCGTAAACGATCCACAATTCGGGTCTATTCGCTCGCAGTTCCAAGAAGTGAAGGGCGTCCTGCGTTTAAAATATATGCGAGTGCTGTTCGCCTGGGATGATAACGTCCAACCGACGCCAGGCTCGCGGGCAAATTTCTCCTTTTACGATGCCATCGCCAAAAACATTCCACGCGGCACTGAGGCACTGGTAATTCTCACCGGCGTTCCCTCTTGGATGCAGGACCCTGCAAATTGGGTTGACGGCGATCCGCGCAAAACATTCGTGCAACGCTGGGTAAAGAAGGTCGTTAACCGCTACCAACGATATTCGTCCATCAAGGCGTTTCAAATTTGGAATGAGCCCAACGACTCCTCGAATACACGTAACGACTGGCTAGGCCTGACTGAATCACCGGCGAATTACGTCGATATGCTTAGTCAGGCGTCATCCTTCATCAAATCGAAGAAGCGAGTGAAGAAGGTCGTGAATGCCGCTACGACTGCCATTAATCAGGGCTATCCCCGGGCACTAGACTACAATAAGGCGATGATAGAGGCCGGAGCGCAGTCCTTGGTAGATCGCTGGGCGATCCATTATTACGGCTCACAATACGAGAATGTAATACGCCCTGATGGGGTGGGAGATTTCCTTAACGCACTGACGAAACCTATTTGGGTAACCGAATCAGGGGCCAAAGGCATCAACTCGCAGCGGGAGTACGTAGAACGTGCCTGGACGTTCTTGAAAGGCAGCGTACCGGGGATTTCCCGTTTCTATTTCTATCAATTTACCGAAAACACCGCTGCAGAGGAAACATACGGTCTGAGAAACCCCACCCCAGGCTTGAGCATTTCTGATTTGTATATTTATCTGCGCGATCGCTAAGAGGCCGCGCTAGAACGGGCGCGGCAGCCGCGGCACTGCCGGGCCTGCGTCCTTGCCGCCCCCGGACTTGCCGCCCTTGGCAGAAGTCGCTTCATCTTCATGCCCCACACGCGGAGCGTTCGGATTGAATCCCGGCTGCGTCGCTGAGCCAGGACCAAACCCCTGACCAAGCTGTACATTAGGGTTGCTATATTTGGTGCCGGAACCCAGCCCAGGCCCACGATTGAGCCCTGTTGAAGCTTTTGCATCTGAATTTTGATTCCCGGAGAATTTCTTGGCCATTTCGTTAATGGCCTTCTCGTCTTCTTCACGCTGTTGGCGCTGAAGCTCCATGCGCTCTTCGCGTCGCTGCTTCTCCAGCTTTTCCTCTCGCTTTTTTTTCTCGCGAGCTTGAGCATCCGCGCGCCGACGTGCCTCTGCTTCAGCGGCCCTGCGGGCTGCCGGCGAGTTCGGGTCATCTAGAAAGCCCATGCCAATCCCCCTCGGTAGATCATTGAATCCACATAGATAGTTATGAGGAGCTGGAGCCCGGATGAGGCATAAATCCCCTATCAACCGATAATAGTAATACTAGCACGACGCGGGGGAATGCCGTACACTGTCGAGATACTAGCGGGATTACCAATGACGGCCTCAATCACATTCCAACTCGATCAAAGCCTCTACCTGCGCAACCCAGAGGAGACAGCCCTCGGTAAAAGCATCATCTCCAGTTCCATCGTGATGCTGGATGAGATGGGTTACGACGCCTTTACCTTCAAAAAGCTCGCTGACCGCATCAAGTCTACCGAGGCTTCCGTGTACCGCTACTTTGGGAACAAGCATCAGCTGCTCTGTTATCTCGTTTGCTGGTACTGGCTATGGCTGGAATATTTAATCGGCGTACGCACAAGAAATGTCAGCGATCCCAGACGGCAACTTGAACTTGCCATCTCCGCATTACTCGAAGCGGATCAAGACGATCCTAATGTGCAGCATATCGACGAAGGCTTGCTGCACCGGGTGGTCATCGCGGAGTCCGCGCGGGTATATATGACCCGCGCCGCGGGAGAAAGTCAGCCCCGAGGGATATTAGCCGGCTATGACGCCTTGTGCAGCAGGCTCACCGACATGATTAAGGCCCTCGATCCCAAGTACAAATTTCCACGTGAACTCATGGAGACATTGCTGCTCAGTGCTCACAACCAGATCTTTACCCTGTACAAAAATCAAGATCGCAAGGCAAAACGAGGCGACCACAGGGCCACCGAAATGTTCTTGGGGAATTTAGTCTTCACTTCGCTCGACTGTTAGACTCTTACGGCGAAAGTTTATCTCTAAAACGGACAGCACCGCATAGCTTGATTAAGCTCTGGCTAGCCCCCATAATCTCTGTCCTATGCAGGTAACATTCGAACAGTCCGTCGACAAGCTTCCGGAGACGGTTGCGGCCCCGACCCATTTTACCCTGCCTCCACTGCCCAACTCCCCGCTCACCCGGGTCGAGCGCACTTGGAATGAAGCCGGTCAGCTTTCTGTTCATATATACACTCCCTCGCTTCACGTGCGCTCAGTCACCCGCCAGGATGCGGAGGAACTCTATCGGCACGTGTACGGCTCAGCCGAGGTAATGGATAAGTTTCAGAATGGGGATCCTTGGACAAGCGAGCGCTTCACCAAAAGACTGGAAACATGGGTTGCCCGCTGGGAGCACGGCGATCCCTTCAGCGCGTTTTCAGTCAGAACTCGAGACGAAGCTTTCGTAGGCGTAGCGGTCATGGGTCACGGTTCCATCCCAGGGCGCTCGGAGCTGGCTTTTGCAGTTAGAAAGTCGTGCTGGGGGCAAGGCTACGGGAAGGAAGCCATGCGAGCGATAGTTGAAAAGTTCGCTACTCTTCTGCGTTCGGAAAATACAACGGTGGAAGGCGAAGCATTCAGGATCGTGGAAGCAACCGTTCGAGATGATAATCTTCCAAGCGTAAATATATTGGACTCGCTGGGGATGGAACAAAGCCCCGGAGACTCGGGCTTAGCTGCCACCGCCGCGCAGTACGACAGAATGCGCCGACTTTACGTCGGTGCGGTGCATCCGTCTCAGGCGCCGCTCTGCGATATCGCAATCGATAGTCAAAATTTGCAAGTCATCGAGCACTACTTATAGGCGACCGGAGCTAGTCCTCGGACCCAAGGCCAACCCTTCCACGTCCTTGCTTCTTCTGCGCAGTCTTTGCCTTATCTCTGAGCATCTTCTCTTTGGCCTTGCGGGAGCGTCGGCGCTTTTGCCGTCGGATCTTCTCCCGCGCCTGTTCCTCTGTACTTTGCTTCCCGAGCGCAAGGGCCTCAAGCCGATCGCAGAGCAGACGGCGAGCAAAAAAGCGATTCATGGATTGTGAGCGCTCCCTCTGACAGCGTACTTCGATGCCGCTCGGACAATGCTTAATCTGCACGCAGGATGACGTCTTATTTATCTTCTGTCCCCCACTGCCGGAACCTCGAATAAAAGACTCCTCCAGATCTTCCTCGCGAATTCCGAGCCTCGCCATACGCGCGACAAGCTCGAGTTCCTTTTCAGGAGAAACTCCAAACCTACCCACGGCGCCTGCCTCCGCGAAAGCGGCGCTGCCTGCCCTTTCCAGCTCGGCGCGGGGGACGGTAGCCGCTTGCCCGAACACGATCGAGGAACTTATCAAAGAGCGTCGTTAGATCTTCTTGAATTACGGGATTTCTCTCCAAAACCGCCAGCGCTAACGCGGCAGCTTCAAGTGTCGAGACCGATTCATGGCGCGGCTCCTTTCGCAGCTCCCCATAGCGCGAGCGCCCTTCCGGCACGACCAGGGCACGCTGAAGTTTTAGCAGCCAGGCATTTCGCCACCAAAGAGTCTTTGCCTGACTCCAGGTTCCATCAAGAACCACGATACCCTTCACGAAGCCCCAGCCGCCTTTGGGCGCTGGCAGGACATTTCCATCCTTGGACACAAGCACCAACCCCGGAGCAGCAGTTTGCTCCAATTTTGCACTGCCGAGATACAGCACCAGCCATTCCTTGGGGTTGGCCTCCTCGCCGAGGGCGTGCCCCAAATTTCGCCACGACAATCCTACTTTCAGAACCGAATGAGGCAGTGAGCGATGCAACAATATCGCCGAGTTAATTTCCTTATCGGGCTCTTGAGGGTGCTGAAGAATGAGCACCCGAGTCCTCGCTGCCAGCGGGCGCAACAAATCGCAGATGCAGCGCGCCTGGGACTTTTCACACTTCGAACACAGCTCTTGATCCATAGTGGGAAGAGGCTACCATGGAGCCCGGGTTTGGTCGATTTCTATAACCAGGACGAAAATGCCGAAAGAACGTGCTCGATGTTGGTGGTGTGGCACTGATCCGCTCTATGTATCCTATCATGATGAGGAGTGGGGAGTCCCCTTGCATGACGATGATCGGCTCTTTGAGATGCTCCTACTCGAGGGCTTTCAGGCAGGCTTGAGCTGGATCACGATTCTGCGTAAACGCGAAAACTTCCGCAAAGCCTTCAAGAAGTTCAATGCCAAGAAAATCGCTAAATTCACGGCCGCGGACATCAAGCGTTTGATGAACGATGCCGGCATTATTCGTAACCGGCTAAAAATCAAAGCCGCAATCACGAACGCAAAGGCATATCTCAAGGTCAAAGAAGAATTCGGCAGCTTCAATGCCTATCTTTGGCAATTCACGGGTCATAAAACTTTACGGCACCCTCGCGGCCGCACCAAGCACACTATGCAAGCTACTTCGCCGGAATCGGACGCTATGTCGAAGGATTTAAAGATGCGGGGCTTTAAATTCGTAGGCTCTACGGTCTGCTATGCCCATATGCAGGCCACGGGCATGGTCGACGATCATGTTGAAGGCTGCTTTCGGTACAAGAAGCGGAGGAAGTAGCCAGAACCGATCCCGGATGCGCTTCAATTTTTGAAATGTGTCGTGCTCAGCATCTCGCGCATTTCGAGCGTCATGGAACAAGAGATCTCGCGGCTCGAGATAGGAAAGAATTGCTTCAACAAGGCAAAGGCCCGCTCTCCTAGGTCTTTCCGTATTTCCTCCGACCGGCCCGATATGAGCGCAATCTGTAGATAAACAAAAGAACTGCGGGGCGAGCCCTCCGCGACATAATAACTATCATGCCTGATCCAGCGACTCTTTAGTCTGGCTCGGTCGATATGTCCCGAGGCTGAAAGCGCCTCATGGAGCTGCGAGAAAAACGCGGGAAAATCAACCTTATCTGGGATATTAGCTGAGTATTCTAGTATGCAGTGCGGCATAGGTAACCTGTGGTTTAGGCCGGAACTAGTGTATCCCGCAGACAGTAGAGGTCAACGTCCGCCCGTGCTATACAGTTCGAGTATTAGAATTTGGGAAACTCATGGAAGCTCAGTCCGAAACTACGCAGGAACCTGCCACTACGAAGTCTTTTAAGGAAATAGTCACCAATTCCGCGGTATTGGCGGCCTTGGAGAAGCTCAAAATCACCATCCCGACGCCCGTTCAGGCCGCCGCCATCCCCTGCGCTCTTTCGGGAAAGGATATTATCGTTCAGGCCAAGACAGGCAGCGGCAAAACGTTAGCCTTCGTGCTGCCCCTGCTCTCCCACTTAGAGCGCACCACTGACCAGCGCTCAACCTTCGCGCTGATTGTTACCCCAACCCGCGAACTGGCCAACCAAATTTGCGCCGTTATTGCATCCGTAACCGACAAGGTCTCGCCTTGTTGCCTGATTGGAGGCGCGAGCATGAGAGATCAAGAGGAAGCACTCAACCGCGATCACCGCGTGATCGTGGGCACGCCGGGGCGCATTCAGGACTTCATCCGGCAGCGGCTGATCTTGCTCCGTCGAGTGCAGTACTTCGTACTCGACGAGGCGGATGAAATGCTCTCGATGGGATTCCTAGAAGAGGTGCGCGCAATTCTCTCGCGATTACCCGACCGGCGTCAGGGCCTTTTCGTCAGCGCCACCATCACGCCTCGCGTTGAGATGCTGGCGAATAGCTTTCTGACCAAGCCAGAGCGCATCATCATCAATACACCTGGCGAGGAGCGGGCCCCCATCGAGCATCTATACTGCGAAGTCACGAATGAAATTACCGCGAAGGCCAACGCAGTTTGCGATCTCATCGAAACTCAGCGTCCGCGCTCAACGGTCATATTCTGCAATACCAAATCGGATACCGAATTGGTTGAAGTATTCCTGCGCCGCCGCGGCTTCAACGCTCGCCGCCTGAATTCTGATTTGCCGCAGCGTGAGCGCGACCTGATCATGGCTGCGATTCGTGCCGGAGAACTTGAGATTCTGATAGCCACGGATATTGCGGCTCGCGGCCTCGATATCGAGCATATCGATTTGGTCTTTAATTATGCGATACCCGAAGAGTCGGAAGTTTACGTTCATCGCACGGGTAGAACCGGCCGCGCCGGACGTTCCGGCCGCGCCATCAGTTTGATTGGACCGCAGGATTTTACTGCCTTTCAGAGTCTCAAGCGCTTCCTGAGCTTTGAATTGACAAAACTTGCTCTGCCGAGCGAGGAAGATGTCCTCAATGCCCGCCTGGCTCACTTTTACGAGATTGTCCGCCAAGAAGAGATTGAAGTGCAGCAAAAGGAACTCGTGCTCGCCAGGAAGCTGCTGTTGGAGCTGGGGAATATTGAGGAACCCAGCGAAGAATTTACGATCATGATCGCCAAACTCTGCCGCTTCACCATCGAGCATTGCGTGCGACAGGATGCAAAAGCTCAAACTGCCGCTCCTGAACCTGCTCCCCAGCAGCGCGAGGAGCGCCGCCGGGATGACGACGGGCGAGGTCGAGGAGACCGAGGCCGCCGCGGTGACCACCGAGGAGATTCTCGCGGACGCGGGCGTGGAGGCCGGGATAGGCGTTAACGGCTCTCATTTGTGCACTAGCAGCCTGTAGGATATATATTCGTTCTCGTCATATTTCGAGGGCACCAGCATGAAAGCACTATTCTCTGCAGTTATAGTCAGCGCCACATTGATGATGACCGGCTGTGTGAAGGAGCCGGAGGGTCCGGCCGAGCGCATTGGCCGCTCTATCGACGAGATGAGCAAAGGCATTCGAGATTTGGGCAACGACTGGGACAAGGACAGCCAGCGTGACATCGATTCTCGGGATCAGAATAGCCGCGATCGGTATGACAGCTCACGAAGCTCCGACTATTCTCGAGACCGAGACTCGTCTCAAGACCGAAACCTGGGAGACGGCTATTCCCGCAATCGAGATATCCCCGATCACGATCCCTACTACGATACCCCTCCCAGCGACCAAGCGAAGGATGACTGGGATCGCGAGCATGCCGCGCGGGTGCGAGCGAAACGAGACAATTCGAAGAGAAACGATTATCGCTACTAGGAGCTGGAGTTCTCGGGCGTGGATGTTGCCCCGCAATTCTGCGAGGGTAGTTCTTCCTTGTGAGCAGCCCAGAAGTCCTGTTTAACAAAGACGCTATATCCGTCATCCTCCTCTCCGCTCCAGAATACCAAGCACCAATCTTGCTTCTGCAGCAGAATGGTGACGAGCGGGCTGCCTGAGGGCCATAGCACCGTGCCGGGATTGACGGCATCGAAGTACTTCTGCCAGTTTCGTTTGCCGCTAAAAGCGTTCTCGAACTTATCGAAGACCTTGGGATCGTTGACGTTCGTGCGCCCGTCCACCGGCACTTGAAGCCCCGGATTCCCCGCAGCATCGCTATAGCGATACATCAGATACCCCCCGCGGCCGAAATCATTCAGTACGGGAAGCGGAAGCTGGTGCTTCTGCATGAAATCTACCGCGGCCACCGGCACAATGTCGGTATCGATAGGCTGGCGCCACGGCCTAACAACGTAGGTGATGGCCAAACAAATGCAAAGAAAACTGGCGCCCTCGCGCGGAATTTTTGCTACGCCAATCCGAAATCGCTCAACTGCCTCCGCAAGATTTCCCAGCGCCAGGCGGTCCGCTCGTTCGTTATGCCAAATCACGGCGATAACCGCTCCGATATAGATCGCGGCGAAGGGCAAGAATTTAACGATTGATAAGCCGGCAGCGCAAAACAAGCCCACGACCGCTAGTTTGGCCAGCGACACGGATTTAGGGCGGAAGTGCAAGAAGGTCAGCAGCACGACCAAGGCAATGATCAGAAATGCCGTGGAATACTGCATGATAGTTGCGGACTGGAATTCAGCGATATCCTGATGCTGGAAAGGGTGCCCTGTCTTCTTGATGAGCGTAATCCATTCACCGCCCAAGTAAGGAGTTACCAAGCTGCCTGCGAAAGCGCAGACCGAGGCAGTCATCGCCGTGCGCACGTTCCCCCTGCGCCAGAGCCAGCCAAAAACAGTCATCAAGGCCAAAGCGGCCGTCAGATGAGTGTTGGCCCAGAGAGTCATGATACAGAAGATTGCAGCATAACGACGCGGCGAGGGGCCCTCGCTATCGATCTGCTCCGCTACCCATATCAGCCAAATGAAATAGATCCAAACCAGCGATTGTGGGCGCAGCGTGAAATGATTGAAGCAAGCGAGCGTTGCCCAGATGCCAAGCAGCGCTCCGAAAAACCAATCCCGAGAAATCTTACCTAGGCAATAAAAGAGCGAGAAGGCGATTCCCAAAGCCATCGCAAGCTGCAGAACAAACAAGCCCGATGGACCAAAGTGCGAATCAGTAGCGGCAAAGAGAATCTCGACGAGCCAGGAATATGCCCGCCAGGGCTGACCAGACGAAAACATATTCCAATAATCGACATGCGGAATGGCGTGATTGGCGAGAATCCAGCGGCCGGCAGTGATATGCCACCAAAGATCTGGATCGATAACAGCGCCGCAGATATAGGCACCGGTGAGCAGAACAAGCGAGAGCCAGAAAATGACTTTCATTTCCTCATTGCCTTGAAAGGGCTGTCCGGATGCGATCCTGTACGGGTCCGACGGATCCGCCAAAACCAGCCCCCACGATGGTTTCGTACGAAGAAATGTAATGCTTAGCAATCTCGATTCGATGCGAATCAGTAAAAAGAGGTATTTTACCCTCCCCTTTATAGCCTTGAGACAGCAGCCACTGCCGAGTCGGCTCCTTATCGAGCATTTCTGGGCTCTCACCAGCCGCAAAACGCTGCGGATAACTTTGCTTCCTCCAATAGCGGGAAGAATCCAGCGTATGAATCTCATCTACCAGCAAGAGCTTGTTCCGATGGAGTCCGAACTCATACTTGGTATCGACGAGAATAAGTCCCTGGGAATCGGCACGCTCTGAGCCACGGCGAAAGAGAGCCAAGGCTACGTCCTTTACTTGCTGCCATAGCTTCCTCTCCACCAGTCCCTTGGAAAGAATCTCGGCCTCCGAAATCGGAAGATCATGAGCGCCCTTCTGGGCCTTGGTTGAAGGAGTAACTATGACCTCAGGGAGTTTCTGACCTGAATGCATGCCTGCGGGCAAGGTGACCCCGCTGATAGACTTACCGGCTTGATAATCTCTGAACGCGGAACCAGCCAAATAACCCCGCACGACTACCTCCACGGGCAGGGTTTCGCAATTCTTCACCACCATGACGTTAGGATCGGGAACATCAAGCAAGTGATTCTCAATGATATCACGGGTAACTTCGAACCAGTGCACGGCCATCTGATTCAAGACCTGTCCCTTGAATGGGATGCTGGTCACTACCACATCAAAGCAGCTAAGCCGATCGCTCGTAATAAGCACACGGCGATCGCCGGCGATGTAATTGTCGCGCACCTTGCCGGAGTACTTCTTTCCGAGAAAATCGAAGTCTGTTTCCGTTAGGACATACGGAAGCTGTTTGAGTAGTTCAGCGTCGCTTATCATGAGGCACTTTGGAGCTTGCGGGTTTGTGATTGTGTTTACCACGCCCCGTCTCGGGAATATAGCCCTTGAGAAGCTGCCAATTGAGCCGCGCAACCTCTGCCGGCCCAATTCTGCTTGGATAGGGCGACGGATGCTTTGCAAGCTTTATGGCCGAAACAAGCAGCTTCTTTCCTCGCATAACCGGCTCACGGCCGGCACTATCTACCTGCTCGACGATACGCAGCACGGAGAGGTTGTTAATGACGGCGATCAACAAATCGCGATTGGCGGCATCCTTGGCACGGAGAAACCCCCGCGCCTTTTTGTATGAATCAATTGCGCAACGCAGCTCTCCGAGATCCAGCCTGTCCTGCTGCAAGGCTCTGAAGGCTTGTATGTTCCCCATTCCCCACCAAGCTAGAGCACGATGCGAATTATTCGACCAGAAGGAGATGAGCTGACCGGTGTCCTTGAGCAACAACTCGCGAAGCCCCGCTTCTTGAGTGGTGATGGTGTGCGCAAAGCCGGGTGTCAGTCCGCCTAGAATGCCTGCCAGGAAGTCAGCGGTTTCATTACGAGGCTCATAGGACAGTCCGATGCTGGGAACCGAGGTCACCAGACGCAATTCAGAGAGGCCCATCAATACGTCGTGAGGGCGAATTTCACCCAGAGCCTGCGGAGCCTGTTCCTTGAATGCAACTCTCACCCAACGCGTGTTTCCCCATACTACTGCCCTGAGTCCAGAATTCTTCATCAGCTCCAAGGCCTGTTCATGACTATCAATACTTCGAGCAGTGCTGCGTACTTTCTGCTGTCCAAACCCTACCAGATCGCGATTTACGCGTTCGCGTAACAGCCGACTTTGGGTTTTAAGTGCGTCTCCCTCTAACGGGGACATGATGGCCGCACGAGCAGGACCGACTGAAGGGAAGTACGAATAGAAGAAGGCCAAGCCTGCGCATCCCACTGCAAGCGCCAACCCCCATCTAGGCAGTCTGACACCATGCAATCGCACGAAGTACGCAAGCAAGCATACGAGCGGGAAAGCAGCATACTGGACTAGAGGAATCGCGGCGGGCCAGTTCATACCGCTAGCGTAGCGCAATCACCTTAACAGGCAAGAGTCGGCTACTGGGTATCCGAGGGCTCCAAACCGACTTTGGCGCCCAAAAGGGTCAAGAAATCCATGTTTCCATTGGGATTGAGGACTTCCGAGAATTCGTTGTTGGAAATGGTAACATAGCGTACGCCAGCCGCCCTCAGCAGTACCGGCAAATAGCGCTGATGAGATTCCTCGACCGGGTCCACCGCCTGGGCAAATCCCGAAAAGAATTCGACAACCATCTTGGGGGTGTCGTCCGCATCAACAATCGTAAACAAACATTTATTGCTGCGCGCCCAGGTTTGAAGATCGTTTTTGAGAGCTTGCGCAGCTTCAGGGAGTTCGCCGCCGCAGACAGACAATACGCTCATATGCGGCACGACCCGGTCGCGCCCGAAAAATGAAGAAAGCATATTAAAAAGTTGAGCCTCATGGAGCTCAAAAGTAACCATAAACAGAACCCCTTGAATATAAGTATCGCACGCTCACGGAAGGAGCTTCAAAGGAAAATGTCCAAATCGAAAGCTGATTCGGTAATTGGCGGATTTTGGCGACAAAATCCGGTAACGGTCTTGACAAGTGGCGTAATGTGCTCTGATTAAGCTTGTGCTATGATATCTGGATAGTTAGACGTGGTTACACGATGAGCTTGCTTGAAATTCGCATTTATCCCGATCCTGTGCTCAAACAGCGCGCCGCCGAAGTGTCCAAAGTTGACGCATCGGTGAGGAAGCTTCTTGCCGACATGGTCGATACCATGTACGCGGCGAACGGCGTGGGCTTGGCTGCCCCCCAAGTCGGCATCTCGCAGCGGATCGCGGTCGTGGATGTAAGCGAGGAGGGGAATGCGCCGATGCATTTCGTCAATCCGGAAATTTTAACCAGCGAAGGTGAGGCCAGCTCCGAGGAGGGCTGTCTTAGTATTCCAGATTACCGCGATACCGTGACAAGGAACACGAAGATTACGGTGCGGGCGCTCGATATTGAAGGAAAGTCCTTCGAGGTCCATGCTGAGGGGCTGCTTGCTGTTTGCTTACAGCACGAGATTGACCACCTTGACGGCATCCTCTTTGTTGACCGCTTGAGCAGGCTCAAGCGTGAAATGTTCAAGAAGTGGCTGAGTAAGCGACAGGCGCAAGAGGGCTAACGCATGGCCGCGCTGCGCGTGCTTTTCTTTGGTACCCCCGCGTTTGCTGCCACCTGCTTAGAAAGTCTGCTTGCGGACGAGCGATATCAGGTGGCCGCGGTCGTAACCCAGCCGGATCGCGAGGCGGGTCGAGGCAAGAAGCTCACTCCATCTCCCGTTAAATCCCTCGCGCTTACACATAACCTCGCGGTCTTGCAACCTCAGCGCCTTAGGAAGGAGCTTCCCCAGTTTCTAGAAAGTTTACGAGCGCTGGGAACTATCGATGTCGGTGTCGTTGTGGCTTTTGGTCAGATTCTACCGCAGGCTGTGCTCGACTATCCGCTTGCTGGCTGTGTCAATGTTCATGGCTCGCTTCTTCCGCGCTGGCGCGGGGCTGCCCCCATCCAACGCGCCATAATGGCCGGAGACAGGGAAACCGGCATAGGGCTCATGAGGATGGAGGCGGGGCTGGATACGGGGGCTGTGTATAGCGAACAGCGCCTCGCAATCGAGCCTACTGATGACAGTGCTTCTCTTGCGGCAAAGCTTGCAGACCTCGGAGGAAGAATGCTTCGTGACCACCTATCGCAGATTGCCGCAGGAACCCTGCCCGCTCGCCCGCAGTCCGAAGCTGGAGTCACCTACGCCGATAAGATCACGAATGAGGAAGCACGGATAGATTGGCGTAAAAGCGCTAGGGAAATCGAGTTGCTGGTGCGCGGACTCAGCCCGGCTCCCGGTGCTTTTAGCTTTCTGAGAGGCCAGCGCCTTAAAATATATCGCGGAGAAACTGTCCCTGGTACAGCGGGAGCCAGGCCCGGTGAAGTCATACAAGCCTCAAAAAGCCGCCTTGAGGTGCAATGCGCAGATGGCGCGCTTTCCCTTCTTGATGTTCAATTACAGGGAAAGAAGCGCATGCCGGTCGAAGAATTTTTGAAGAGTGGTCCGGTTACGACGCATGAACAGTTAAAGGATTCCTAAGATCCATGGGCGCTCAAAAACCTATCGTCGCGGCCTCGATACTTTCTGCGGATCTCGCAAACTTGAGCGCAGAGATTAAAGATGTCGAAAGTAAGGGCAGCGATTGGATTCATATCGATGTGATGGATGGAGCTTTTGTTCCTCCCATCACCTTCGGCGATAATGCTGTTAAAGTTGCGCGTAGTGCGACCAAGTTGTTCCTCGACGTGCATTTGATGATCTTTAATCCCGAGAAGCAGTTCGAAGCTTTTAGAACCGCCGGTGCTGACCGCATTATCGTACATCAGGAAGTCTGCAAGCACCTGCACCGCAGCTTGGAGGCAATCAAAAAATTGGGCATGAAAGCTGGCGTGGCGGTAAACCCCGGCACCCCCGTCTCCACGATTTTCGATGTGCTGGATGTCTGTGACTTAGCGCTTGTCATGACGGTGAATCCAGGCTTTGGCGGACAGAGCTTTATATCTACCTGTTTGCCGAAAATTCGCGAACTCAAGGCGGAAATCGACCGAAGAAAATGTCCGGTAGTCATCGAAGTCGATGGGGGCATCAACGCCGAAACCGCCAGAGCCTGCGTTTCCGAAGGAGCTCAGGTACTGGTAAGTGGCTCATATATTTTCAATAACTCAAATCGCGCCCAGGCTATAGCAAGTTTACATTCATAACTGATGACGACTCTCCTCACCCTATTTTCCCTGATACCCTTTTACTTTCTTGGCGCGTTTCCAACCGGATATCTCATCTCGCGCGCTCGCGGTATTGATATTGCAGCTGTCGGCAGCGGAAACGTCGGAGCTACGAATGTTGCGCGTTCGGTCGGCGCGGGCGCGGGTCTCTTTACCTTGATTGGCGATGTACTCAAAGGACTGCTGGCTGTCTTTTTGGCGACTCTCATCACCGACGATTTAACATTTCACTGTTTCGCTGGCCTGGTGGCCGTGGCTGGGCATTGTTTTTCGATTCCAGGCAAGCTCAAGGGCGGCAAGGGAGTGGCGACGGCGCTGGGAGTGCTTGTGGGTCTCACCCCTCTTACCGCGTTTTATGTGCTGATACTATTTATACTGGTGCTGCTGGTTTGGAGAATGGTTTCCCTGGCCTCGGTGCTTGCCACGCTGTCGGCTCCAGCAATTACGATGGTCTCAGGGGCACCCGATCAGCTGACGCTTTCATTAGCAGCGCTGGCATTGCTAATTGTCTCTCGCCACCATGAAAATCTTCACCGTATCGCGAGCGGCAAGGAACCAAGGCTCGGCGACAATAGGCAGTAACCTTAGCTCAACAGCTATGGTCTCCTCGGACTAAAAATACAGCGGAAAGGCCTGGTGAATCGGACTTAAACGAGGATCCAAAGGACGCTCAACCCTACGACCCCCTACTGCGGCCGGCACATGACATAGGCCCAAACACGCCAGTTGTTGGCGTATGGCTCGGTCTCGAAGGCGCGAATGAGCCAGGTTGGAGTCGGTGAAATAGTAAAGCCGCTAAAGCCAATGGCTACAGGACCGGGAGCCGGCACATAGAGGCCCTCAAGCACTCCCCCGCCCCCGCTCACTCCAACATATCCCGCTGGGCAGCTGGCCCCGGCCTGCTTGGCAGATGTTGAGTCTGCAGCGGACTCCGCTACGACAACGGTGAGATTTGGAAATCCACCAACCGGCCCAGGAGGGCCCTGTTCCCCGGGAGGACCTTGAATGCCTTGCGGACCCTGCAGTCCAACGGTTGACACTTCAGTGGTAGTTAGAATTGAAGTGTAGCCGCTCGGACATTTAACGCCCTCTGCTACGAGTCGCTTACGAAGCGTAATCTTTCCGTTCTTAAGCACAGATTTCAAACACAAGGAGGCGCTGTGCGCTTCGACAGGAGAAAAAGCCGCAAGAATCGCCAGTGCACAAACCATAGGCAGGAAGACACGATAAGAGGCCATCTACGAACTCCGTATGATTGGATAAGCCCAGACGATAAGCGGCGGCATGATGCAACAATTTGCACCAAAAACCAATATCAAAATGAGCCCAGGGCGCTGGTATGGTTATGCGCGAATGGTGGCACTAGAGAGCATAGCGTACGCAGGCTAGGCGGCGTGCCCCTAGACGTGCTCGAGGCCTTCCGGGCTGAAGTACGACTGGGTGCCGTTGTCCCACAGCACCGTAACAAGCAGGGCGTTGCTTTTCTGCTCAACAGTGCTGGCGGTAGTTTCTTGGCGCACACTCTTCACGACTCCCTGACAGCCAGGGACAGAGATTCTACGTACGCGATCGTTTTCCTTAAAAGCCTTAGTTGCCTGAGCCATGATTTCTTATCTGCAAAAGTAAAAGATTTGTAATCTTAAGACGTAATTTCACCATAGCGGGTTCATCCCTGAGGCCACAAGAACGCGCTTACAAAATCGAGACAGCACACTGACAACACTGCTCAAGTCGGCAAAAGTTCGTGTTTTTAGCAAGTTACGACAATGAATGTGGCGCGGCTCAGCTGCCCGATTTGTAACATTTTTATATCAAGACCCCCCTTAATCCTGTCGATCTCATTTATAAGGCAAAACCGCTCAGTCAGCGCCCCCTGGTTCGAGCAGAGTTAGAGTGTCGCTCGGGCCGAATGCTGCATCTGAATAGGTAGAAGGCTTCTCTCATAGACCGCACGTTGGCGGGCAAGGTTTGGGAGGTTTTCGTCAGGTTTTACCGTAAAGGATGGGAAAGCGGCATGGCGAAGGATTTTAAACGTACCAACAATCTCATTTGCTCTTTCTGCGGTAAGACTCAAGAAGAAGTTCGCAAACTCGTAGCCGGTCCCGGCGTATATATCTGTGACGAATGCGTCGATCTCTGCAACGACATTCTCACCGAAGAGCTCGACGAGAGTTCCCCTGCCGGGCAGCGCCTGCAAATCCCAACTCCGAAAGATATCATGACGTCTCTCGATGAGTACGTCATCGGACAGGAATACGCCAAGAAAGTTCTGTCAGTCGCGGTACACAATCACTACAAGCGCATTCAGAATAGTCAGTCATCGAAGTCCTACGTTGAAATTCAGAAGTCCAATATTCTCTTGATTGGACCGACCGGAAGCGGAAAGACGCTGCTGGCGCAAACGTTGGCTCGCATTCTCGATGTGCCCTTTACGATTGCCGATGCCACCAGCTTGACTGAAGCCGGTTACGTTGGCGAAGACGTAGAAAACATTATCGTCAATCTTTTGCAGGCGGCAGATTACGACGTGGAACGTGCTCAGCGCGGTATCGTCTACATCGACGAAATCGATAAAATTGCCCGTAAGAGCGACACGCCGTCAGTTACTCGAGACGTGTCAGGCGAAGGCGTGCAACAAGCTCTCTTGAAGATCCTCGAAGGCACCAAGGCCAACGTTCCCCCCAAAGGCGGACGCAAGCATCCTCAACAGGACTTCATTCAGGTCGATACCACTAATATTCTCTTTATTGTTGGCGGCGCATTCGATGGCGTCGAGAAGATAATTAACCAAAGGACCGGCAAGAAATCGTTGGGGTTCGGAACGCAAATTATCGAAATGGACCACAAAGTTGCTCCTGGACTATCTCAGCTCGAGACTGAAGATCTGTTGAAATTCGGGCTTATTCCTGAGTTCATCGGTCGTGTGCCAGTGGTTGCCCCGCTCAACGGTCTCACGCAAGAAGCGATGATCGATATTCTCGTCCGTCCGAAGAATGCTTTGGTGAAGCAGTATAAGCACCTCATCGGCATGGAAGGCGTAGAACTCTCCTTCACCGATGAAGCGCTGCAAGCCGTGGCGACCAAGGCCCTGGCAAAGGGGACCGGCGCACGCGGACTGCGGGCAATTCTCGAAGAATGCATGCTGGACCTTATGTACGACGTTCCAAGCAACCCATCGATCAAAGAGATCGTCATCACTCCGGATGTGGTGAACAAAAAGGAGGCCCCGGTCGTTGTTCTGCATAAGCAGGCGCTGGCTAGCTGAAGCTACGCACAGTAGCGAGGCTACTTTTTTAAAAAGATTCTATGCATATGGGCGACAGACCACTTTGGTGAGCTGCTCCCCAGTATCGCAGTCGTAGTGATAGGAGCAGTACTTGTCATAACCATGAATGTCTTGTTCGATCCAACTTTCGACACAATCCCTACTTTGTAGAACGCTAGCGCCTAAGTCAGGAGCTGCCTCACTCGATTCGAAATCAAGCGCACCATCAGCAAGCGGCGAGAGTATGATACAGCTGCCGGGGACGACGCTCACTACCCCTGAAGGAATATGCTTGCTGCAAGTGCAACTATAGAGCACGCCATCCACCACGAAATTGCATATGAATTTCACTGGCCGCGCGCCGATTGCTGCATAACTACTCGATACTTCGTCACTGATAAATGGCAGAACGAGTATGCTCGCTAGCAAATAAATCGGAGTCATAAAACCAAAAAAACGAGAGACCATAAAACCTCTTCACATAAAAAACATCGAATTCTCTATTCTGGTAATTTCTTCACTAGAGCAAAGCGCTGCATTTTACCATGCACCACTGATAGTTAATCTCTGCCTTGTCGTATTCGTCGTCATGCCGATCTAGGGCGGCCTTACGGCAAGCTCTAAACTGAGGTCGATTGACTGTGTCCGGCCCCGTTGTACTGCCACGGCTATAACACTTACCCTCGTCATAGTCAGACATTCCCCCGGCATCGTCACAACACTTTGCTAAGTCCTGTCGTATTAAAATATTGTCTATATCAGCTAGTATTCTGTCCCGATTATTCGCACAGGCTGTGCAGTCGTCTACTTCCAAGCTAAAAGGATCATAGAATGGGAAACTTTCAGCTACCGCAGGCACGCTCGCGAGTACGTTCACATTCAAAATAAAGGCGCCTGCAATTGATAGAAATGACCAAAAGCTTCTATGCAGCGCGAGGCCTTCCTGGTGCATTAACTCGGATCGTTCAGGCCTGCTTTCGCACATAGAGCTTTCCTATGAAATTTAAAATCTTCATAAGTAATATGCTGCCTTTTCAGGCGCTTGTAGCATAATATGCGAAAATTTGGCATAATTACTTGGCTAACATAGCGAGCCTGCTTATCTATTTTGATACTGTTTCTTGTTCTCGTTGTAGCCAGGCTACTTATTTAAGACCTGGTCAACTAATTGAGGGACACTCGCGCCCTGCCCCGACCCTATCCATACCAGAAATTCTTGGTTTCCGCCCATTCCCCGAATACTGGCGGGCACTAACCCTCGCGGTGATAAACCTTGAGCAAGGCACCAATCAAGCAGTCGAGTTAAAATCTGGCGGTGAATTTTGAGATCTTCAATCACCGCTCCTTCCGGCAGTTCGCCCGGCTGAGCTTCATACTGAGGCTTAACCAATGCGATAATATTCCCCTCGCTGGTCAGCCAGCGCCTGACATTCGGGATAACTTTAGTCAGCGACAGTAACGACACATCAATCGCAATCAGTGATACCGCCTCTCCGAGAGTTTCCAGATAACAGGCATTGGTACGTTCCATCACCACAACTCGTGGGTCGCTACGCAATTGCCAGGCTAAATCACCGTAGCCAACATCAATTGCGAATACCTTGGCAGCACCATGCTTCAAGAGCACATCGGTAAATCCACCAGTTGAACAGCCCACATCAGCGCATACAGCGCCGGAGATATCGATCCTGAATGCATCGAGCGCGCCCTTAAGCTTCAGGCCTCCGCGGCTTGCAAAGGGGCCCTCGTGCGCAACCTCAACAGCCGCATCATCACTCAGTTGCAATCCAGGCTTCGGCTGTGAAACTCCCGGCACTCTAACTTTACCGCTTAGAATAAGGCCTTCTGCTTCGCGCTGCGACGGCACCATGCCGCGCGCTACAAGCAGTTGATCAAGACGTACCTTTTTCTTTTTTGTGGCGATGGGCTATCGATTCTCAATCACGATTTCGACGCGGCGATTTCTCTGCCGCCCGGAATCGGTTTTGTTGGAGGCAATTGGGCGCGACTCTCCGTAACCCCGAGTACTGATGCGAGCGCGCGGAGTGCCGTCTGCTATAAGCTCGCTCGCAACGGAGCGAGCACGAGCTTCAGAAAGCTTCTGATTGTATTCAATCGTACCGATGGAATCGGTATGTCCCTCAATCGAAATATGCCGGTTCGGCACATTATGAATGGCGTTCGCTACATCGCGAGCGACGGATCGAGCTGCCGGGGTAAGTGCAGAGCTATCGAATTCAAAGAGCACATCCGGCAGATTGACGACTACGCCGCGTTCCGTGGAATACACATCAGCTCCGCGCTGGCGAAGTTCCTCGATCAGGCGGCGATTTTCTTCAAGCTGACGATCTTGATTGGCTATGCGCTGATCATTTTGATTCAACGCCTCGCCCTGACGATCAAGCTCGTTGCCGACAAGCCCGCCGGACAGAGCTCCTACCGCGGATCCGATGGCGATACCGGCGCCGGTGCTGCCGACTTGATTACCGATAATAGCACCCAGTCCCGCGCCAAGCGCCGCGCCGCCAAGCGCCCCCGTCTCCCGAGCACCGAACTGCTGCCCCTCGCAAGCGACTAAGGTTAATGCAATACACAGCAAGCTCGTGCGAAATAGAGATGGACGTACCATGGGGCTCCGTGGACTTAGCGCAAGTTATTCAAATTGTTCTGGGCCGGAATATAGTTCGAATCCACGTTCAAAGCCTCATGGAATTCAAATTCAGCATCGGCCTTACGGTTGAGTGCCAAATATATTTCGCCCAGGCCATTATGGTACGTCGGATTATCAGGGCACAAGCGCAGGGCCCGGCGGTAGTGAAATAGCTTGTCGGCGAGTTCATTGGATCCATTTGCCTTTCCAATTTCGCCCTCGGCCTGAATACACTCGGGTGTATTTTGTTTGGCCGCGGTGGCATTCATGCGCGCCGGAACAGCCCCTGTGCTGGCTCCCAAGGCCGCGCTCCTTGGGGCAGTGCTTGAGCCCATCTGAGCAATCGGGTTGGAGTTCTGGGGAGCGGCATTCACGATGGGAGCGGCGGTATTCGGGCGCACATCTTCGCCCTGGTTATTGAGGCTTCGCCCCTGGTACTCTGCCGAACGATCAACCAGTGTTGATTCACGCATCGGCGCACTAGGGTTTAAAGCGCTCGGGGAAGTGGTTGCCAAATTGGGACTGCTCTGCGCACCGGTGTAGCGAGAGTCCGTGATCGGGGAAGCCGAGCGCGGCTGAATGCCGCCGAAACTTGCGTGCGGCGCGTATACATTCTGTTGAACCTCTCGGTCCAGCCTCGTCCCTGGAGTCTCCTGGTTCATGCGGCGGAGCTCCTCGAGCTCAGTGCGCTGGGCAGCAATTGTGCGATCCTGCTTCTCGATAGCCTCATCCTGGGTGCGAATCGTCTTCTCTTGGGCCTCAAGTGCGTTTCCAATCGCTCCTCCCGTTGCGCCTCCCGCAAGAGCGCCGAGCACGAGTCCGCCGCCGGTTGACCCGGTCTGGCTGCCGATGATGGCACCAAGGCCAGCGCCGATAGCACCTCCGGTGGCTGCAGCCATTTCAGTGGTCTCGCCCGGCTCCGTGCAAGCCGAAAGTCCGATGCTCAACACAACAATCAACGATCCCGATATAACTCTCATAGCCATGCTCCCAACGGTTACTTGTGTTCCTGTAATCTCTGATCCCAATATTTTTGCCGCTTGATTTGGTTGACTTCCTTGCCCTGTTCGTACATCTGCTGCTGCTGCAAACGTAGCTGTTCTTGCTGGTAGTCGATAACCTGCTGCTTGTCATTCGTCTGCGATCCGACAACCGCTCCCGTTGCCGCTCCGGCAGCCGCGCCGATAGCCGCCCCGCCAAGCGAACTGCCGTACTGATTGCCGACGACTGCGCCGACACCGGCTCCAGTTACCCCGCCTACTACGGCCCCCTGTTCGGGAGTTGGATTGTTGCTACAAGCGTTTAGGCTGCAAACTAGTAGTATAAGAAAAAGCTTGTTCATAGGAATTCCGCAAGACGCCAAAGATACAGCGTTTGATATAGCATAAGCTGGACTAGCCCAACACGGGGAATTATTGCATTGACGCCCGCTTATGGTGAACCGGCTTCATTAAAATCAGCAGCGCTACACCGATGAATATCGAGGAATCAGCCACGTTAAATGCTGGCCAATGGTACTCCCCCCAGTAAACGTCGATGAAATCCACCACCGCTCCGATATAGAGGCGGTCAATTATGTTACCAAAGGCACCGCCCAAAATCATAGCTAAACAAAGCTGCGCCTTTAACTCGCCATGATAATCCCGCATCAAGAAATACAGGACGGCCGACAGGGCGACCAAAGTAGTCACTGCCAGAACGATTTGGCGGGTGCCGTCCGGAAGTTGGGACAACATGCCGAAGGCCGCTCCGCGGTTGAATGTCAGCGTCAAATTAAAATAATTCGGAATAACAGGGATAATTTCGCGCGGGCGAATATTCGCAAGCACCAAATACTTGCTGACCTGATCCAGCGCGATCGACAACAAAAAGAGGAGAGTCATTCCGACTGCTCCCGCCCGGCTTATGCCGAATCCGCGAACCTTGGCCACCTGCTCCACCACTCACCCCCTATAAGGCAGTAATCTTAACTACCGTCACCTGCCCGTCCTTGAGCACCTCAGCCAGCGTATCTTCGTCGAGAAACTGAATAGCAACCGCTCCAACGGACTCATAGGTCCTCACCAACTCAATAGCATACGTCACGGTGTTGCTGGCAGCGACTTTATTATCTGTCAGTCGCCAAATCTGCACCTTTCCGTCTCGGCCGGAGGTCGCCACTCGACTCCCCGCTGGTGAGATCGCCAATCCGTACATCAGTCCCTTGTGCGCAGGAGTCGAGGTTCGCATGCTAAAACCCCTCACCGACCACCATTCGAGAGTACCATCCTGTCCGCCAACAAGCAGCGCTTCGCCATCAGAGCTGATGGCCAGATGTTCGATGCTGGAAGTTGCCCTGCGCGACGCCCGTATGCGCGTGTCTTGCGTACTAAAGGCCCGCGCACCAAATAGATTCTTATCGTACTCCCCGCCGAAACGATCGTCTTGGTCGTAGGGCAGCCAGGCATTGAGCGCTCCACTCCAGTCGCCTGTGAAGAAAACTCTGCCAAGCGGATGAAAGAGCGCGCTGCTGACTACATTGCTGTGTCCGAAGTAGCGTTCAAGGGACTTTTCTGACTGCGGCTCCGCAAATTTCCAACGATAGACTTCGCCGTCAACGCCGCCTATCAACAAAGCGGCGTGCTTGGGCTGAAACTGCAGGGAGGCCGCCCTAGTCTTAAGCCGATCCAACGTGACCCGCACCTCGCCGCTAAGAGCCGAGATCACCTCCACTGAGGACGGACCAGCAATCGCTAGGAGCCGATGTTCGGGATCTAGGGCGACGGTTTCCAAGGGACGGTGAAGGCTGAAAAGCGTGCGGGCCCTGGCACGGCGAGGCTCCCAAAGAACTGCCTGCCCCAGCTTATCCACGGAGAGGAGGAGGCCCCGCGACTGATCGGCCACGAAAAAGCCAATCATTTCAGAGCCCTGATTAACGGGAGAAGTCTCGAATCCCCGAGTGGGCCAGGGGCTCTCAGCAAAAACAGTGTTCTCGCTGCCGTCTAGACTTATTTCTCCATTAATGTCAGACTCTTGCCCTGCTGAGGTCAGCGAACGGGCCGAGTTTTCCGGGCCCTGAGGGTTAGAGCGAGCGACAGAAGCTCCTCCTTCCGTGCTGACCAAAGAAGGCTTTGCCTCTAAGGCTTGCTGAGAATGGCTCTGTCTCCCGATACCTTTCGGGACACACGAAGGAAGCGCCAGCAAAAACAAGAGTAGCAACCCAACACGTACTATCACCGGAAAGAGTGCTCCTGGTCGCAACGAAAGCGCATGAGTATTAGTTCCTGATGACGAGTATGGCAGAAGCATAATTCACGGTCAGTTTTAATTCTCTTTGAGAGACCAAAATGCAAGACGACACTAATACAACTCAGAACAGCGAACAAATCGAGGGCGCAGCGGCTGATAGAACCCCTGCTACTCATGTGTACTACGAAATCTCCAATGATCTGCTCTCAAAGCCGACCGCGCTCTGTGACATCATCGAGGCCGAAGGCAGCCCTTCCACCGTCGTCTTCTGCAACGCTCCGTCAGATGCTGACCTGGTTGAGGTCATGCTTAAAAAGCGCGGCGTTACTGCCAAGAAGCTGATTGGGCATGTTCCCCCAGCCAAAGTTGTCGATGCCGTCAAGCAATCGCAGCGCGGAGAGCTGTCCGTACTAGTCGTGACCGACATTTCAGCTCGCAACATCGAAGTTGAAGACGTTGATTTGATAGTGAACTACTCGATTCCCGCTGACCCAGAGGGTTATATCCACCGTTTGGGACGCTCCGGTCGAGGCGGTAAGCGTCACACTATCATCAGCTTGGTTAGCCCGCTTGATATTGGAAATTTCCATTACATCAAGAAGTTCGTGGAAACTCCCTTCCAGAAAGCTGAGCTCCCGACCAAGGACACCATGGCCAACATCAAGTTCAAGAACTTGGCACAAGTGGCCGAGCGGCAGGCGCTGCAAAACGATCCTGCATTGCTTGAGCTCGTGAAGCAGGTCCTTAAGGCGGACAGCAAAGAGTCTCTGATTGCCATGCTTCTGCATAATACCTTGAATGTCATCCCGACGCTCCGTGCGAGCACTGAACGTGAACAACATCCAGGCGGCGGACGGCAGGATGATGAAGGCGGCGAAGAGCGCCAAGGTCGTGACCGCGGTGATGACCGCGGCGGACGCGGACGCGATCGCAACCGACGGGGACGTGACCGTGATGATCGCGGCGATCGCCGAGATCGCGGAGATCGCGACCACCGCGGCGGACGCGGACGTGATCGCTATCAGGATGATGAATTCCAGGGCCAGCCCTCTGGCGGAGACGAAGGCTATCAGGGCCAGGGCGATGACCAGGGCGGAGATTATGAAGAGCGCGGCGAGCGTCAAGGCCGTGGTCGTAGAGACCGCGGTGAGCGTCAGCCCTACGTTCCACCGCAGCGCGATGTTCGGATTTACATCGGCTCAGGATCTCGTCATGGACTCTCGGAGCAGAAATTCCGTGAGTTGGTAACCCAAAACTGCGCTGGTGCCGAGGAGAAGATCAAACGCTTTAGCGCCCGTGATTGCTACTCATTCGTGGATATTGCCGAAGAAGCAGCTGATGAAGTAGTTAACAAGCTCGATAACACCGATGTCGGCGGGACCCCGCTCTTGATGAAAAAGGCTATCAGCATCAATGTCCCGCGCGAGAACGATAAGCAAGACGATCTTGATGGACAGCCTGCAAACAACGGCTCTCAGGATGAGAATGGAGGCCAGGACGAGATGGCCGGAGAGAACTTCTAGTTCGATTCCCATTCTTTAAGGAAAACGCCGGGCAGATTCAAAACCTGCCCGGCGTTTTTTTATGGAATAACGAGGCTGTCGCCTTCCCGAAGGTTGGCATTCTTGAGCGCGTTGGCGGCCTTAAGCTGTGCGGGACTCTTGCTGAACTTTTTGGCAATCGACCACAAAGAATCACCCTTTTGCACTCTGTAGGACTGCTTCTTTGGAGCCGGCGGGGCTGGCGGCCGAGCAGGCTCTCGAGTCTCAACCTCCTGCTCAATTTTGAGGCTTTGTCCAACGGAAACCTTGTTGGAACTGAGATTGTTGAGCTGTTTAAGCGCTGCAACTGTCACGCGATGACGCTGTGCTATGCTCGCCAGTGTATCGCCCTTGCGTACCCGATAGACTATGCCGCCGTGCACCGCACTTGAGGCTTCCACGGATGGCGGAACCTCATGTTCAGCCTGTAGCGCCGCTCTATTCAGTTGTCCAGTCCTATCAGTCGGGACTTTGAGACTGTACCCAACTGGAAGGGGTACGCGTCCCGACCAAGCCTTTTCGGAAATGGCGTAGTTTACCGCACGCAGCGCTTCTAAATCCACATTCAGCTTACGGCTCAGGTACTGTACTTGCGTCGGCTTGGTCACCCGCACTTCCTTGAGCTGAAGCGGCTGCTCCAACACTAGTCCAGGGAAGAATTGCTGGTAGTTATCGTAAACTTCGAGTGCAGCCAAAAATTCCGGATAAAAGTTCGTCGAAGCAAAGCCGAAGTATCGCGTAGTAGGATCTTCGATGATATCAGCTAAATTAGATGTCCCCGACTCTCGCACCTTGCGAGCCACGCCGGCGATTCCGTGATTATAGGAGGTTATTGCGAGCGGCCAGGTGCCGAGTTTGCTGTAGGCCTCACTCAAATATCGCGCAGCAGCCTTCGTAGCCTCGACAGGATCACGGCGCTCGTCGACTGCCGCATTAATTCTAAGATAGAGCAGCCCGGTCCGACGCATGAATTGCCAAATTCCAGCCGCACCCACCGAACTGTAGGCCTTATAATCGAATGAAGACTCGATAAACGGCATCATCGTCAATTCAGTAGGCAGGGTGTAATCTCGGAACACATCCTGCATCAGTGGCAGGTACCGCCCGGCTCGGCGCACGGCTTCGGCATAACGCTCTTTGATGCCGCTCTGGGTGCGGATCAGGTCATCCTTTATGGCGGATTTGAATTTGCCCGAACCACCGGGGATAAAGGCCATCTGATCGACGATTCGTTGCTCGAAATCATTGCGAGGCGCCGCGCCCGTCGCAAGATAGCCAAAAATTCCATACAGAGCCTTTATTTCCTGGTCCCCTCGCTTCTTCTTGAGCTTGTTGAGGTCGTCATCATTCAACCCGACAGCTTCCTGGGTCAGATCAATCACCCCAAAGCGAATTTGAGGAAAATCCCGGTGATGAATAATCATCTGGCTCTTGCCATAAGTCGTGAAGACGTCGGTCCAGAAATCTACTCGGCCTCGCAATTTCGGAGGGATGGTGAAATCAGGGTGTGTGCGGCGCTGAATTGGCCCGGCCCAGGACGGAGCAATGTTCACGGCGAACGCGCAAATCAACGACAATAGAAAGGCAGTTCGCCGCATAGTCTGGATAACATCAATTACAAAGACTGATACACCGCATTGACCAAGGCATCCTCGAACTCCACCGCCTTGTCCTTGGAAGCAACCCCGTTTTGTAAGATGGCAAAGGCTATTTCCCTTCCACTCTTGGCTTGTACGAGTCCAGCTAAAGAACTTACCCCGTCCAAAGTTCCAGTTTTTCCTCGCACGACTACCCCAGGGTCGAAATGACGTTCCTTGAGAGTGCCGTTTCTTCCCGCAACCGACAAGGACTTCTGAAACTCGACGCCAAACTCCGGGCTTAAGGCAGCGCGGCGCAAAACCGCCGCGATCAAAGCAGCGCTAAGACGGTTGTTATGACTTAAGCCTGACCCATCGACGATCTCAAAATCCCCGGATGAGAAACCCGCGGTCTGGGCCTGTGCCTCTAGTCGTTTCAGGCCGCGCTCTCGGTCAAATGCCTGATTTTCATACCCCAGAGCGTATACAATCTGCTCGGCAATAAAATTAGTGCTGAAGTGATTCATATCCTCGACAATAAGACTGAGGGGTTTTGAATAGTGGGTGAGTAAGAGCGGGGCCGTCGTCGGAGTTGAGCCGACATGAGGAACCCTGAGGATGGAGATCCCCAGGGACTGCGCCATCCGCTCGAAAACAGTGCTGAAGAAATGCACCGGATCACGAACACTGCGGTAAATGGTCTCGCAGTCCCGATTTACTCCAATGGTGCCAGAGAGCGTGTAATCGACATGGGCAGACTTACTTTCCCTTTCATCGATGCCAAACTGCCCGGCCCCCTTGGCAACAGTCTTGATGCTGCCGCGAACACTGACATCAGCCTCCCAGGGATCTGGAATCACGGAAGCCCCAGTTCCGAGGGCCCCCGGACATACATCCAAGCCGATACTGTTAAAACTCAGTGCCAAGGGCGAGCTGCCGGTCTCAAAGGCGCGCTGACCAACTCGTTCACGAGGGACTGAAAAGCCGGCGCTATCGATCACCACGGAATCGATGGAGCGCACTCCCTGCTTATAAACCTTACGCAGTAGTAGCCACAGTGACTCCAGGGTCAGGCTTGGATCAGCCCCGCCCTTGATGAACAGCGTCGATATCTTGCTGCCACTACGCTTGTCGTAACGAAGTTCGGTAGCAAACCTATATTCCGGCCCCAGGGTATCGAGGGCTGTCGCGCTGGTTAAAATCTTCAAAACACTGGCCGGTTTGAGGAGTTCTCTCGGAGACTCCGACGCCAGCACCTGCCCCGAGTGCAAATCCGATATTACAACCGAGATGGAAGCAGCTTTTTGCTTGGCCAACAGCTGCCTTAGTTCCTTGGTAAGATCGCCTGCGTCAGCTCCTGCTGGCCCTGCGAGGCCTAGAAGTAGAACAGCCACGATTACATGCGCTTTCATAGAGGGAATCAGGAGAATTCGTCCGTTTGTGAGGTCTGAATATTGTATCCGCAATCCTTGGATTGGAGAACCCTTCTCGTAGTGCTCAGGGAAAATTCTAGCTTTTTTCCTTTTGCTACGAGTCTCGATTGAATACGATGGATTGCCGCTCGGAGGTTCCCGTCTAGCCCTTCAGCAGCCCAACAAGCGTTTCAGACCATGGCCGTTTTTGACCATAAAAGTTGGCGCCGGCTCTATCGCCTGGCTCGCCCGTTCTTCTTTTCGGATTCACCGTGGAAGGCTCGCGGCCTCCTCCTTCTGCTCCTCGGCCTGAGTCTGTCGATCAAGGGCTTCGACGTCGTGATGAGCTACATTGGGGCGGATTTCGTAACGTCCCTCACTATGCGTGAACAGGACAAATTCACGCATAGTATTTTCCTGTATCTCCTGGCATTTTGTGTCGCTATTCCGCTCTCCGTGTTCTATCGGTACACCGAGGAGCGCTTGGCCTTGATGTGGCGGCGCTGGTTTACTCACCACACGCTGGACCGCTACTTTGCTAATCAGGGCTTCTATAGGCTCGGCTGGTACAAACAAATCGACAATCCAGACCAGCGCATAGAGGAGGACATTCGTTCCTTCACCTCGACCTCCTTGTCGCTTTTCCTGATTTTTTTGCAGTCTACGATCGCGCTCTTCCTCTTCGTTGGGGTCCTCTCATCGATCTCATGGATGCTGACGGTAACCGTCGTAATCTATGCCCTGTTCGGTTCGACCGTAACTTACTTTTTGGGTCGTCCGCTTATCGATCTTAATTTCGAACAGCTCCGCCGTGAAGCCGACTATCGATACAAACTCATCAAGGTTCGCGATAACGCAGAGTCGATTGCCTTTTACCGCGGAGAATCCAAAGAGCGCACCCGTGTGCGGCAGCGTCTAAAGGATGTGCTGCGGAATATGCTGCGCATTATTAACCGCAATCGCACCCTGAATTTCTTCACGACCGGGTACAATTACATGGTGATTATTTTGCCCACCATCGTTGTCGCACCATTGTACTTGCGCGGCGAAATCCCATTCGGAAAGGTTTCCCAGTCGGCCGTTGCGTTCGGATATGTGCTTAACGCGCTGTCCATAATGGTCACCAATTTCGGCAGTCTAAGCGCCTATGCTGCCGTCGTACGACGTCTAGGTGTTTTTTCTGAAGTTTTGACCGATGCCTCGAGCCCTCGTTCTCTGTCTGGGTTTCAGACTGGTAAGGAGGTGAGATTCTCGAACGTTACGATTCTGACCCCGGATAGTTCACGGGTCCTGATTGCCGACCTTAGTTTCTCAGTAGCCACGGGTGGATTGCTTATTTGCGGTCCCAGTGGCTGCGGAAAGAGTTCGGTTCTGCGCGTCTTGGCAGGACTGTGGGCAGCCAAGGGCGGCGAGATCGTACGCCCACCTGCGGATAAATGTATGTTCGTCCCGCAACGGCCTTACTTGACACTTGGATCACTCCGCAGCCAGCTGCTCTATGCGCAAAATCGCTCCGGTTTCAGCGACGCGGAACTACATGCAGTTCTCAAAGAGGTCGAACTGGAAGAAATGTTCCGCCGGGTAGGCGGTTTTGACGCCACCGTCGATTGGTCGTCAACGCTTTCGAACGGCGAGCAGCAGCGAATCGGCATCGCAAGATTGATACTCGCAAAGCCACAGCACGTATTTCTCGATGAAGCCACCACGGCAATTGACGAGGCCGGAGAGGAGCGGCTGTACAGGAAGATTCGCTCCTTTGCCTCTACCGTGGTGAGCGTTGGATATCGCACGAATTTGCAGCATTTTCACGAGCAGATCTTGGAGCTGCACGGCGACGGTAAGTGGCACATCGACACGAATATTCCGGGGAGGACATGAGATGAGTTGCCTCCGCCGTGTGCTGGCCGCCTTACCTGCCATCCTCCTTTGGACCTCCATCTCTCAGGCCGATATAAAAGATGCCGTATTTCGTGATTGCAAGAGCGCTCAAACTGAAATCGAAAAGCTGGCTCCCGAAAAACAAAGCAGCCTCCTTCCCTTTCTACGCGAGGTTCTAAAACTGCATCTTCCGAGCGGTCCCGATACCCTATCGCCCCTGCCAGTCAAAACTCTTCCTGGGCTTTCGGCTGGCGACGCCGAGATGCAGCATATTTGGCGTGGGTTCAGCCCTGATCGTGAGATTGCTGCCAAGCGTTGCGTGCTCGAGATTCTCAAAGGCTATGGCGCCTCAGCCGGCTCGGCCTTAGGGGAAATGCTGGAGTTTGCTACCGATCCAACGCTGAGCGACGATCTCCGAGATCTCGCCGATGGCGCCGTACTGCAAGTGGTACGGGACTTTAGTCCAGTCGCTTCCAGGACTTCAATAGTTGAGACAGCTAGATTCGCACTCGCCGAACGAGGAGAAATTGCACAGGCGGCACTCGCTTACTTTGCGCCCAGCTCGGCGATTGATGCCGTACTTAGCGCAGTAAAGGACGACGTAACGGCGGATCAAGCCGTGTCCGTACTTGGCTGGCTTGACCCGCGCGGCCGGACATTACAGGCGGTGAGCTTGACGATCCTAAAGCCCGAAAGTCCGCCTTTCGCCCAGCGAGCGATCTACGGCTCCTTGGGGAATATGTTGTGTCCGAGTGAGGAAGCCGCAGCTGTATTGAATCACGGGTTGGATTCCGCGGTTGCCGAAGTTCAGGCATCAGCTGCGGCGGCCTTGCAACTGCTCATTGCGAGGGTACATGAGGGATCGGTATGCGCTCAGCAAGATACCGGGGTGACGGGCTCCCAACTTCTGTCTCTCCTTTTGGAGCAGTCGGAAAGTGCGACAACCTCATTGAGCCGCTTGCGGCTTGCGTTGCCACTGCTGGCTGGAAGAAATGCGCCCCGTGCAGTCGAGGAGTATCTGAAACTACTCCGTCAGGTTGAGAATTTCGACGAAGAGCTGGTGAGGGCAGCGCTCCAGGCGCTCGGCATCCAAGTGCTCGATGGCGCGCTCCAGTACCTTAAGGACAGCACGGCACCCCATCGCGGAGTGCTCGCCTCAGCCGTTGCCTCCATCCCCGATTTGGAAGCTCGCCATTTGCATCCCTTCGTTACGTTCTTGCTTGATTCAGATGAACAGGTCCGCGCCGCTGTCCTGCAGGCCATTCGACGCATGCCTAGGGATTTCCGAACTGAACTCAAGATGCTGCCTGCTGAAAAGGGCAAGCCCGTGGGGCCGGAACGGCAGCTCGCCTTAATTGCAGCCGGATTAAGCGATGCGGCAGGGTTGAAGCAGTTCATTCCGACTCTTGGTTGTGACGCCCTTGCCGCTGTAGCCGACGACCCTCACACCTTCAAACTGCAATCGATTGAACAAGCGCTCGCTGCACGAGCCGATGAATGCAGTCAAGCTGATGCGGCATCACTTTGTCAAAGGCGCGCTTGGCTCTTCAGGATAAAAGAGCCGGGCCCCAATGCTGCCCGAAGAATCCAAGTTGCAAGCTTGTCGAGCGAGCCAAGCTGCGTGATTCGCGCACTCCGGGCATCACCGCCCACTCAAACAATTTCCTCTCAGCGCCTCACCGAGGCCCTACTTTCAAAGACAGAAGCAAGCGCGTCCGAGCTGGTAGCAGTGCTTGAAGCCAAGCCGAAATTGAGCGCCGAAGAACTCACGGCACTTCGACAGCTCAGCGAAAGCGCCGACGCCTCAAGAAAGGTTCGCTGTCAGGCAGGACGCCTTTACCTTTCAGGAGAGGACAGTGACGATCGCCGCAGATCAGCTCTTGAAAAAATACTAGATGATGAGAGTTTGATTTCAGGGTGCATTCGAGAACTCCCCGGCCCTGTGGTCTTTCCAATGCTGCTTGCTCATCTTGAGGACGGAAATTCGGAGAGCAAAGTCCGCGCGATAGCCCTTTTGGGGCAAGTGCGGGGCATTACAGCCGAGGCCGTCGACAAGCTCAGGGCACTTACCAACGCCCGTGCGCCGGAGGTGCGCTACCAAGCACTAGTGGCACTGGTCAGACGTATGCCGGATTCTCCTCAGTTGGGTCAAATGCTCCTTCCTTTAGCAAACTCTCGGTTCGCCTCGCGCCTGGCCCGCGAGAGCTATCCAGCCGAGCTGCTGCGCGGCATCCGTCAGGAGCCGGAGCCGCTCAGTCCGCTGGCAGAGAATGTACGCGCCCTGCTCGTCCTTCGCGGCGAAGCAGCGCCGGCGGCTATGCCGCTTCAGAGCCCTTGAAGACTTTGGATTCGTAATCCCTCCAGGCCTGGGAAAATAGCCCCTGGCGCTCGATGAGCTCAGCGAATGTTCCAACTTCTTCGACTTTTCCGCGCCGGACAAACACGATGGTATCGAATAGCGGCACTAACGCGAGACGGTGACAGGCTGTAATAATGGTGCGGTCGGTAAAGTGATGCAGCAGGCCGTAAAAAATCTGCTTCTCGGTCATCGGATCAAGACTAGAGGTGGGTTCGTCAAGTAGCAGCAAGGATCTCCCCTTCGCTCGCAGCAGGCCGCGAGCGAGCGCTACGCGTTGTTTCTCCCCAACTGACAGGTTCATTCCACTTTCTGCTAGATAGGAATCCCATCCCTGGGGGAGTTTTGCCAGCACACCATCTATCTTGCACAGTGAGACGAAGAAGCTCATTTCCTGCTGGCTGAAGGTCTCGCCCATCGTCAGATTATAGCGGGCTGTTTCCGAAAAAATCTCCGGCTCCTGGGGAACTATTAAAACCGAGGAGGTTATCTCCTCGAGCGCAAGCCGATCCTTACCATCGACTATCAAATCGCAGCGCTCCGGAATCAGCAGGCCGCCCATTATCTTCAGAAGGGTAGATTTCCCTCCACCGCTCGGACCAACCAGCGCAATCTTGGCTCCGTGCTTGATTTCCAGGTTGAATGCCTCGATTCCTTCAGCCCCAGCACGAGAATATGTGAAGTTCAAATTTCTTATTTCCAGCGTCTTCCAATTTCCGGCCAGCCTTCCGCTCGGAGGAGTCGGGGTAAGCGAAGCCGATTCCCTGAAGATACTCGTGGCATCCTCATAGGCAGTCGCGGACTCCAGCATGCCGCTGTAATAGGCAGTAAAGGATCCAATAGCCTGAAAAATGCGATCCAAATAGTTCAGAAGCACGTACACCTGAGCGATATCGAAGGCCCCTTGAAGTTCGCGGTGATGAGAGAAGTATATGAGGAGTGAAGTGCCGATGACGAACGTGTAGCCAACGCCGACCGAGCCCCATTTCAGCTCGCTAAATCCAATGATGCGGCGATTGAGCTTGCGCCCGTCGTCACGCTGCCGCTTGAGATAGTCGATCGAGTTTGCTTCGAGGTTAAGGGATTTTACCGTTATGATGTTATACAGGTAATCGACGCAAATTCGATTGAGACGATCGATGAACGAGTTGTTTGCGCGAATGCTCTGCACCAAGCGTCGATTAAAGAGAACCATGAATAGGATAGTGACCACTCCCATGCTGGCCACATTTATCGCGACCCAAAAATCTAAGGCAAAGATGGCGATACTGGCGAAAACCAGCTTCACCATGCCCTCGATTATTTGCCAAACATAGGTGCCGATAGTGGTGTCGATGGCTCCTGCTGAGCGATGAAGCCGGCTTAGATTCTCGCCGCTGTGGTGGTCTACATGCCAACTTAGGGGGAACCTAAGCAAGGTCGAGAAGACCTTCTCCAGCGTCTCCATGCGTCCTTCGTAGGAGACAGTTTGTTGAAAGTAGCGGCCGAGATGGTGACAGGCATTATAGAGTAATCTGAGGCCGATGTACGCACCCAGCCCTAAGTAGGCACCGGAAAACGCATCTTCGGTAAAACCCTGCTTAACAAAAACACCGAGGGTGTACCCGATTGCCCAAGGCGAAAGCAAATCAATCGTATAGCCAAAAACAAACAGAGAGGCGAACAGGAAGAATCGTCCTCGAACTCCCTCCGTGGCATCCCAAGCTCCCCGGATTAGGCCTCGTATTGAATTTGGACTCGATGTCATAACTGTCCGGCACTATAGCCTGTCAGGAATGAGCCGTCATCCGGGCTGAAGGAGCGGCCTTAGAGCGAACAGGACTTCGCCTAGCCACCCTGGCGCAATCCTCCCAATCTGCGATGGTAATATCGGGAGCTCGCCGACAGTGACTCTAGAATCTATTTCTTTGCCTTCGAGGTGCAGCGCGCGGCATCGAGCTCTTCGTCGCTTAGGCCAAGAGTTTCCTCTTCGTTGACCTTCACAAACTCCTGGTACTGTTCAGGAACACCAGAGTCCTCATAAATAGCTTCCACCGGACATTCAGTTTCACAGGCCCCGCAGTTAATGCATTCATCAGGATGAATCATCAGCATCCCTTCCTCGCCGTCCGGGGAAAGCCCCACGGCGTACTTGTCGTTATATTTCTTCTTTTTGATGTTGTAGAAACAATCGACCGGGCAAACCTCGACGCAGGAACGATCCTTGGTTCCGATACAGGGCTTGGTAACTACGTATGCCATGAGATAGGGGCTCCTCGATAACGGTAGAACTCTTGAGCTCTACGATTTTCTGAGGTTTCTTGAACGATTGCAATACGCTGAAGGCCTATTTGGGCGGCGGGTTTAGCGGATTTTTGCCGAGTATCTAGATAAAAAAAGGGACGGTTCAATTTTACTTGAACCGCCCCCTACTCGCAGAAAGGATGGTGTCATGCCTAGTACCTAAGGTATCGGCCTTCTGGAAACTTCTTTAATATTTCAGCGCTAATTTTCGATGTGTTTTTTAGCTAATATTTTCAACGAGTTATCATAATTGATGTGAAGCTGATTATAGCGCGTATCACTGAAATTCCAGCGTAGAACACCCTCTGTGCAGAGAATGACAAGTTGAAGAATAGTCTGTATAAAATTGGTTCCCTTCGGGTGGCCCGATAGCCAAGTTGGCTAAGGCAACGGTTTGCAAAACCGTCATCGCCGGTTCGAATCCGGCTCGGGCCTCCAGTTTCTCCTCTAAGACGGGACGATCCTATTTTTGACTGCAAAGCCCTTTCTCCTTCAGCATCAGCTATTAGATCAATCATGGCATACTTTTCCAAGAAGCATGCTTCCCTCATCTAGCTTAAATCCGCACAATATCAGGACGTCCATTTTGGCGTAGTGCTGTGAGGAGCTTAAAAAGCCAACGGGAGGAATCAAGGCCAGGTGTTTAGTGACGGCTCCGGAACCCTAAATCCAGCAGGATGGCTTGTTGATCTGGTAATGGCTGGTTTGCCATTTTTTATCTCCGTTTTTTGTAGCCGATGGGCGCTCGTTCAGTACGCTCGATCGCGGAGCATCCCTGCTAAGGCGCGAGGGTTTCTCGCCTTATTGGCCGTCGATGTCGCCTGTGCTGTCTTGCAGATATACCTATATGCAACTTTGTGGCTATTTGCCGTCGCGTACATTTGGCTGATCGGACTTGGAGTCTGGGTCTTGACGACGATTGTTAAGCAGGCGAACTGCGCAAAATAAGCGCGCCTTTACCTAGTTGCGTCAAGCATACATCGCCACACCTCAGCACCTGAGTAAGCTATCAATATCCCACCAATCCCAGGATCAGTCAGCGAACGAGCCTACTTACTTTAAGCTCGAAGTTTAGCCGCCTGGTTAGGGCTTTGAAAAGATCTGGCCTCCCGTGGTAATGCCGTCGATGATATTCTTTCATATTGCCAAGCCTAATCTGTGGCCGAGCTTTTGGTCACGATCGTGAGCTTGAGCGAACTTATTGAAAAACGTGGGAATCTTCTCCACAGGAATTGGCGGTCCTCGGTTCGGGATTTCGATGGATACCCACCCATCACCCCGGCGACAAACACGGCACACGATTGTGGAATGACTTCCGCTTTCTTCTCTATCTGAACTCTGTATCTAAATTTGACTGAGGCAGGCCAAGATTTTGACTCTCGATATCTCCCAGTCTATCGATCGAAGTCAATCCCATCGGCAGGGATCAGAGACAAAAACAGCACGTCGTGGTCGTGGGGAATGTAATCCGATGGATCTGTGGACGACCAATTGGTAAAGGCGACGAAATACTCTGCACCGTGATACTGCACGAAGAGGGCCTCGGCCACTGTTGTGTCCCGCAGTTGGTCGATGATTTCGCCTGGAATCGTTTCATCTTCGGTCCAAGCAAGCACGGGGAGGCTGCGGTCGGGGACGCAACCAAAGTAAAAATTTCTCAGCGCGTCGTCGGGAGACCCACCAAAAGCCTCCTCCCACTCTCGACCACTGCTCTCGACGATGCTGCTAAAGGGGACCTTCGTATCCGATTCCCTCGAATAGCATTTCGGATACTGATCGATGAATTCCGCCGAACGATCGCCCAGAAGCTTTGCTGACAATTCGACTGAGGCGCCGAGATCGGCAATTGCGGACAAACGAGGGTGTGGATTGCGGCGATCTTGACTCATACATCAGGGCTAGCCTGCCACACTTAAGCAGCAGGCTCCGGGGGACTAGATTTATACTCCATACTTCTTTCGCAGACGCTCGAGCAGGTTGCAAGCTTCGGCGGGATTTTCCGTCAACAGCTTCCCGTAATCCACGGTATCATCATTGAACGTGCGGAAAATATTAGAGTCCATTTTCCCAGCATCGACCTGAGCTTGAAGCAGCGCATGGATCTCCATTTGCTTCTTAGCAGCATCAACGATAGTGCACGTTGTCCCGCCGGAGGTCACCGCTTCGATGGCGTAGGTCTTGGGTTGCTCAGCAGCCGCTACACCTCCACCGACTTGCTTCTCGATTAGTGCCTTAATTTCTGTCTGTCCATATTGTTCAGCAAGCTGGAGCGGTGCTACGCCGTCCTTGCCGGCCTTGCGAGGATCTGCGCCATTCTCGAGCAAAACTTTTACCACGTCAGCGTTACCATCCCTAATCGCTTGCAACAGCGGCGACCCGTCATACTCTAGCTCTTTGTTGGGATCGGCTTTGGCTTTGAGCAATCGTCCCAAAAGATCGGCGTTACTGAGAACCTCTTGAATTGGAAGTTTTCCGCTGGAAGTCGGAGCATTGGGATCAGCTCCAGCATCAAGCAGGGCCTGCGTCAGTTTAGCGTTCTCCTGATTCAAGGCGTAGACGAGTGGGGTATAGGCCGCGTTAGAGAGATTTAATTCCGCGCCTGCTTTGGCGAGAATCTTAATCATATCGACCGCCGTCTCTCCTCCGAATTGCACCGTCTCAAGGACTAACGAATTATCTTCGGGTAACTTCTTCTTTACATCTGCCCCAGCATCGATAAGCGCCTGTAGAATCTCGGGCTTCTGGCTGCCAATGGCCATGAGTAAACAGGTTTTTCCATCCTTGGCTACAGCATTTGGATCTGCCTTTGCTTCAAGCAGCACCTTGACGATTTCTGGGAACTGCATATCAATCGCGCGCATAAGCGGAGTATGTCCAATTCCCTCGTCAGCTAGATTGGGATTAGCTCCACCTTTGAGTAGCGCCTTCACAATATCAACATTGCCGGCCTGAGCGACCCAACCCAGCACCGGGCGCCCCTGTTCGAGATAGTTGGGGTTAGCACCTTTGGCGAGCAAGCCTTGAACTGCTGGGAGCTCCTGGGAAAGCGCAGCAAAGTAGAGGTCTTTATCAAGATCGTTTGGCGCAGCATAGACGGGATAAATGGCGGTAAGCACCGCAAGCACCGCCAGAGTCAATATCCGTTTAGCGTTCATTCAAAAATCCTAGGTTAATGTAAAGCGGGCATGTCAAGGCAGTTTGCTGCCAGGAGCGCCGGTTTTCAAGTAGAAATTCTCCAATTCCCCAGCCCACTTGGAACTTCGTTGTTTATTTTCGCCGTTTTGCGCATTAGCATTCCACCGCACACCAAATTTATAAATTTTATGCTGAGGGCCTGTCCAGCCCTCTATGGGTCCGCGACGATTACCCAGGAGAACTATGCCTACTATTCAGGAATGCGAGGTTAGATGTTGGATATGTGAAGCGAGGTATTGGACGCATAGAGTCCTGAGTTGTAATTCTTTTATGCGTCCCCCTCCCTCCCCTCGTTGCCCTGACTGCGGGGCTTCCCCCCGCTTCTCAAATCACGTGGAGCCTTACCAGGCCGCGGAACTTTTCGCCTTACTCGTACAGGGAGCCACGCCGGCGAGCATAGCTTCGGAAATCGAACTTGAGGTATACGAGAAGGAGCCACTTGTCGACTGCCTTGACTCTTTTAGGGAGATGAGAAACGAGCGTCTCAGCAAAATTCGCAAGGGCTTTAATGGAAAGGTGCCCGAGGCCGTTCGCCCTGGCACTAAGATGTTCTACGATGACGCGCTGTTTGCCAGCACCCTGAAGCAAATCGAACAACTTGTACTTGAGCGCATCTCGGCCCGCAGGCGACAAACGCTCATTCCTGAAACCCTGCATTCCCGAGCACATCCTTCAGAGCTTCCACAAAATCTCCGCGTTTGATGGGGCGGTTCTAGGAACTAGGCGCCGTACTTCGCAGTGCTAAATACGGGGCATGGAGTAAACGTAAACCCGCTCGTCGTGCACTTTGATATGTCCCGCTTCCTCTAGCTCTTGAAGCGCGCGAGTGACTGTCTCTCTTGACGCCCCCACCATGCTTGCCAGTGTCTGGTGAGTTGGCCGCTCGGAAATCACCAGAAGCTGTTCGTCATCTTCTTCAACCGGCGAGCTAAGACCAACCAGCACGTGTGCCACGCGTACGTTGACATCGCATAGAGCCAAATCAGAGATACGCTCAGTGGCTATTCGCAGCCTTTGCGCCATCGAACGAAGCAGAGCATGGGCCCAATCAGAATGCTTGTAGAGAAGTTGCAAAAACGCCTTCTGGGACAATGTAAGCCAGCGGCAATTTGTCAGGCATTCGATATCGGCGGTGCGCGCAGAGTCGATGAGGGCAGCTATCTCACCCACCATATCGCCGGCTGCAAGCAATCCCAGGATTACCTCTTTGCCCTTGGAGTCGGCGCGGCAAACCTTAGCTCTGCCCCGTAACAGGAAATGAATTGTCTTCCCTTCCGAGCCGGCTCTGAATAAAAATGCTCCGGCCCTGCTCTCATCGACCGTGGCCTGCGCGGCAATATCCTCAAGAACCGCAGGCTTCAAACCCGCAAATGCCCGAGTAAGCGGAATATCCGCCGCACTTATTCGCTTTGCGCTACCTTTCATTCCTGCCACCTCGTAAAGGGCACCTGCAAGAGATGTTACATGCCCGCCAGGACTGTAACCATGAGATTTCGTGGGTCAACCTGCCTGGCCATTTCCTCGATTCTGCTCGTCAGACTGTGCACACTTACCCGCCCCTGCCAACGCGCGTCGGCGGGAGCATCCCCTGTCGGCTCGATAAAGGCATAGAGCTCGTCCGTGCCAACGGACTCAGCGAGCTCCGCCGCGCAATGACATACGATCGAAGCCGGTGCAGTACAGAGCGGCAGCTTAATTTCGCCCCCCACTGCGCGCAGCGCCATAGGCATCGGGGTTAGTGCAAGCTTCTCAGTTCCGACCTGTGAGACTGAGTGCAAAATTCCACCTTGCCTCAAAACTCTCCTAGCTTCGGCAATGGCTTCGGGCGCTGAATCATTCAGCACTACCTCGTCGGCGCTTCCATCCGGTAATGGAATGACTTTGGCCGCGCCCGGCACAACGAGCTGCACTTCTCCCTGGCCTGTCGATTTGATCAAAGCCTGGCAGAGATTCTCTCGATCTCGCTCTGAGGCTTGCACCCCGATCCACATGCTTTTTTGCGCAGAGTGCCAGCGCCGCATTGTCTGACCGGGCTCTAATATCTCGACAACGATGGGACGCTGATTCTCATAGGCCTCATGCCAACTTCTTGCGATATTTCCCAATGCACTGGTGTGCCAGCTTGATCGCCCTTGCTCATCCTGCGCCGCCGGGGTCAATTGCAGCATTGGCCATAAGAATAGCCCCAAGTATTGGAAGCCCCGCGGCAACCATTCCTTAAACGGCACTGCCTGGCCCGAACGCAGCATTGCTTCCTCGTACAAGCTCTGTGTATTTGCAGAGAAGTGCTCATAGCTCGATGGAAGGTTCGAGAGATCACTTACCCGAGCCACGATTTCCTCTGGCGTCGTTGGGCGGTAGAGAGGACTGGTGGCCAGCGCCACTCGCTCTGCTCGTCTGGCAGTCAGCTCCGGCAGTCCTCGGTCCTTGGCAAATTGATAGGCCAACTTACCGGCAAGTTCCTCGGCAACCCGGAAGCCCAGAAGCTCGGGCTTGATATGCATGAGCGCGTCATGCAGCCCAAGACCGATATCCAGCGCTTGCGCATCGACATGAATGCCATTTTGCCGCAGCCGTTCGCAAAACTGCCGCGCAAAATCTCTGACATCCGCTGGATGGGATATGCCGTGATAGGGCATTCGTGAATTTGGCAGATACGTTGCTGCCATCAGTTCCTGCAATTCATCGCGTTGTCCTTGTGCTGTTACTGGCGAATTCATATTTCACTCCTTGTTTAGTGCCTCAAGTATAGTGAGCAGGCCGACCTTCAACCTCGGCTCTGTGATCCGCATCACCAAAAATCATAAACTTTGAATAGGATGTAGGGCTTAGCAACTAATTCGGCAGATAGGCCTTGACTGCGACAAAACGCGGCGTGCCGCGCCTCACATTGCGCCCATTTTCAGCGAGTCCGCGCGGAATAAGAAAATTGCCAATGATTTTGGGACTGGTATCTTGAGGAACATTTATTTGTGAGTAAGGTGCGACTCGTATCCTGGGCTTCAGACTACTTCATTGTCTGGATCCCCAACGCCGACTTTCGCTCTCGTGGTGCTAGCTGCCCTGCTAGCCTCGAGCTCAGTCCACTTCGCTAGTCATCATCAATCAGGCCCTGGTCAGCTAAGATATCGCTCATTGTCTGCGCCAGGTCGTCATCTGGATCGAGAGAGTCCTCAAGCTCGGCAAACTCGTCGGCAATCGTATCAAGGGTATCTTTAATATCGCCGTTCTCCACAGCCTCAAAAAGCCGCTCGGCAATTTCTTCGCACATCTTTCTAGCATCATCACCAAAGGTATCGGTTAGAGCGCTGCAAAGGGAATTGAGAGATTGCTCCCGGTCTCGGGCTGCCTCGAGTTCGGCATAGGTTTGCAATGGAGACTCGCCATGGTCGTCCTCGTCCTCGACGTAGCTCGATGCCTTTCTCTCTTTGAGTTCCTCGACAAACTCCTGCATGGCTGCCGTATCATTCGGATCTGGAATTTCACGATAGAGTACCCGTAGACCCTTGGCAGCTCGACTAACTGAGATTACTGGAACATCGAGGCTATCGAGGTTAACTCCCTGCGTCTCAAGGTAGGCCTCGGTCTGCCGAAGCTTGGCGGCAAGGGCGGTATTCGTCTTAGCCAGAGTTCTAAACCCATCACGGTCAAGTAGGCAGGCTGCGAAGCAAGAAGCAAAGTCACTCTGAAAACTGTCTGCTCCAATCGGATGCACAAAATTTGCGGGTTGCGGTACTAGCTCCCCCCGTAAGAACGAAACGCCCTCTGCAAAGAGCTCTGCTTCGTCCTTGGCTTCCGCTAACTTGCTGCGGATGTCCTCGGGCGAGGTAACTGCCGCATAACGAATCTTGGACCAAAATCGTTTATCAGGCATTTCATGCCAGACCGAAAGCCCCACGGCATGGGCGATCAGAAATGCTCGCTCCTCCCTACCTGCCGCTGCAGTATGGGAAAACGGCACTTCCTTGAGCTCCGTAATGGTAATACATCCTGACTCGGGATTGAGTGTCGTTCGGCAGGTGCTAAGCTGATCCGCAGCGCCGCTAGACATTATGCTGCGCTGCACTTTGTCGAGCGAACGAACATTGCGCAGCAACTCCTTACCAAGGCGCTCAAAGACCGCCTGCACCTGCTGCATCTCCTCTGAACTTAGCTTTAGGCGGGTCTGCACTGCGGCGGGACCGGAGACTTCGGAGCCCACTGTCCCAAGGTGCCCCTGTATTTCTCGCTCGGCAAGCCCAAGCACGCTCACACCAAAGCGCCGATGGATATCGAGAGCACTCTCCTCAATCAACGAACATCGATCCTTCAACCCCAACTCGGCTGCTGGCTCAGAAACTAAGTCGCCAAAGAGCGCAGTCTGGACTCGTACGGTTAATTCTCGCTGAATTGTCTGCATCGTTCTATTACTATCCGAACTTGCCACCTGCTCGGAAAACAGCGCCTGCCGCATCACTTGATAGCACTCGAAGTCGAGTGGGCAAACTTCAACGATTCTCGCATCCCTTTCATCGGCGAAGAGGAGATTAGGCCCAGCGAACAGTATCTTCCCGTGGAAGGGCTGGTCCTGGAGTAGACAGGCAGGGACGTCGTGAAGAATCCCAATAAGGCCCACAAGCTCATGAACCGAAACTTGCTCTCCACTGTCATGCCGCAACCGGGCGCGAACGATACGGTCAGTAATCTGAGACTCCTCTGCCACGTAAAGCAGTCGTGCCTCTGCGCTCAATCCCCGAACGTCGTCCGCTATCGACCGCAGCCGCTCTGACGCACTATCTGCCCTGGGCTCCGAAATGGCTGTGCGGTTGAGGGCCGCCTGCTGAATTCTACCCACACCGACCGACAGGCTCTCGGCAGTCTGCTCTCTTAACAGCTCTATAAGTCTGGGAGCCTCAATAACCAGGGGCACGAGCTCGCTAAGCTTGGACTCAATTTCTGGACGATACGGGGTAATTTCACAGTCGTCAGGATTAGTGATGCTTGTTTTACCGCCATCGCTGGCAGCACCCAAGTGAGAGAGATCCGTTCCAAAGCTGATACCGTCCACTCGCATTTCAAGTTGCATCGGCGTTTCAGGCAAGCTGGACTTGGCCATCTCTCTGGCCGTCTCCGGATCGTGCCGAGCAATCGCAGTCCGCGAATCGAATCCGGTCGAACAAGTGAGGTACGTCGTCGGAATTCTCTTCAGGAGAGGCAGGAAGCAAATTTCTGTCAGGGTGAGATTGGGAAACAGCGCGCGAGCGTCCCGGACGGTCTCGCAAGGCAAGTCGGCACTGGAGCTTGTCCAGCGATCCAGACAGGCAAGCCCCGCTTCGAGGGAACATTTGCTGGCAAGATCTGCGACTAGACTCTCACGAATGGCAACAAGGCCATTTGCGCGACGCAAATCTTCCAAAGGAGTCCGTGAAATTGCGTTCAGAGAATGCCCCACTAGGGCGTGCTCGGCGATGCGGGGAGCCAGGGCATTTGTAGCGGCCGCTACCTCCGTTGTACTAGAATTTGTTTCATCTAGCCTATCACGACGAAGCACATGCCTACCCGCACGCTCGCGATCGATCCAGCCTTGTACGATCTCGCGCGCCTCAGAATGAGTCGCGGCCATGAGCGCCGCTCGTTCACCAAGTCCGCCGAGATCAGTTCTAATCGCAAGCCCGTTATCGGAACGCTCTACGCGCGCCAGTGCAGAGTCAATGGAGCTCGCCAAGGGATCAACCTTGGGAATGCTGGATGCCATAGTGACAACGCGGAAGTGCCCTCAATTCGCCTTGGTATTGTTATTGAGCGCCCCCGCGTTGATGTTTCAGCGCTAGATTTACACTGTAATATCGACAGATTACGCCTGGGAACGGGGTCGCTATTGGGCCCTGACTCCTTACCCTACGGCAGGCAGAGAAGCTCAAAGACAAGCTGAACCTCAGAGCGTCGGTCCGCATTAGCTGACTGACGAATGCCTTCACACCGAAGTAGATTTCTTGTGCTACGGAAGATCTATCGCTACCGTCCAAGCCCCCGGCCCCTCGGCCTTGATAAACATCGGCACACCAGGGTTAGAGAATGGAACTGTAGCAGAGCCCGCGCTCGAGATTTCGACGAGCTTGCTGATTCGCTGTCCCGAACTGGCGTTCATGATTTTTATTTCAAAATCTCCGCCGCCGGGGAAACTATACGTTACAGTGCCCCCGCTAAGAGCGCTAAATACGACACTGCTCTTCTGGCCCGGCCCGCTTAAATTGTAATCTCCTGATCCGCCAGATGGAGTGCCGCTTGGGGTCGGAGTTGCGGAGCAAAGGGCAGGACTATCATCAAAGGAGAACGACTGGTAACCCGCCCGGCGCGCATTTCTGCGCTCGGAATAGCAATGGTACTTCGCTCTTGATTCGGAAAACTTTCCAGTCTGACGATCGACGATGACCGGACAGCTAACTCGGCGCGGGCTGGACTCGGCAACTGCCTGCCCTCTAGTTACCAAAGTTACCCCTAGGGAAAACAGAACTGCCAATCTCGGAATTCGCATAATCCCTCCCAAACCGTCGATCTAATGTTGCTATAGGAAACGGTAGTCTACAACTCAAAGTCGAGAACTACCAGACAAACGGGCATATTTAGGGAAACGCGTACAAGCCCCGAACAGCAGGCAATACCGTCAGGGCTATCTATACACTGTACTGGTAAAGTTTCTTCAAGTATGACTCTCGGCTAACCTTCTGGCAGACCCACCTCGTATCCACTAGGCGCTCTCTTGCAAAAATGCGCTATAAAGAGCGACAAAGTCTATGGTAAGCGATTACAAAAGATTTCTCGAATGGTGAATACTTCGAATCAAAAAATTACCTGGCAGGGGAAGCCGCTAAAAGTTTCTGGCCGAGAAATTCATGTCGGAGATCAAGCCCCAAAACTCCGCTTGGTCGGCAATGACCTTCAGGACGTTACGTCGGAACAATTTAGGGGCAAGCGGCTGGTACTTTCAGTCGTACCCTCGCTTGATACATCCACCTGCTCGTTGCAAACCAAAAGATTTCATCAGGAAGCTCAGAAGCTGCCGCCCAACGTGGTTATAGTAACGGTCAGTGAGGATCTTCCATTTGCCCTAGCGCGATGGTGCAGAGCCGAGGGAGTTACCAATGTCATAACCGCTAGTAACTACAAATATCGAAACTTCGGCGAGGACTTTGGTGTTCTTATTCAGGACATGGGACTTCTCGCGCGCGCAGTATTTGTTATCGGCGCGGATAATCGCGTTAGCCACGTTGAGTACGTTGAGAACTTAAGCTCGGAACCAGATTACGCCGCGGTTTTTCAGAGTCTTGCTGCGACGGCTTGACGATCCTCGCATTGACCTGAGCACATTTGAGTCGAGGAAATCGCTATAAGCCTCTGAAATTAGGCCAGATAGTCGCTCATTTTATTAAGAAACACGCTTTCGCTATAGTGTTAACCAGTCCGGCATCGCCGCTGGAAGCAGTACCCCCCAATCACATACCCCGCTCGCAGTAACGCGGTCCATATCGTAGAAGCGATATCTGCACCTCTACTCTGAAGAGCACGACGTGCTTTTTGGAGTGAGGTGCATTTACCACTATTTGGTTTTTCAGTCTGCGCTGTCGTATCTCGAAGCCGTGTTCCGGCCTGGAGATACGACAGCAAGGGACTGTGCGTATCTGCTTTGTTCTACTCCAGACAAAGCTGACCTACCTTTCCCTACGAGAGGAGGACATTTTCATGTCCACGACGAAACCTTCAGGAGTCACTAAGGGCGGAATTCCACTCGCCAACTCAGGCAGCGATGTCGATCTCGACGATTCTGACATCGTTCTTGAAGGCGAAGAGGCAGGCGCCCGTAAACCCGCTCCCACTGCTGCTCCCGCACCGGCCAAGGTCTCAGCCAAGCCCGAGCCCGCAAAGCCAAGGCCGACGCTGCCGGACAAGATGAAGCCGGAAGTTCTGCGTATCTTCTCGCGAGGAGGACGTGACGCCATTGCGCTCTTCCAAGCGATCAAGGCGGCCAAGGAAAGCGGAGCCGAGGGTGACAAAGCCATCGAGGCGCTCACCCCCGCGATCCTCAAGATCACGGAAGGCAAGCCGGAAATGGAGGCGTACGCGCTGCTCTGTCTGACGGCAGCCGCTGCGATGCGCGTGACCTTTGACGAGACGGACAAGCGTTCGGCCTCGGCAGTCAAAGCATCGGGCGCGGTCATTCGCGGAGAAATGACGGCAGGCATCGAGGCAGTCAAGGCTCTCCTGCCAAACACCTTCGGCGAGAGGCTCTTCGGCAAAAAGAAGCCCAAGACTCCGAAGGCCGCGAAATGAACCCCTGCTGCCAAGTGACGAAAGGGCTGGAAGGGAGCATTGCTTGAGGTTTCAGATACGTTCCGTGGGGAGCAGACGGCCGGCGATCGCACCGCTTTCGCTAATGCCGTCTGCCCCCACAGGATCGTAACAAGGTACAACAGGACTTTGTCCTGTCAGTGGTAAATGCCCTTGCTTCCCTACTTCCTTCATCGATGCCGCCGACTAATATCGAGGACTTCAATCTTAGCATTATGAGGCGCGATACGATTGCCTCTGATGACCTCGCTCCGGTAAGGCCTGATCGCTTTGCCAATCCATACTACTTTTGACGGCATACTTTGAAATATGCCCGGTAGAGATCGCTAACGTCACGGCGGCAATTTAAATAGTCATCGGAAAGATCGGCATCCGCCTGACAATTTTGCTGGTTCGCGTTTGCATTTTCGAGCGCTTGGCGTAGCTCCTTACAATGCTCGGTGCCGGCGTTTTCCCCGTAGCAGCCAGCATTCAGGAAAGCTTCATAAGCATTCCGAAAAGCACCGATCTCGTCAGCACACTCCGCATCCCAATGCGCCCTGCGAATCTTCGCGCACTGTTCTTCGAGCAACCCTATGAAGTCGTATACCCCCGCGCAATTTATGAAACTCGGGGAAGTCTGGGCATAGGCCTGACTCGCAAAGAATGACCCCACCACGACCAAAAACAACGAGGCAAGCCACAATATCCTCATATGCACCTCTCCGAATTATCTTGCTTGGGAACCGCATAAATGCAAGCTGAATGCCATTTCAAGCTTCTAAGTGATTCTCCTAGCGGAACGAGGGTCTAGGGCGGACTAGTTCCTAAGGATACTGCTTACCCAATTTGCAGCCGTCGACTTAATGTTGACTGCTGTGCACGGGAATCGATCGCCCTTATCAGGCGACGTGAATAAATAGGATCGTCCCTAATTTTTATATCGAGGCTTTCTAACTGAAGTCGTCTTCGAGTAAAACAATAGCGAACGTGCTTAGCCCCCAACCCGCATATCTTCGATGAGCCAGGACAAAAGAAATTTTATTCCCTATTTTGTTTTTGCCTCTCTATTCGTGGGCCTGATAGCAGTCACCTGTCTATGCTGTTATTGGGATCAGCAGGCTGGCCTACCGACCCTGTCATTCCTTACACCAGCAATCAACCTTGCTATCAGCGCTGGGGGATGGTGGCGACAAAATGCACTCGAGATGGCCCAAGACGGCCTCTTGTCAATCGCGATCTTTGCCCTAGTCATTGTTTTGAGGACGGGCTGGGGCGCCCGCCAAAATATCGACTTCATCAAAAAGGGAGCGCTGCTGCTTGCCTTTCTGCTGTGCATAGCCGCTGAACTTGCATGGGCGACCAAGAACTGGTCCACGGGCACAGCTCTTTTCGCCACAGGCGCAATTCTCTGTATTTTTCTCCCCATCTCCTCTATTCATGAGCCCCCCAGGCCTGCGATTCAGCCAAGATTTGGGCACTGGTCTCTCGCTGCTCTGCTGGCAATCGTCGCCATCGGAATAGTCTTTCGCTTCTACGCCCTAAACAGAGTCCTGGCTCAATTCGAGGGTGAGCTTTCTCCCTATATGCTGGGAGCGACAAGTTTCCATGGAATTCTGTTGGCAAACATCGGACAGGACGGGCCGTGGGCACCGTTGGGCTACCTTTACTATCTACCGATACTGGCGACTACGAAAGTTTTCGGTACTACATTGCTTGCGGTACGCCTAGCATCCGCCTTGGTTAGTGTTGCAACAATACCGCTTTCATACATGCTCGTGCGAGCTCTATGGACCCCTGGAGCCGGCTTGATTGCCGCCGCTCTCGTAGCGATCGATCCGATGCAAATTGGATGGGGGCGATCCGACATTCATCCCCATGGCTCCACTGTTTGGATTACCTTTCTCATCAGTATTTTTCTGATTCGTGCCTACCGCGATGGATCTGCTTGGTCCTTTGCGATGGTGGCTCTCTTGATGGGGCTTAGCTGCCATCAGTACCCTTCCGGACAGTTCGCCGTCTTCCTGCCCATCACCGTCGCCTGCCTTGTCCCACTGCTCAAATCTCGAGATGCGAAGGCCGCAGGATTTAAAGTAGCTTTCTTTGGAGCGGGTGCCCTCCTGTGGCTTGGCGGATTCCCGCTACAATCTTACCTAGCGACAGGCGAGTGGAGATTGTTCGGTATGTTTGCTCGACTTGGGCCGCGGGTCTCCTGGGGTGGCCACCAGTCCGAGCTGAGCCTGGGAGAGACGTTGTCCCATATAATTCTTACGGCTCTCGACAACGGCCATGCGCTCCTCAGTGGATTGTGCACGGAATTCCCGCACTTATTCTTTCAAACACTCATTCCCGAAGTACCTGGCTTATCGCTCAGAGCCCTTCCGTGGCTCGTCGTAGGATTGTCTATGCCGGTGCTATTCTTGAGTTTGCGAAGCCGCCGTTTCGGGCTAATGATCTTACCAACCTGGATAGCGATCGGAATGCTCCCTAGCCTCTTATCGGACCTAGGCGACCCCAAACGCGCCGCCACGATATACCCCGCAGTGATTTGTTGCGCGGGAATTGGCGCCGCATGGCTTCAAGCCAATGCGCAATCTCTCTTTGGTAGACTCGGGAGAGTGATCAGCTCTGTCGGAATAGCCTGCTATTTTGTGCTGTCAGTGGCGTTGTCATGCTTTCAGTGGTTCTCGGGAGCGCGCTATGCATGGGGAGAGCCGGAGGAGCATCGTATCGTAGAGGCGCTAAAAAAATACAGCACGAGCGAAACAATAATTGTCCCCGTACTGTGGGATACCTACATCACAGGAAAACTTTCCTACCTATTGAGCGGCGACTTCCTATCGCAGGGGCAAAATATGCCCTTATGGTACCCTTACATGGAATCTCAAGGATCAATTGGCGAGTTTGCTGCAAATCCCGAGAAGGTAATAGCAAGATCCATTTCCAATTCGATGTGGTATGAATGGGCACCCTTTCATGAACTGGCTCCTCAGCTCGTAGCTACGAGGCGACGGAAGCAGATTCTCTACCTTTTGCAGACACATTCTTACGGTGAGGAATCTGCTCATATCCGAGGATACTCGGATATCATTTCTACGCATTGTAGTGAGATTGAAAGTTGGGAGTTAGAAAGCACTTACCCGCCATTTCAAATTCTCTTCAAGCTCTGCAAACTCCCTGACCCGGAATAGACTCGGCTCAGAGCAAGCTATTTTTGCATCGTAAACAGAACATGCAATCGTCGGTCAAAGAGCAGGCTCCACGGCTGCCGGTAGATACGAGGGCGCTCATTCCAATCGAACACCGATACCCCAAATGCCCGAAGCATGTCCTGCCACTCTTGGCGCGATAGATAGCGACACGGAAGGGCAACGTTGAATCGCCAGTTACCCACGAAGTCCATGGCCGATAGGGTGAGCTGCGCTCCGATCCCTTCTCGTAAATGGTCCTTGATAATCACCTTGGAGCGAACAACGCGGAGGGCCTCCTCAAGGAGCCGCTTCGGATTCTCCGCATGATGTAGGACATCAATCAAGATCGCTGAATCAAAAGCGCCATCGGGGAAAGGCAAATCCCTCCCGTCGAAAATTGAAACTGGGATCGCAGTATGAGAGCGTGGAACAACATCGACCCCTCGGATGGTAAGGTCAGATCGCTGCGTCAGGATCATCTGCGCTAGCTCGCCGCTGCCGGCTCCAATGTCCAAAACCGATTCGCCCGACCCTAAACGTGGAGAAACCAGGTTGGCAATCCGCGAAATGCGCTGAGAGAAAATATATTTCGTGTGAAAAGCGCCCAGTACATTCATACGACATGACTCCAAGAAACGTGACTATGGCAATTGGGGCGAAAATCCCGCTGCGAAATCCGGCGGCGTTTGCGCCTTTTCAATGACGAGGCAACGATTGAAAGAGTCACTCTAGATAGAATTATAGATTAGAATTCAACTCAGTTGCGCTAGAGTCCCCATCCAATATCTAAGCTGTGACGGTGAGGCTGCCGGCAAGGATGGAATACCGCCCACGATTTCCCCATCATACTGAGCTCCATACTTCTCCACCAAACTCCGAACCTGCGGAATACTCGCCGAAGTAGTGAATACGCGAACCAGCA
>JAYRHW010000159.1:0-2382 GCA_041907145.1 Bdellovibrionota bacterium
GGCAAGCGAAGCAGCACCAACGGGTGACAGCGACGCGAAACCTGCTGAGGCAACCGAGGCGGCAAGCACTGCTGCACCTGCCGGTGACAGCGACGCGAAACCTGCCGAGGCAACCGAGGCGGCAAGCACTGCTGCACCTACCGGTGACAGCGACGCGAAGCCGGCCGAGGCAACCGAGGCGGCAAGCGAAGCAGCACCAACGGGTGACAGCGACGCAAAGCCTACAGGAGACGAGAAGAAGGACTGAGTCTTCTCGTTTTTGATTCAGCGCAAGGACAGCGGAATGGTCAACTCACACGGGCTGGTGTGAGGAGAGCATTATTTTCGAGTTCAGCCCCCAAGGGTTTAGATTGAGTCCGAAGACACCACATCTTCTGGTAGTCTCGCATCTCCCAGGCGGAGTGTCAGAGGACTCGAATTGCTTATGGAGCTCAGATCGCAAGATCCTCCAAAGCTTCGGTTGTTAATCCTCTGGCACTTCGCCCCTTTCTCTCAAAATTAATTCTCCAATTCCGCCCACTTGAATACGAATATTTCTTAGTAAGTTAGCGCCGCTCATCTCGCTCCACTCTTTCTCTAAGTTCCTAAACCCAAACACTTTTTCGATCGTCGTCCCGGCGGTTTAGCAGAAAAATTCTTCGAGTCACCGGAATATATTTAGCGGTTAAGGCGGCAGAATTATTCGACGATCTTCTGTGGTGACGAGCGTCTTCAGCTCGGCAAAGGAACGTTGTTCGCATGGAGGCGGACAGGACTGGCGATCAATTTGGGCCGCAACATAGGCGCACTTCGCGCCGCGCGCGCACTAGAGCAGACCACCAATGCTCTTGGCGGTTCACTCGAACGGCTCGGGAGCGGTATGCGTATCAATCGCGCCTCAGACGATGCGGCTGGGCTCGCTATTGCCGATGGTCTACGCGCTAGTGCCAGAATTTACGGCCAGGCTATTAGAAACGTGAATGACGGTATCTCCGCCGTGCACATTGCTACGGGCGCGCTCGATCAGCAATCACAACTCTTGGAGCGCATGCTCGAGCTGGCGCAGCAAGCCAGCAACGGCTCCTATAACTCCACTCAGCGCGGCGCCATGATGGAAGAGTACCGAACCCTGGCTCAGGAGTTTGGACGCCTTGGCGACAGCACGACTTTCAACGGAATCAACCTCCTGCGCTCTAGTCATACGGGAGGAAGCAGCGCCTTGCAAATTCAAGCAGGTCTCGATTCGAGTTCAACCTCGACCATCTCCGTCGCCATGTCCGATACTGGTTCACTCAGTGGTGTATTCGATGTCAGCAGGCTTGCGTCAGCTAACTGGGACGGCAGCACGGCGCCGCCGGTGCTTAACGTGAGCGATTTTTCTGCGTTGTTAAATTGGACCGCGAATTTGGGCGCTGAGGATGCATTTGACTCAATTGCAAGTCGATTTAACAACAACGTCCTGTCACTCAAAATTGCAGACTCCGCCGGCAATCGGCGTGAAGTGCTGGTTGCGTTTGCAAAGAGCTATGGCGGCGGAGACTCAGCCTCCAGCCTTGCCGTAATGACTTTCACCAAGAATAGCAACGGAATTGGGTATGCAGCTGGCGCCAACAATTTCAGCAATTATATTAGCGGGAACCTCACACTGGATACCAACACCGGACAACTCGCTAATGCCAACGCAGTTTCCTTGGCTGTATCAGGTATCGGAAACATCTCCCTCGATTTGAGCGGATTACGCTTCCTTAGCAGCAGTGCAAACAGCGCCATCGAATTCTCCGGTATCGAAACACAGAGCCGCGCGCTTGACGCCCTCACAACAGTACAGAACCGCCTTATTGAGGTCCAAACTGCCTATGGGAACTATGGTGCTGCCGAAAGTCGATTCCAGGTTAGCCTAAACGTGCTCGGAAGCTCCAAAGAAAACAGTCTGGCTGCCGAGAGTAGAATCCGCGATGTCGACGTAGCTTCCGAGTCCGCCAATCTGGTTAGACTACAGATTCTTCAGCAGGCTGGCACCGCAGTTCTAGCGCAGTCCCAGTTCCAGCAGCGTCTCGCACTCCAACTATTACAGTTTTAGTTTCTCCACCGAAAACTATCTGGCATTTGCGTTATTTTCTTTACTTTGAGCAACTGCCCTTTCTATTATTCGCCCAACTCAGGGCTAACGATTACGATCACTATCTAAAACTGCAAGGTCAGCATTATGAAGCGTTATTCCGCCGTGGGGATTCTATCTCTGGCCGTACTATCGAGCATGCTGCTTACCTCATGCTGGTGGGGAGAATCCGGGGATGATTGCTGCAATGAGGGAGGGATCTATGGAATTGGCGGGCTCATTCCTGAAAAACTTGGATTTGCAGGCTCTAGGTTTAAAATCGCATACACCGAGGACCAAGGCCA
>JAYRHW010000160.1:0-27303 GCA_041907145.1 Bdellovibrionota bacterium
ACCCCTCTTCCGGATTACTGCGCAGAGCCTGCATCTGAAGCAGCAGCTTCAGCCCTCTCCTGGTTTTACGTGCGAAGCCGGATCGAACCAGCTCCCCCAAAACGGCCGCCGGATGAATATTGGTAGTGACACTGGTCACAAGCTCATGAAACTCGCTTCCCGGGCCCTCGCAGGTGAGAATACGCGGCTTACCGCTGCGCAGAGAGAACCGCTTATCATGCCGCCACTGCCCCATAACTCGCAGCACGATACTGCCGGTCTCTCCCGTTGGCAGTTCCCGTTCGCGTAAAATTTGCGTGACATCGGTGCGATGCACACCTGTGCGAACACTAATGCGGCTGGCATTCACGCGAGTACCAGCCTTGAGCATCTCTTCTTCGGCCAATTCAACGAAGTTTATCTTTATAGCAGCGATGAGGTCCCGCAGGCTGTGTGAGTGCCGCAGGCAGTAGCGCACGATCGGGCCCGTCAGCAGCTTCAAATAACGGCGCCGGGCAGCATCATCAATGATCATGGGGGGTTAACCGCTGAATGCCAAGTTTTAGCACAATCGAAACCGGCAATTCAAAAATCCTCTAAAATGTGCTGCTTATGCTATCGACTGGCAAGCCAGAACTTATTACAGATTCCGCCAATTTTTAGTAAAATAAAGTTTAATCGATATCTATCAATAGGTTAGGCTCGAAAAATAACTCGAAAACTTCAAATAAAATATGCAAAAAGATGGCATATTAGGTAACATAGTCTCAGGTCCGATGCATATCTTGTAGTGAGTGCTGCGGATGAGGGTCGCGTAGTAAAGCCGGAAGGCAAACTACCTACCCGTCCTGGATTGTAGCGCTCTGCGAAAGCAAGCACTGCTTGGTAGACTTTTTCGGGGGGAAGAGGCAGCCAACGCGAGCTTACGCGGAGCACTAGAAGCCAGGGCCGCAAGGGAAAACCCAAGGTTGTAGTCATCTCGGTTTTATCATGTGTAGGTTCTTTAAAGTATCTCTCCTCATTTGCGCTGCCATCATCGCAGCAGCAATTCCATCACAATCAAACGCAGAGATCTCTTTCGTAACAGCAGCCGGAAGTCCAAGCCCCACTCCGGAGCCGCTTTACACTATAGCGCCGCCTACTCCAGAACCTCTCTATACTCTGGCACCGCTTCCTCCCCCTACATTGATTCCGCTGAGTTCCCCTTTCATCGCGACACCTGCAGTACTGCCGCTCTATCCGATTACCCCGCGTAGACGGATTGACGAAGTTAGAATGTGCAAATTGCTGCGACAACAGCTAGAGGAGCTCCGTTCTACGCGAGATGAAATCGCCAAACGTGTTTCCGCCATTCTCAAACTGATCCGCATGCTCAAAAGAGTACAGAGTCCGGATTGGGCCAAGGCACTAGCCGAGCAAACGATAGCTCAGCTGCAAGACCAGCGAGCTCGGTTGATGACTGAGTGGGGCGCTCTGGTAGTGGAGATTGATGGTTTAAAGCGAACCATGAAGGATATGAAATGCTAATTGCTAATGGCGAAAATAATTAGGAGACACCATGCGACAGCAAAATAGACTTCCTCGTTACCGAATAATCATAACATTTGTCCTTTTCGGGGCACTCGGCGCCTGTCCGGCCGCCTTCGCAACACCGGAAAAATTTGACTGCAGCGCTGGAGCCATGGCGCTCGATGACTGTCACAGTTTGTGTCTAAAACACAACCGCTACGCAGATGTGTACGACTTCGGCGACTGCGCTCATGTGAGGTCAGCCACCTGTGACGTCCTAGAGGAAATTATCAGCAAGATGCGCCGAACGCTGGTCGCAAATCACTGCGACCTTTCAGTGTTCGAGAAACAGATTTTTGATGTCGTGCTCGACTAGAGACACCATCAGCAGCGAAGAACTTCGCGCCAGGGATTTGGCAGAGAAATATTTTGTAGACGCTTCGACGCACTTCGCGAAGCGCAGTGAGAGTGTGTACACAGAGAGTCATTCGTTATGTTGAGAATGTACAGTTCCAAAAATAGAGCTCAGCCGCTGACAATGGTGGCATTGATATTGCTCATTGAAACAGATTCAGTGGTAGACGCAAGGCAAGAGAGTCGCTGGCAGATCTTGAACTCAAACATCAAGACCTCCGCGATAATCCCAACCAACAACCTCGCATGTCGGCGGCTCGCTTGCGGCGCTTATCACTGAAACAACGCCGGCCCGTTCCTCCTCAACCCATCCCAACAACGCAGGGAACGGGCCGGCACTCTTTCCAGTGAGGATCGCTACACGAAATGAAACACCCCCTTCCTCTTCGATATTCGCGCGCTACGCCATTTTTTCTGGCCCTCCTTCTGGCATTGACTTCGGCGTCAGCGACAGCTCCACACGAATCATCCTCATGTAAGCCGCTGCGAGTCAAAATTGCAAAACTGCAAATCAACCTTAGAAATCGCGCGCAATCCTTGCTCAATCGAGCATCGAGAGAAAATCAGCTCGGGCAACTCGAATCTGCCATCACGGGATTGGGGGCCCGCATAGCGAGGTTAGAGGCAAGGCTGCGTGAGCGAAGCTGCTCGGGGTACCGAAGGGCTGCAAACGGCGCCGGAGCACTAATCACCGCCAATAATCTGATACTTAATCCGGGTTTCGAAGAGTCGGGCAGCTGGCGCGGGTTCACCGCTGGAGAGGCAGTTAGAACCTCTGCCAAAGCGTTCTCCGGCACCTACTCCCTTGCCATGAGGCCGAATAGGCGCAAAGCGCGCATTGTATTTCAAGACTTCGGGATTCTTGCGAGCGGAAATCTCGAGGCGAAGGTGCATATCTCTGCACCGCAGTCACTCATCAAACAAGCCGGCATTTGGTGGTTTAAGGGTTCCTCCCCCAAGAGCTCCTTCAACCTAAGCGACCTACGCCGCATCGATATCCTGCCTCCAAGTACTGAAGCGCCGATACAGGGCTGGACAAAGTTTCTGGGAGCAATCCCAAATTCGCCCGGGAATCGCGGCCGTATTGTTTTTGTACTACCGGCAAGCACGAGCACGCAGTCGGCATACTTTGACGATGCAGAGGTGCTCCACGCCGGATCCCCGCCCTCTCCTGCACCTGAACCGGCGAGTCCTACAGCATCGCCTACCAGCAGTCCTACCGACGCGCCGACACTTACCCCGACGACAACACCAACGAGAACTCCCACCATTACTCCGACTATAACGCTCACTCCCACTGCAACCGTGACGGCGACAAAAACTGCCACTCCAACCGTAACCGGCACAGCCACCATAACGTCGACCCCAACCGCTACCCCAACCAGAACTTCCACGCCCACTGCAACGCCGACAAGAACTTTGACTCCAACTCCGAGCGGGACTCCCACGCCGACGCCAACCAGCACTCCTACAAGAACGCCTACTCCAACAGCTACAGCGACGAGGACCCCCACGCCGACATCAACTGCGACGAAGACCGCCACTCCCACAAGCACCGCAACGTCAACGAGCACTTCGACACCCACGGTCACTAGCACCCCAACTGCCACCCCAACAGCCGGTACCGTAACTCCGATTCCTAGCAGCTACCCGGGAATGCCGGGTCCTTCATTCGTAGGGGACGGCGTAGTCCAAGCTATTAACCCGCTGACTTACGTAGCCCCTGCATTCAATGCCAACAATACCGGTCACTATTTTGTCGATAACTCGGTAACTTGCAGTAATTCGAGTAATAGCGGCAGAGGTTCGCCTTCGCTTCCGCGCTGCACACCGCCGAACTTCACCAGTAGCGGAGCACGGTTGATAGTATTTGGAGGAGGCAGCTACTCGATTTCAAGCTATCAAAATCTGCCCGGCGGTCAGCCGCATGCGCCGACCGTAATCCGCGGCCTTGATAGCGCGCATAAGCCTCTCTTCACCACCGATCATCTCGGCAACGACACTGCTGTCTTTAACCTGGTGCTGGAGAATATACACTTGAACTGTGCGGGAGGAGCCGGCCTACGAATCAAGAACAGCCGCAATCTCGCGCTGCGAGGCATGGAAATCGAAAACTGTAATGTACCGGTTCTTGTGTTGGATAGTGATCACGTGCTCATCGCCAATTCGCTGATACACGACAGTGTCAGAGACGGGCGCCTATGGAACGATCCGGATCCGAATTTCGATCCGGATTCCAACGGCATTCATGTCGCCAGCAACAACTCCTTTGTCTGGGTCATGAACAACGAACTGCATCATATCGCCGGCAATGGGGTGTATTTTGGCGGGCAAGGTAGCGGCACCTGTGCGGCAAATGAAGATGTGCATCATATCTATGTCATTGACAACAATGTCCACGATGTTCGGCAGGTCGGCATCGGCTTCAAGCGCGTCACCGACGTCTTTGTGATCAGAAACTATGTGCACGATATCGTGAATCCCATCAGAATTCAGGAGGACGGGCCGGGAATTCTCTATCAGTATGCTCCGGAACGGGTATGGATACTATTCAATCACATAGAGAGGACCGACGGTGGAATTCAAGTCGAGTCAGACAGCTGCTCGCCTAACAACGGACAGCATGGGCATATCATCGGAAATCTCATCCACAACATTCACTCACTAGGATTCGATCCTGCGAATACCAACAACCATTCCGGGATCACGCTCCGCGGGCACACCGACATTCATGTCGTAAATAACACCATCTATGACGTTGATACCGGCATCAGCCTGAATGATGTCAATGATCGCTATATTGCCAACAATATCATCGATCAAATTGGCAGTGGTTATCACATTCACTTCCAATACGATGGTACAAACACCAAGGTTTTCAATAATTTTTTCGGAGGAGGCATAAAGCTCAAGTCAGGAAGCAACACCTCGACCAGCAATCCAAACTTCTTCAACAATCTAAGCATTGGGTTCCTCAGCTCGGGAAACAGAAGCGGGTCCCCGGGATTTACGAATCCAGCGGCCCATGACTTCACTCTAGCCGCCGGCAGCCAGGCTGTAGACAGCGGCATACTCGCTCCAGCCTACGAGCGGTTCATTTCCGGCGGCGATTTAGCAGGCTTTTCCGGCTATGGCTATGACATCAAGCTGGATTTTCAGGGTCATGCGCGCCCCAATGGCGCAGGCTGGGACATGGGTGCTTACGAACGCTGAAAGCATCCCCGTTCGACGAAGTGCAGGACCTGGCGCATGACTGCCGGCTGATACATTAAAAAAGAATGCAAACCACCTACGACGAGATGATCCTTCATCCCAGGAAGCTTAGTCTCTTCAACCGAGACGATGGCGTCATTATCTCCGCCAATATGCGGAGAGAATCCTCGTTCGCCCCCCTTCCCCCCGGCAATGATGCCGATTTCCAATTTGTCGGTAGCAGGCTCAATAGCAAGCGCGCTTACCTCGAGTAACGCGGGACCCAAGAGCGATCGAATGAGCCCAACCTTAGAAACTCTCCTGGCTGTTTCGGAGCCCTGATTCGGCGGGCCCAGCATAACGGCCCGTTGAAGCTGAAAGTTACCGTGATGCAAGGTGGCAAAGCGCCGCACCACTATGCTGCCCAAAGAATGCGTGACGAAAGAGATAGGTTTGTCGGCAAGGCCCTCTCGAGTAAGCCGGTCCGCAAGGTGAGTCACCTGCGTATCTATCGGCAGATGCCGGGAGCGATAACCGAAGTTCGTAACGTCGTATCCGGAACTCCTCAAATAACGCGCCAACACGGCCATAGACCAGTAGGTGCGGCCTAGCCCGTGTAAGAGCACTATATGCGGTCGCTGCTGAGAGGAGTTCACCTGTTATCAAACTCTCTTTATAAGGTTCATGCCGTGCATCTCAGGGGGCTTAGCGATTGCGAAGGATGAAAGAATTGTCGAAGCAATGTCCCAGATGGCAGGCGAATCCGTTGCGCAGGGCCTATTCATCAAGAACATGCCGGGAACGACATTGTTATCGATACAGTGATCTGCCGACCATTTATCAGTGCGATCACCGACGATTTCGCGCTTGAATTTTCCGAGAGCCGCCTCGTCCGAGACTCGATACCCTGCGTCATATCCTACGAGGATGTCCGGCGCGAGCTGCATGAACGGGCCTGAATAAATTTCTGCCGAATCATACGCCGCGGATATGACGCGCGCACCCGTTTTGGGGTCCCGTACGGTGAGCAGGCGATTTATGATGTCGGACTTGAGCGCCTGTGCTTCGGCTTCGGATACCCAGCCGTTCTTGTCCCGCCCGCGCAAATTCAAATAGAGGCCATTGAACCCGATGGGGTACGCTTTTGTCTTTCCCCAGTCAACGTAATCAAAGAACTGCGAATCCTCCATACGTGCCGGGTCGGTCAGGGTCATGAATCCCTGCTCCACGAGCCAGGTACTCAATTGAAATTCTCTATAGAATTTAGAGAATCCGTGATCGGATAAGGCGATAAGCACGGTACGATTGTCGACAAATCGCTGCGCCACGCCGAGCGCTTCATCCATGCGCTGATACAAATAACGAATAGCACCCTTTATTTCGGGACTCGCATGCGGATCATAGAGTGGATGATGTACGTCCATTGCTCGCATCAACATGTGGCTGCACTGGTCGATTGACGAGAAGTAGAAGAAGAACACCCCCTCCTCAAAGCGCTTGAGCCCGTATTCCATGGCGCGCATGCTTTCTTCAAGTACAAGCTTGGCTTGAGAAAAGAACTCCTCGTCTTCGAGCACTTTTAGTGACAGTGCCTTGGTGTCAGCGGGAAGACCCTGGGTATAGAAGCGCCCAACCGCCTGGGCCATCTCCTCACTAAAGCCGGCCGGCGATGCGATTGGCAACGCAGGCTCGAGCGGATCGACGTTGATGGGGCTGCAATATACCTGCAGCTTCGGATGCACGTTCTTAACAAAAAACCGCACCATGCCGGCGGCGCTTACCAAGTGCGGGATATAGGCGAAACGCAGCGGAACCCAATCTGACCACTCTCCCTGCTTAAGCAGCAATGTATGTCCCTGAATCTCGATTTTCAGCAACGGCTCCTGAGGATCCCGCGTGAACGTGACGGGAATGGTGGTGACCTCGCCTTCACGACGGAAGCTATTTTTGGGTCCGTCAATCTTGGACTCTGCGCGATGCTCGCTCATCTTGAGGCGCTCGACTCGCCCCCCGGAGAAGGTATCGGCATTCGGCACAAAAGCCTCGGAATAATAGGTAAATGTACCATAACTACCCAGCAGGTCCGGGGTGCCCATCCCGCTCACGGCCCTTGTCGGTGATTCTTGCACCGGAAAATTCGAGGGGATTTGATACACAACGGAGGGAATGTCCCGCTCGTCGAGGTAACTCCAAAATGGCCTTCCCCGGCGCATGAGATCGATCTTTCCAGAAGTGAGCGGGAGCGACCAAGCGCCTACATCCAGGCGATGGTTCGAATCATGGCTGCGGCTCGTTGAAAGATACGGAAGGAGCGCGGCGGGATCACGATGAATGAAATCAAAAATGCCGTGCCCGCCCGGATTCGTGCCGGTTATGAAGCTCGCCCAGGCAACCGGGCTCTGAGCCGGCATCGTCGTGCGCAGAGGGCCAAAATGGGAGTTCTGCAAAGCTCTTGCAAAATTGGGCATGAGGCCCTCGGCAATGAATTGCCGCACCAGTCCCGGATCCATGCCGTCCATGCCCAGTATGATGAAGCGCTCGGAACCCTTGCCAAGGCGCAGGGACGGGGCCCGTTGGCGAAATGTCGAGGGAGCAATACCAGAAAATGCTAGGGCAGAAGCGGCCGATGACGTTTGTAGAAACTGTCGCCGGCTAAGCCTTTTCATTTCAATATTCCCTCAACGAATGGAACTTCGAACACCTTCTCGTGCATGACTGGGCCATGCCCGAAGTATCCGTCTTCTCCAAAACATTCGCCATGGTCGCCCGTTACGATAAAATAGGTATTGCGAGGACATACATCATAGAGCTTAGTAAACAGCCTATCGAGGTACTCTACATTTGACTGCTGCTTGTCCTTGAGAGTCAACAGCTTATCCAGGTGAAAGAAATCCTCAGCCTGCCGCGCCAGCCCGGCATCCGCTCCTTCCATGACGAGATCGTCCAAATGCTTGAAGACGCCATGAACTCCATGAATTCGCGGCAACTCCGATCCGTCCTCGCCGGGCAAAGTGTAAGGATAGTGCGTCTCACCGACATTAAGCAGATAGAATGAAGGCTGATCCTTCTCGAATAAGAGGTTATCGATTATGGCGTTAAAATCGTTGTGCGACTTCATTAACTGATAGCGATCAAAGTGCTGATTGAGAATCGTCGTTTGATTGAGCACGGGAAGCGATACAAGCGCATTCGTCTTGTATCCCTGTTCCTTCAAAAAGGCCGGCAATGATAATCGCGGAACGAAGCCCTTAAAGGAGATATCAGGAATATTCAATCGCTCGCCCCAGCTGACGAAGTCCTTTTTGTATACCTCTGACGCGAATACCCCACGAGGGCTGCGGTGCGGACTGGCTCCAAGAAGGAACACCGCGTGCGACGGCACGGTCCACGATGCGAAAGAGTATCGCTGCTCGCACTTACCGAGCCTCGAAATATTAGGGGTCTTAGCCGCTGCAAAGGTATCGTAACGGCAGCTATCAAAGGTAATGAGAACAAGATTGTTTTTGACGGTCATAACTCAACTCCAACGGCCCGTGCTGCAACGAACCCGCCCAGCAAGGAAACCAACAAGAAAGGCACTATCCAATGTGTATGGTAACCAAAAAATAAAATGGATCGTTCAGGATACAATATTTCCAATGCAGAAATCCCTGGGGGCAGCCTGCCCGACTGTGATGAGGGATAGAGCAGCCGATCCCCCAAAGCCTCTGAGCGTATAGGTTCAATCTTCGATAGGCCGGTGCCGGAGGGAATTTCAACCACCAGCGCCGAGCCAGGGGCGGCGTCAAGAGTGATCTCGTGATTGCCGGAAGTTAGAGGGCTGAGCCGCCAGAGGACTTCCTTATCCCGTGCGGCTCGCAGCGGGCCCAGCACTTGAAAGTCCTCGCTGCGCGAATGCAGCTTGGGAGTCACGGCCGAATCAGCAAGCTTCGCCCGAACGACTATTGACTGCCCCGGTACCGGGGCCTCATACCCGAACCAGCTATTGAACTGCCCCAATATAAAAATACAAGGCAACGCCAAAATAAGCAGCGGCGGAATCGCCAACAAAAAATAATGCACACCGCCTGCCAGCATGCGGCCCTGAGCCTTCAAGGCCAGCTTAGTGTCATGACGAAAGAGCACTGCTTCGAGCATGCCAGCATGAATCCTCCGCTTCACCTCGCGCAGTTTTGTTTGAAATGAGACTTTGCCGTAGAGCAGGGCTAAAGCAACGCCAACCACCAACGAGAGAATCGCAAGCGACATGGCCGGACCTAAGGCAGCCAAATAGCGCATCGCTAGATCGACCAGCACTCCGATACCGTGATGAATGATACTCACTAAGCTACTCAAGGTATCCAAGACCTTTCAGTTGATTGGCAATATCCTCGACTTCCTGTTTGGAAGCCTCACGCTTCCCGGTGCTTGCCAGTACCTTAGCCGCCTCGGCCTCGAGAATTCTGAGGGCGAATTCTTCGACTGACGCAGCACCGGCAATTTGCGCGGCAACACGCAGTTTCTCGGCAAGCTCGTCACTAAGCTTCAATTTCTTTCCAAACATAGAGGCACCTTTCAATACAGAACCCGCCCTTCCATATAGGCTGGAACGGGCACGGCAAATAAATCCAACACCGAGGGCGCAATTTCAGCTATCGAAGGCTGTTGCTGAAGAAGCGGCAGGTTGCTGAACAATACTCCAGGAACGAGCTCGGGATCCACATGGTGGTCACCGCTCCAAGCCTTTAGGTTATCAGAGAAAATATCTCGCTCGAAACCTCCGGTCACCGAGTCCCAGGACACCCGGTATCCGCGGGCATAGCCCACTACCAGGTCAGGAGCCTCGGAAACATACAGCCCCTTATATGCCACGGCGGTATCATGGACGCGAACGATAGCTTGCGCGCCGTCTTGAGGATCCTTGAGGGCCTCCAGCTTACGAGAAATCTCGCGCTTGAGGGTCGAAGCTTCAGCATCAGTTACGATGCCTTGAAACTCTCTCCCCACTCGGTTCAGAAAAATTCCGGAAAGTCCTATGGCGAAAGCCTTGGTCCTGCTCCAATCGACGTTCTTCAGGTAATCCCCTTCTGGCTTGCTCCCCTCTTTGAGAGCCAAATACCCCTCCTTAAGCAGCCAGGAATTGAGATTCACGCCGCGACGGAACGAGGAGAAACCGTGGTCGCTCAGGACGATAAGGACGTCCTCCGGGCGAAGCTCGCCGCGAATTCTTCCGACAAGATCGTCCATGCGACGGTACATCTGTTCAATGACCGAGGCGAACTCCTTACTTTCGCGCGGAGCGGGATGCCGGTCATCGAGATAGCGCCAAAACATATGCTGAATGCGGTCGCTGGCATCAAAAACGCAAACACAGAGTCCCTCCGGCGTGCGCTTGAGCACATCAAAGAACATCTGCTCGCGCTCCTGATGTACCGCATAGGTCTGGTCGAGAAAGCGCTGATCATCCAAGACCCCCTCGTTGCGCCCCCAAGTATCTTCGAGGAGTCCAAGAGTTCCAAAATAGCCCTGACGCTTGGCCAGCCACGTGGGGAAAAATATCGGGTGTCCAATCGGCAAGGACGGCCGCTCAGGGTTTACATTGACAGGCGAAACATATAATTCGACTTCGGGAGAAGTCTTCCGCAAACACACCCGAGCAATACCTGAAACCGCAGTACGTCCCTTGCCGAAGCGCAGTTCCAGCCAGGGCGAGAAGGTATTGAGGTGGAGCGTGGTCGTACTTTCGCCGAGTACCAAAACCGCCTTGTCATCGCCCGAGACCTCCACTGAAAACGGCAGTGAGAGCGTCACGCCATCGATGGTTGGGCCGAGTATCTTGCCTGACCAGCCCTCGCCTTCCTTGGTCAGTGGATGCCGCTCCCCGCCCGTGGTGCCATCAGCCGAGGCAGAATCGCCGACTGCAGCAGATGAATAATAGGAGAACGTCCCCTGCGAACCGCGCACATCAGGAGTGCACATAGCCGAAAGTATATTTCCGTAAAATTTCTCAGGGGGATACGAAATGGGCACGCGGATGACATTCGAGAAAATGCCCTGGGCTCCGAGAATCTTCCAAAAGGGCTTGCTGCCGCGAGCAATGCGCACCTTGGGCCGCTTGATGGAGAAGCTCAGTTTTCCCAGGCGGATCATTTTTCCTGTGGACTCAGTGACCGTCGACGAAAGCAGCGGCAAGCAGTGACGCTTATCGCGAGTTAGAAAGTCAAAGATATTATGCGCCCCTGGGTTTACGCCGGTCTGAAACGTTGACCAAGCCACGGGCGACAGCGCCGGCAATGTCGTACCCAATCGGGAGTAACTTCCTTGCTCCTTCAGGGCGGCTAAATTGGGCATAAGGCCCTCACTCATATAGCGCTCCGCGAGCGACGGCTCGAGACCATCAAGCCCGACAATCACTACTCTCTTCGCGCGTGCATGAGCCGGCACACCGCGACGACGCAGAAGTTTAATTATCCACCGAAACGGCAGCAGCAAGAGGGTCAGCAGAAGCAGACCCAGAGTCAGGAGAAAAACGAACGTTGAACCCAAAAATGCAAACCCAGCGCCGGGGCCGATGTACGCAGATGCAGTGTCAGGCACACTCAAAGTGGACAGCGCGATGCTCGCGGCCAGTATCCAGGGAGCAAGATGATTTCTAACGCGCATTTCTACCCTAAATCCTTAGGCGGCATTTTGAATCTGAGCCGAGGCAACAATCAGCTCGGCAAGCCGCTTGGCCTGATCGCGCAGTTCTCGCACCGCAGTGGTTTCCCAAAGAATTCCCTTCCGAAGCGATCCGATTGTGAGCAAGGAGGGTAGCACCGCCCCATCCGACCTTCGCGCACGCCCATTCTCGTCAACGTCCAAGCCGATTCCCAAATCATCTAACTTGCAGTAGCCGTCCGCAAGCAACTGCTGCGTTAACGGGGTTGAACACATAGCAAGACTCGCGGCAGGCCCCGTGCAGTTAATAGCGCGCTGAACCGTAATACTCTGGGAAGCCCCTTTCGGGCGCGAGCGGAAGCGCACGAGCACGGCACCTCCCGATGGCTCGATAGATTCCAATCGGCCACTTAGTTGAATAAGCTTCTTGTGCCTCAGCAACGCCTCGAGCTCATCAGCTACCTCCGGAGCAACGCGATGCCTATGCACCTCCCAATAGGGCCGAACATGGCGCAGAAATCGCTTCTGCTCGACAGGTCCTAGCGCCTTCCATAGCGCCTGCGTCTCAGGCCGCAGGGAATCGATCGCCGAGCGCCAATTTTCATGTCCGACCTCGATCACCTGGCGCAAGGCATGCAGCAAGGCACGCGCTGAATTTGGCTTAGAGGTTACCACAGGGGTCGGCGCGGGTTTGAACGCCAGGGCATGTACTCGCGGTAAGAATCCACGACGGGACAAGAGGTACAAGGGGCCCTGGAAACCGGAGTCCTGAGCCTCGAGCACCACATCGGCTGCAGTCAATCCCGAACCAATCAGCAGTACGGGCTGTGCTGCCTGAAGGCCCGCGAAGAGATCGGGCTGCCAAGGGTTGGCGATAAACTGCCGAGTTTCCTCCAGCGCTGCGGCAACGGGAATTGGGGATTGAGGTCTTGTATGCCCAGTAGCCAGAATGACCGTCGCTGCTTGAAATGAAAGACGGCTGTCCGTTGTCAGAGTCCAAGTACCGAACTTCTCTGCTTTGCAGCTAAGCACCTCTGCGCGCACGATTCTAACTCTTCCAGCAGCCTCCTCCTTGGCAGCCTGTAAAAGTTCAGCAATGTACTCGCCATACAGACGGCGCGGGGCAAAGGTCGTAGCGGAAGAAGCCGGGTTCCGGCCCTCCAGCCAGCGCTGGAAATGTCCAGCATCGTCAGGGAATGCGCTCATGCCGGAGGCAGGCACATTGAGGAGATGCTTGTCGCAGCGTGTGCCATAGGCGATCCCTCGCCCCAAGGCGTCCCTCTCGAACAACAACAACGAGCCCTTATACCCGGAGCGGATGAGCTGAACGACCGTCATCGCCCCTGAAAAGCCGCCACCGATGACTGCAACTGAATGGGGAACTTTCATGGGCCGCAGCATAGCATGTTCTGCGATCCAGAAAACCTAGATAAGGCTCTGAAATTACAAGGATTGGGAAAGAAGTACAGCTCTGTCCAGACCACTTAAATCCCGCAGTGACTCCACCTTCCCCCATTTTTTGAGCTGACTTGCTCTTAGAGAAATCGCCGCATGTTGCCCAGCCCCTGTCTCAATAAGCAGCTTTCCCGCAGGCGTAAGATAATCTGCTGCTTGAGAAAGCAATGTATGAATTGCATCTAAACCAGATGCTCCGGCATACAGCGCTTGCCGTGGCTCGAATCTAGTTTCGGGGGATACATCGGTGTCTCCCTCCGAGATATAGGGAGGGTTTGAAACAATGAGGTCAAACCGCTCACTGGGGAGGATCGCCTGGAACCAGTTAGACTCCCTGAAATCAATCTCGACCCCCCAACGCTGCGCGTTTTGCTTCGCTACTTCTAGCGCTTGGCTCGAAACATCTACAGCCACGATCTGCGCAAACTTTCCAATACGCTCAAGCTCAAGAGCCATGGTGATCGCTATGCATCCTGAGCCTGTACCCAAATCAAGCAGCGAGAGATTCGCCTTTTGCAGAGCAGCACACAATCTGCATGAAATCTCAATCAACAATTCCGTCTCGGGCCGCGGGTCAAGAACCTGTGGCGTGACTATAAAGTCCCTACCGAAAAATTCCCGCTTACCGATCAAATGCGAAATTGGCTCACCAGCGGCCCTTCGAAGCACCAAGCTCTGAAATCGCAACGCCTGCTCACCGCTAACTCGCAGCGCTGGATCTGCTAGCAGCTTGACCCGCGGGATGTCCAAGCAGAATTCAAGCAATATGCGAGCATCCAGGTCGGCAGTTAATGAGCTAGCTTGAAGCGCGGAGCGCGCGCCAGCCAGAAGCTTGGAAACTGACGCAGTATCGTTACTCGTCATCCGCTTCGGCCTGCTTCTTGGGGGCAGACTCTCCACCTCCCAACGCCAAAGCCTGGTCATGCGCCGTGAGAGGATCGACGAGCTGGTCTAGATCTCCGTCCATAATTGCCGACAGAGAGTACAAAGACAGCCCTATACGGTGGTCCGTTACCCGTGACTGAGGATAATTGTAGGTGCGAATTTTTTCCGATCGCTCGCCGGAACCCAGCTGGCTGCGTCTATCGGCGCTGCGCTCGGCGTCGAGCTGCTGCTGTTTGAATTCATAAAGCCGCGCGCGAAGCACCCGCATCGCCTTGTCGCGGTTTTTGAGCTGCGACTTCTCGTCTTGCATCGCCACAACGATACCAGTCGGAATATGAGTGATACGTACCGCTGAATCGGTCGTATTCACGCTCTGTCCTCCTGGTCCGCCTGCTCGATAGACGTCGATACGTAAATCCTTTTGCTCAATCTGAACCTCGACCTCCTCGGCCTCAGGCAGCACCGCCACGGTAACCGTGGAGGTGTGTATGCGGCCTTGCGCCTCGGTCTTGGGCACACGCTGTACGCGGTGGACTCCCTTTTCGTACTTCAGCCTACTATACGCGCCCGCCCCGCTGACCATGCAGATTACTTCTTTGAAGCCCCCGGCAGGAGCCTCGCTGACACTCATGACTTCCATGCGCCATTTCCTGCCCTCGACGTAGCGCGTAAAAAGGCGAAATAAATCGCCGGCAAAAATTCCGGCTTCGTCTCCTCCGGCTCCGGCACGGATTTCCATGATGACGTTCTTATCGTCGTTTGGATCCTTGGGAATTAGGAGCACTCGCATACGCTTCTCGAGGCCCTCTAGCTCGGCCTGAAGCATCCGCACCTCTTCTTGAGCTGTCTCGACTAACTCCGGATCGTCAGCCGCATCGAGGATCTCTCGGCTGCCCTGGAGTTCTTCCTTGGCCTTTCGATAAGCACGAAAAGTTGCTACGACCTCAGTCAGGTCCTTGTGTTCCTTTGAGAGCTTCTGAAAAAGGGCCCGATCCTTGATGACATCGGGCGAGGATAGCTTCTCGGCTATTTCCTCGTATCGCTCTTCGACTTGTACCAGTTTATCCCACATACGCCGCCTAATATGAGCGAACACTCGAACAATGACAAGTTCCCTTGGCGCCGGAATTTAGAGAGATTCGAGAGACGGGCTATAAACCGGTATAACGCGAAGATGCCGGAGTTGGTCCCTTTCCAAGTCATGCGTACCAATGCATGCAGCAAATAGATCAGGCCCTTCCCAATAGGCTAAGCACCAGTTGCGGCTGTAGGTTGGCTTGCGCAAGCACAGCTGCGCCCGTTTGCTGCAGAATTCTCTGCCGCATCAAATTTGCCGACTCGAAAGCAATATCAGCATCCATTATTCGGGAACGAGCCGAATCATAGTTTAGCTTGGTGGCACTCAAAAGATTGGCGGCAATCTGCAAGCGACTTTGCGCGGAGCCGATGTTGCCGACCTCGGTGTTGATATTATTCAACAGGGCATCAAGGACCGTCAGAGCGGTTCGCGCCCCAGTCTGCGTAGTCAAATCGAGATTGGAAATCTGACTCGTAGTGGTCGTCGTATTCGTGGTAGTCGCTTGGGTGACGGTAGAAAGCGCCCAGCCGTAACCCTGACCGGAAGTGCCTCCAGTAAATACATCCATCAGGCCATCCTGATTGATATCAAAGAGCTCCAAGGTGGCCGGATCGCCGACACCAGCGAAATTCTGAGCAGTTTTAAAGCTAAAGCCCCCGTTGCTCAGAAGCACGGCAATTTCGTGGGATTGAGTTCCCACAATATCCAACGCGCCGTCCCCATTGACATCGCCAATTCTAAGAGCCGAACCGCTCTTTAGCGTCGTAGTGAAACTTGGCGCGCCAAAATTGAGAGTTGATGCCTGTGAGTGGGCATAAACATCTCCATTGGAGTTCAGATAGACAAGATCATCATTGCCGTCATTGTTGAGGTCGGCCATGGCAAGCGAATTCAGCGCATAGTCGGAGACGGCGATAGTTGAAGCCAGTGAGAATCCGCCTGCCGTATCGTTTTGATAGACGCCCACCCAGCCCTTGTTGCCCGTGCCCACTACAAAATCGTCATAACCATCGTGATCTAAATCCCGCACAACCATGTTGGCGGTTACCGCGCCAGCAAGAGTGGCAACCGTTCCAGCGGATTTGAAAGTCCCATCGCCCATGCCGTGTAGCATTGTAATGGACGTGCCGCCATCGAGGATGACCAGATCCACGACCCCGTCCTTATTGTAGTCTCCCACCTGCACATCGGTGGCCGAGGTATTTGCTCCGGAGAAGGAAGCTCTTGTCGTGACCTTACCGGTGCCCTCGCCTTGCGCGACTTGCATGGTCTTTGAACCCGTCTTGTAAAAGAGGATATCAGCGTAGCCATCTCCGTTGAAGTCGGCGATCCTGGACTGATCCGCGGAGAAACTGAGTGTCGGCGCGGAACCAGCTTCAAGCGTGCCATCTGACTTAATAACCATAATGGTGGGCTTGTTGGTGTTTTCAGTTTCAACAAAGTAGTTAAATCCATCAGCGATCGCCCCTCCATTCCCGACCGAAATTCCGGTGGTTGGGGCGCCAAATGAAGTGAAGCTTCCAAGGGCATAATCCCCTCCGCTGGTCGTTGAAGTTGTCGTGCTAGTGCTGATCGCCGAGCCAATGCCGAAATCAAGGCCGGATCCAGGTCCCTGGCCAGCTTGAATATGCAAGGTACCGAACGTGCCGCTCAGCAGGCTGCGTCCATTGAACGTAGTAGTCTGCGTGATACGGTTGTACTCGGCGACTAAGGCATTTGCTTCGCCATTTAAGGACTGGCGCTGACGCGCACTATAAGAACCGTTAGCTGCCTGTGTCGCGAGTTCCTTCATCCTCGTTACCAAGGTACTGAGCTGTGAGAGACCTCCTGCGGCGACATTCAAGGTACTTATGCCGTCATTGACGTTGCGAATTCCAGCTCCATAGATTCTAGACTTGGCTTCGAGGCTCGATGCGACCGCCAGACCGGCAGCATCGTCGCTTGCATGGTTGATGCGCATACCAGTACTGAGCCGCTCTAATGAGCGGAGGAACGACACCTCGGCCTGCTGCAGCAGACGCTGCGCCATCAGCGAGGAAATATTCGTACCGGTACTAATTCGCGCCAAAATCTAAAGTTCCAAAAATAAAATTTCTCCAAATCGATAAATCGGCAGAATCACTATGTTTTGGTACCTAAATCTGGAGTTCAGGTGGAAATTGTGGTCACGCGAGGAGGTCGACCCAGGCTTCTAAGCCAATACCGACGATAAGCGACAGGAATCTAGGAAAAATGATTAGGAAAAAGTCGTAGAGCGATGGCTACTGGAGCTTTGCGCCTCGACTAGTGATCTGACCACTCGAGAATATGCTCGGGACGCTCCTGACAATGTCCACAGAATCGAGCGCAATTAGCGAGAAAAATCTCGCGCTTTGGCAATCCGGAATTCCAAAGCACCTGCTCAGGCAGCAGCGCATACAGGGCTTCGTCATCTCGCACCGTGCGTCCATCAAACCCCTTGCGTTGATGCGACTCGATACCTGCGGTGAGTTCGCTAAGCTTCCTTGTCAGCTCATCTTCGGTGTTGCCAGCGAGATCGTCATTGGCATAGACAGGCAACTGCAAGATTCTCTCAGCACTGCTCACACTGGGATCTCCCGTACCCTGCTCGTGAGCACGTTGGCGATGATCCCAAAAATGTTCACAACGGTTGAGAAATTCCTCCGGCTTGGGCACGACTGGCAAACTAATATCCCCTCCAGCCGCTTTGTAGAGGCGCTCGTCATCGACCCAGCAGCGGTAATCGCTGATTTGGGCACGGTGATAGCGAATGGCATCACGAAGATCAATAATCCGCTCAAGTGTGCTGTGCGGATCTCCGGCACACGAAGAGCCGGTTATGGAAGGGTTATGGCTACTCATTGACTCCGTTCTCCAGGCGCAGTCTGTCATCCTGGGCCAGCAGACTCTAACAGATTACTAAAAATTGCATCAAATTCGACGAAATACCAAGAGGTTAAGCAACTTTCTGGTCGAAATATCGATACCAGTGAGATACAACAATGGAGGAGCAAATCTGTTATGGGATTGTCGTTTGCGGAAATGAAGGTGGCGCCAGATCGTACGCTGGCAAATGCAGCCTCTGTACGATTCCTCGTTGATTCAGGTGCTGAATATTCGGTTGTCCCCCGCACCGTCCTCTCCGGCATGGGGATTTCTCCTTACCGCGTCGTCAAAATAGTTTTGGCCGACGGACAGACGCTAGAGCGCGAGGCAGCGGACGCTTACTTTGAATATTTGGGTGAACGCGCTCCTTCCCCGGTTATATTTGGCGAAGAAGCAGACGAGCTTCTTCTCGGGGTCGTCACGCTTGAAAATTTGGGCTTTATGCTCGACCCATTGCAACGACGAATTATCAAACGTAAAGTTTTGCGAGGTTAGGATCCTAGCCCTTCTCCGACCAGCGCCTTGCCCCGTATGCAGAAGACACGAGGTACACGAAATAGAGCAGCGTCGTGGGCCACATCTCCTTCCAAGCGTAGAGCGTGACGGCAAGCACATTCACGGCAACCCAATAGTGCCAGCCCTCTAAAATCTTGCGAGCGGTGAGCAGTGTCGCTATCAAGCTAAAAATACTCATCAGCGCGTCGCCCCAAGCATTCCAAAATCCACCAAACTGCGAAAGGAATTCGGCAAAGCATGCCGAGACTAACAAACCAAAGGCTATCCAGCGGACATGCAGAAGCACGGGGATGCGATGTACTGCTAACTCCTGGGCCGGAGATTTCCCCCAAGCATGCCAGCCGTATGCCCCACTCGCCGCAAAGAAAAACTGCATTCCGGCATAAAGATACAGCTGTTGATGCGCTAGCACCGGCACATAGGCAAACGCTGAAACAATATAGAAGATCCAGCACTCGCGACGCTGATAGACCGCAAGAAAAAGGTATGCCAGCCCCGTGAGGACGCCGAGGCACTCAAAGAGGGAATAAGTCGTCTCGCCTAGCATCAGAAGTAAAAGTTGACTGTGGTGCCAAATGCCCGAGGATCCCCGCGCTGCACATACTCTTTGGAAGGATAATCCGGAGGCTCCACGCCGAAAAAGAACCCTCGCACATCGTATCTCCGGTTGAGCAGATTCCTGCCCCATAGCGTCCAGGACCAACGTTCACCTCGATACCCTACACCGGCATTTAGTAATTGGTAAGCGCTCGATTGTGCGCTGTTGCTGTCATCAAAATAGAATTTATCTTTGCCAACCAGGTCCGCGCGTAGAAACCAGCCCTGAGTAAGCGAATAGCGTCCGCCCAGAGTATAGCTCCAGGTTGGCGCATGCGACTGTTCCCGACCATCGAGCGAAGCATTTTCTTCAGGAACAGAAGCATACTTGGTCGGATTTAACGAACCGTTTGTATAAAGCTGCAGGCGATCACTGACCTTCACCCGGATTGTTCCCTCTACTCCCGCGGTGTACGCCTCAGCAGCGCTCTTGGTCACATAGGTGAAAGCCAAAGGATCATTTGGATCATTTTGGAAGGCGAATTTGAGCTGCGCATCGCTGCGGCGCGCATAAAACGTCGCCAGTTCCCCCTGCACGCGCCCCTGCCAGGAGCTGCCCTTGAGGCCAGCCTCAAAATTCCAAAGATACTCCGGCCCATAGAGCCTCGACTCTTCCGAAACCCTGGTTCCCGGATTAAAACCTCCGCCCTTATAGCCGCGCGCTGCGGTAATATAGCCGCGAATATTCTCCTCAATGTCGTGGGCCAAGGAGATACTCCCGCCATACATAGTATGCCCTGCAGTTAGATCCGCGGGATTTGAGTCGCTATAGTCCATCAGCCGCCGCTCAGCGCGAAGGCCGCCGGTCAAGGAGGTGCCGCGAACAACCGGTACTTCCAGCTCCAAGAAACCGGCTCCCGTACGCGCCTCGTAGTCGCTATCTAAGTCACGATAGGGAGTTTGCTCGAAGTAGTCCCGGATACGCGAACGCTCATGCAAGTCCTGGTAGTATGCGCCAGTCACCCAGCGCAGAGATTCTCCATGAATATAGTTTTCAGGCTCGTTCTTAATTCTGAGTTCTTGCGAAAACGAATGTCTACCCCGGTTGGTGCGCGAAAAATAATCATACGGATCAAAGGGCGACCAAAAGCTATTGTTGCCCCAATCTCCGTCATAGCTGTACGTCTGGTCGGAATGCAGCAAAGACGTAACTGACTCCAGGGCAACCTCGGTCGAAAGTTTTGCTTCTCCTTTCAGCGAACCGGCATTCAAACGAACATCGTCCTGACCGGGGCGATCGGAGTACGTCGTGAAGCCATTATAAATACTGAAGGCGTCGTAGCCGGAATTATTTTCGACATTAAGATAGGTGGCCGTAAACTTTATATCGGTGCTGGGTTCCAAGACAACCTTTAGTCGAGAAGTCCTCTCCTGACGTCTGTTCGTGTCGTCTTCGCTTAGATAAACATTATTTCGAAATCCGTTCTCAGAAAGATAGGAGGTGGAAAATCGCAACCGCAATTTCCCGTTGGTTCCACTCACCGGTCCTGACACTACCGCGGCCACTGTCCCCAGCTCATCATTGCCGATACCGGCCTCCGCCTGGCCGGCAAATGCAGGGCTAGGGTCAGCCGAGTGAAGGTTGATGGCACCAGCCAGAGCACTCGCGCCAAATCGAGTTGCCTGCGGCCCGCGCAACACCTCGAGTTGATCAATATCGAACAGCGAACTGACGATACCGAGACCGGAAAGGTCAATGTCATCGATAATCACACCCACCGATGGATTCGGCGCTCCCTCATACTGCTCGAATTCCCCCACGCCGCGAATCTGGAAGAAGCGCGGCCGCGCCGTACCTCCCGCGAAGTTCAATCCCGGAATCAAATCGAATACATCGACTGCATTCGACGCTCCTCGGTCGAGCATTTGATTATTTTCGATAACCGTCGCACTGCCAGGCAAATCAAAGAGCGTAAGATGCCTCGATGCCCCGCGCACAAAAATCTCGGTGGGGGCATCCTGGTTGAGACTGAGCGAATCGGCCAAAGCCGGCGCGGAAATGAAACTGATCGCTATAGAAAGGCAGACGAATATCGACGAACGGAACTGCATAATCCTCCTCCCTACGCTGGCATTGTCCAGATCAGGTGCTAGGAGCGCGTTGCAAAAAAACTAACTCTGCTGTGCGCTCTAAGGGTTTCGCTCCGCATGAGCGTCTCAGGCCAGTGGCCTCCCCTGGGGTCAACAGAGATTTAGACTAGAAGGATGAGAATTGCAACAGCTCTACCGCAGGGCCGCGTCTATCTCGGCGGGATTGTAACCAGAGATGATCTTGGTACCGATCCGAGTCACCGGTACTCCCGCTCCCATACTAAAGGATCGCAGAAGCTTGGCCCCCTGAGGATTTTTTTCGATATCATAGCGAGCATAGGAGATGCCGCGATCCTGCAGGTGCTTCTCGAGCTTTTTGCAATAGGGACACCACGAAGTAACAAAGACCTCGACTCGACGGCTGCCGGACTTTGCTGCCAGAGTACCACTTGCCGCTGAGGGCTTATAGAGGACATTGGGCGACTTTGTAATTGCGCCCAATTTAGGCTTTAGATTGATGGTGCCGCGGAACTGCTCCGGAACTTTATTCGCACCTTCTACGTAATGCACCGTGCCCTTTGCATCGGTGTAGGTTACCACCTCCGCCCAGGAAGTTTGCGCTGTGAAGGCCAGGACGAGACTAAGGAGAGCGCGTAATATCATTTGAAGTCAAGCTAGTTGCCCTGCACGGCTCGTACTACAGCCTCATGCAGCTGAGGTCGGAAGTTTCTAATCTTCTTGTTGGCGCGCGAGGGGTGCACCCGATTCGACACCAAGACTATGTCGATTGCCTGCTGGGGCTCGAGCCACAGCGAGCAGCCGGTAAATCCGCAGATTCCGATTGCGTTCTTACTGAGTTTTGCCGGCTGCATACCATTCTCCTCGCTCGGAGAGTCCCAACCCAGCCGCCAAGCGGACTCACCTCCGGTTTCACCGGGCGCCCAAAATACATCTAAAACATTTCGTGAAATAAAATTGCTCTGTCGGTGGAAAGACGCCAGAAGTTCCCGCGCGAAAACATGCAGGTCGAAAGCGGTCGAGAAAACCCCTGAATGCCCTGCTATCCCTCCCATAGCCCAGGCATTGTCATCGTGTACCTCGCCGCACAGCATGCGCTTGCGCCATGAACACTCCTCGGTGGGAGCAATCAGATCGGTTACCGGATGAATTCCGCGTCGGCGAACCATCGAGAGGTCGATAAAACTGGTGCTCTTGAGACCTAATGGCTGGAAAACAAAACGCTGCGCAGCTTTTTCAAGCCCAAGTCCGGTAAGAACCTCGACAAGATGGCCTAACAAAATGAAGCCGACATCGCTATACACCTGCTTACCGCCCGGCGCATACTTCAGCTCGGCACGGTTGATTTGGTTGTACACAAAATCACGTGCGCCCCTGCTAGTAAGTATTCCCATACGCGCTCCGGCATTCTCCCGCAGCAGATCCTCATAGAACGGCAACCAGTGCGGCAGTCCCGAGCGGTGAGACAATACTTGAGCAATAGTAATGGGAGACTTTCCGAAAACTCCGAACGGCTGGATATAACGGCTGATGCGATCATCGAGGCGAATCTGGTTAGCTTCGATAAGCTTCATCAGAATGGTGGTCGTAATGAGCACTTCGGTCAGTGAAGCGATATCAAAGACGGTATCGATGGTCATCGGTAATGGGTTGGGGTTCTTGCTGGACTCGAGTGACTTGAATCCGACCGCCTCGCGATGGACAATTTGTCCTCCCTTGCCCACCGTTAAAACGGCTCCAGGGAAAACGCCTTCGTCCACGGCCCGCTTCATCAAAGCAGAAACTTCGGCGAAGGACTCAACACTGGACGATTTGGCGTGCGCAAGCTGCATAACTACCTATGATTGATCGTGGGGATGTAGTCTAAGCCAGCAACCCTCACTCATCAACAAGGTAATCGCAGGTTCAACCTGATGTGCTGTGAATAGCTTCGATAAGTGCCCAGGAATGAAGCACACCTTTTTTCAATTTTTTTCTTGATAGTTGGAAACCTTCGGACCGAAGATGGCGACCTACCTCAAGGGAATGATACTCGTAAGGTCTAAGGATATGAAACGCTTCCTTATTGCTCTCATTCCAGCACTTCTGTGCTGCGCTGCCTCCGGCTTTGCAATCTCCCCGCCGCCGCAGCCTTCCTCCGGTCCCGGAAGCTCAAGCTATTCCCATGGCTCAGTACTCAAAGTCCATATCGGGGAGGGAGCCTCCTCGTACTGGCTCTTTGAACCATCCTCCCCTCGCCCCGATTCGGCCCCGGTAGTTATCTTCACGCATGGCTGGGGCGGCACTAACCCGGCGTCCTACGGCGGCTGGATTGAGCACTTGGTGCGCCGGGGTTCTATTGTGATTTATCCGCTGTATCAAGAGGATGGCAATTTTCGCTACCCAGTCTCGCAATTTCTCCCCAATACAATTGCCGCGATCAGAGATGCCTTCTCCAAGCTCGACGGGCAGGCGCATGTCAGAGCCGACCGCTCAAAGGTGGCCGCAGTTGGACACTCGGTCGGGGGATTACTCGCCGCCAATGTGGCCGCCGTCGCACGGAAGGAAGGAATTCCACAGCCAATTGCTGTTATGAGCGTAGAGCCGGGAAAGTCGTGGGCCCGAAGCGAAAAGGTAGCCGTTCCTCTCGAAGATCTATCCAAAATTCCCGCTTCTACCCTTTTGCTCGCGGTCGCCGGAGACCAGGACAAGATTGCCAAGGATATAGATGCTAAAAAGGTTTTTTATGCTGCGACCTCGCTCCCCGCGGCGAATAAGAACTATGTGGTGATAAACTCCGATGAACATGGCTCACCGGAACTCAAAGCCAGCCACTTTGCCCCAGTGGCAAGAAACGAAGATTACAATGCGCGCAGCACCGAGCCGGCTGCTAAACCTGCCGGCAAAGGCGGATTCTTCCGAGGTAAACTTCGGGAGCGCTTTATTCTGCGTCGTTCGGAACAGAACAAGAGCAGCGAGACAGAGCCTTCGGTTCCGGCCAATTTCGCTGAGAGTGATGCTTTGGACTACTTTGGATTTTGGAAACTTTGTGATGGATTAATCGACGCTGCGTTCTACGGAAGAGATCGGCAGTACGCCTTGGGTAACACCCCAGAGCAGCGATATATGGGGAAGTGGAGTGATGGAACTCCGGTGAGGGAGCTTACGGTGCTGGAGAGGCCGTAGGATTCAGTTTCAGTCGCCCGCATTCGACCAGGTATTTGCGAGTCATTTCTCGGGCGAGCTGCAATTGTTGTTTAACGTGTTCATCTGAGTACTTACCACTAAGGTATGCAGAGGAGACGGACAAAGTGCCTACTTCCCAAGCAGACTTCTGCCGTCCGGCGAAGGATAGTGCTCGGCTCTAATTTCGAGCTTCGTGCGCATTTCGCTTACCAGATCGCCCAGCCTCTTCTGTTGCTCCGAATCGAGCGATTGATCCATCTGCGTGATACCCTTGTCGATAATGGACTGCATCTCGTCTTTATGAGCTGCTCGCAAATCGAGAATTCCACGTTGAATCTGCGCTAAGGCGGCAGCTACTGGCAGGCGCTGATCTTCGCGTAGGGATAGTTCTTTGTTCAGGTGCTTCATAATCATCATGCCCATAGCAGGCGGGCCCCTCAAAAAGGCCTCCTGCAGACGATGTCGCGCTATGGCACGTCCGGCAATGCCCCCGCAAACGGCCCCAGCCAGGAAAATAAGAACTAACCCAGAAACTATTTTGAACTTTGACATAGGGGGTACCCTCTCAATCAAAACAATTGTCCAGCCAACAGCAGCAAAGGATCGGCAGCTGCAAACTCTGCCAGCCCGACCGGTGATGCTGCGCCATAAAATAAAAATAGTGCAATCGCCGTGCAGACGCTGCTGGCAGAGGCGAAATACCAGACGAGTCGCCCGGCATCCGCAAGTGCGCCAGCTGAATCACGGCTCTGCCGGATTTCACGCATAATTCCATGCTGCCACTCTGTGTTTGGCTCCTCTGTATCGAGCCCCCGAGCTCTTACTCCCCTTCTGAGGACTTCCTCGAATCTGCTAAGCCGCTCGCTGTGATTGCCCATACTTCAACTCTGCTCCCGTTCATCCAATTTTTCGAGCAGCTTCCTCAACTTCAGCCGCGATCGGAACGCCTGCACCTTCACCTTTGCCACCGACCAGCCTAAAATTCTAGCAGCTTCAGCAACGGAGGCTCCCTCCAAATGCACGAGCGTAAGAACCATTTGTTCCTGAGGGCCGAGCTTGCTAAGCGCCCAATCCAGCACTCGCTTTGCGTGCGCATCATTCTGCATTTCATTGAACTGTCGCCCCGCTTCCTCGCCGAGCGCAGCTGCAAGCTGATCCCTGTCCTGTGCTCCCAAATTCGAAATAGCCCGCTCGCGATTTCGGTACTTCTGCCTCAGAAAGTCATAACACTGCCGGGTTGCGATGGCGCGCAGCCAAGCAGTCAATGCTTGAGGATCCCTTAGTTGCGGCAGCGAGCGGTAGGCGCGAATGAATGCGTCGTGGGCAACCCCCTCAACCTGCTCGCGAGGCACGTGTATTCGAACAATTGAAAAAACCATACTGCGATATTCCTCGATGATTACCGCGAAGGCATTGGCATCGCCGGCAGCGATTTCATGCAGGGCTTGTAGTACGGCATCGGAAATCGACATCGCATCCGAAATCAAAAGCAGCAAGCCCTATGCGTACAGTCGTTTGGCCTGCCGGTTCGGTTACAACCGAATCCTATGCCGCTGCCGATTGGGTGGACAAGGGCGCATATACTGCAACTAACTGAATGAGCCTTTGTTTTCCTGTGTAACCAAGTCTGCGTCTCCGGCGACCTCAGAATGGGGAAGCAGATTTGGTTTTAGGAGGCTATGAACATGATTAAAGGTTTTTCCTTAAAGCGAAGTGTGACTGCGTTGATACTAGGAGCACTATCGATTCATCCCGTCACTGCGGTAGCGGTTGGTTCAAGCGGCGCTCCAATATATCAACCTGATCAGCCGACCACCGGTTATGGGTCATCGGCGGCTATCTTCTCCGCGGCAACATGGGATACATACGGGAACGGGGCTCAGGCCTACGCGATTGTTCGTCCGGACGTGCCAAAGCTTGCGCACAAAGTGTCGCTGCCTGTCGTTGTCTTTTTCCATGGCTACGGAGCCACGAATCCAAATTCTTACAGACTGTGGGTGGAACATCTCGTTAAGCGTGGCGCCGTGGGAATCGTTCCTGTCTATCAAAATTCAGCGGGTAACGCAGCGACATATCCTGCCAACGCCGCAGTTGCTATCGGGGACGCGCTCAATGAATTGTCTCAGGATCCGCGGATAATCCCAGATACCAGCAAGATTGCCTACGTGACGCACTCGCTGGGTGCGGTGGTGGCTCTAGATATCACAGCGCGTCAGACGAGTTTTCCCAAGCCTCAGCTGCTCTTCTTCTCAAATCCAGGGGATTGGAATTCGGTCTTTCCGGGTCTGGGCAGCGGCATCGATAGCGATCTGCGCGCCGTTCCTAGCGACACAATTCTTGCGCAGATAATCGGCGATGCCGATACTGTTGCCGGAAGTAAAACTGCCTTGACCATTCAAGATAAGGTTGAAGTACTCAGCGATAGAAAGTTTCTCTTCACCCTGCACTCCGACAATCACGGCACCCCGGCACTAAAAGCTGGACATGGCGCCGCCCTCGCCTCCTCCGACGGAGGCACAGTCGATGCACTGGACTACTATGGCTATTGGAAGCTCGCGGATGCCGCCATCGACTCGGCATTCAATGGAAAGGATCTAAACCAAACGCTCGGCAATCAGGTATTGGTTGCCGAGATGGGCAGATGGAGTGATGGAGTAGCAGTAGCGAGGGCAGATTCTCTAACGATATCCGCGTCGGACAATCAGCTCGTATCCATAACCCCCAAAGTGCGCGGGCATTCCAGGCAGAAATTGCCCGCTGCATTCTCCAAGGAGCTGGTGAATAGCCGATCGAACAGTTCCAAAATTCATCTGCAAGGATCTATTCAGAGAAAAGTAACTGTGCGCGTGGACGGGCATCTCCTCATTGTTGCTCCGTCCCCCGGTAAACGCTGGCCGGCAAAGGGGACGATTCGTGGGTACCTGCAATCAGGAGTTGCC
>JAYRHW010000161.1:0-2089 GCA_041907145.1 Bdellovibrionota bacterium
GAAAACATACTCTTCGGCGACGTAGTGGCCACGGGCACTAGTCTGCGCTACGCCTTACAGCAGATTGGCCGTACCGCCAAGTCCAGCGGCTCACGAATTCGCAGTCTCACCTTCTTCACGATTGGTGGCCCGCGAAGCCATGAGATCCTCGATCAGATTGATCAGGAGTATAAGAGCCTGTTCGCTGACTATCAGGGTTCACAGGTCATTTACATCGAGGGGATTTTTGCGGTTGCAACCAACGACACTGCGATGAGTATCAAACTTGACGGCACCGACCTTTTGCGCACTGAATCAGTGCTCGCACCCGAGTTCGTCGAATCACAGTACGATAATCCCGCCTACCCACTCGAACGCTGCACGATTTACGATGCCGGCTCGCGCGCTTTCGATATCAATGAATACATGCACGACGTGCGAGAGTACTGGGAACAAACGGCAGCCCTCGCGAAAAGCGGTATGAGCTTTCAGGAACTCCTTGCCGAGCGATTTCCCGAGCTTGAGGCGTCCCGTTTCAAGAATCCAGTCCTCTCGGACATCTGCTCAAAGCAACTTAGCCGCGCGAGCCAGTGAGCGGAGGAAGCTCCCTACTTCGGAAATTTCTCGGGCTCGATAGAATTCGAGAGCTTCTCAGTGCGTTGGGGGCCGCCCCCTCCCCCGAACCCACTCTCAATACGTTTACCGTCGCGTCTGCCGTGCTGATTAGCGCACTGCCGATGTTATCCTTCTATACCGACCCCGGCTTAGATCACGTCGACTTTGGAACTCTGCTCGTTGGGATTTCGGCATCACTCGCCATCGTGTTCCGGGGACGCGTGGGACTTCGATTCGCATCAGTCACCGATTGGCGTCGCTCCCTTCGGCTGACACACGTGGCATTCGCCCTCGGCTGTATTCCGACATTACTGTTCTTAATCTTGTTTCCAAATGCGCTCTATCAGTTGCAACTTGCCCACAGCGGGTCCTCGGGTTCTCAGGCGCCCTCGACATTCACTATTCTCTTGCGTTTAGCCGGCGTCGCTGCGTGGGCAGCGCTTACTGAGGAATTCATATATCGCGGAATGCTCATTGGAGTACTCCGGCGCTGGAAGGCGCTGAAGTCACCGCGCGCACGAGACACGCTTGCGATCCTTGCAGGGGCATCCATGTTCAGCCTTGCTCATTTGCCTGTGTGGGGCCCCGCTATGAGTTTCGCTCTCTTTGGACTGGGGATCGGATTCGGACTTGCCTACATCGTGATTGGTGAGGTACTACTCCCCATCATCGTTTATCACCTGATATTCGACTTCCTCAGCCTGAGCTTTGCGGTTTTCGCCCGAGGTTAAGAATTGGCTGAAGGAATCCCATTCTCGTATTTGCGTCTCCATCAGGTATCGCAGGGCTTGCAGCAAGTCCAGCTGCGAAATTTCTGTTGAAAAACACCAACTGTTGCGCGTTTTTCCTTCACTAGGCGGCGCTGAGATGTTATAATGCTCGCACGAGTGTGACTATGACTATCATTTTTCCAAATATAGCAGCGGTCCTAACGGGAAATCTTCCCGAACGCTCTGCTGTGGGGATTTTTGACGGTCGGTGCGCTGAAATGTTGCAGCGCGCGAGCGAAATAACTTCAATGAAGTTGCGCAGCTACCTCACGGATCGTTGACCGAGCCGGGCAAGTTCCCGGCGGAAATGCCGGGATATCTTGTCGAAGCGTCGGACCTTTCCTTCTCTTCTTCAATACTTAATCCAGACATTTCCAAAAATCGGATCTCGAATTTTTCGCAATTTAATTTGCGGATTATTTATCAATTTTATTGGCTTTTTTACTTTGAAGGGGAGCGAAAAATGAAGATTACCAGGTTACCAGGTTGAGCTAAGTCGCGGCGCCTTAGGGCGTACCGACTTGGCAGAAGCAGTTAGAGTTTCCGAAGACAGCATTTTTTAAATTCGCGCGCTGACACGCGCCACGGGAGAGATCTGCGCGCAGCCGAAGAAGGCCGCACAGCAGAAGACTGCCGCGAGGGATCTTTGTCTTTAGAACTCCCAGGTCGGGTAGACGGATCAGTCTCTTGCTGCGGCGAGCCCGCGCTGGCTGCAGCAAGAGGCA
>JAYRHW010000162.1:0-4430 GCA_041907145.1 Bdellovibrionota bacterium
GCTACCATCCCAGTTGGCTACATAGATTTCCTTGTTCCCGTCGCGGTCCGATGTGAAAACCATTTGGGCCCCATCATGCGACCAGCTCGGATAGTAATTATTGCCAGGACCTTCGATGGCTTTCTTGATGCGGCCGGCATTTAGGTCCAGCACCAATACCCGCTCGAGTCCCTCGATGGGCGCTGAGAATGCGATGCGACCAGAGAGGCCAAGCGGATTCATGACCTGAAAGTTGTCGTCAAAGTCTGGGCTCAGGGTCGGAAAGGGGATGGCTGTCGGCTCGGCTGGTGCGGCGGCGATTTCAGGGACTGCTGTAGCAGCTTCGACAGCCGGAGCTTGTGCTTGCGCTGCCGAGGACATGTAGGCCGAGATAACGAAGGCAGCTGTACAACAAAATATCCGCTGAATCATAGATGCATTAGTAATACGGTAAGCACGGACTATCAACATACTCAGGCGGGCAAGAAGCCGCGAGCAAAATAATAGACTGACGCTGCCAGTAAGCCTGCAAGCAAGTCGTCAGCCATTATTCCCCATGCGCCGGGAATGGCTTCTGCCCAGCGAACGGGGCCAGGCTTTAGTATATCGAATAGTCTGAAAAGCGCGAACGCAAGGAGCAGCGAGACCGGCGAGGGCTCAGTTACAAAATAGAGCGCGATAAGCATCCCAGCCCATTCATCGATAACCACAAAGCCGGGGTCCTCCTCGATGCCGGGGTGCTGAGTTAGAAGCCGCGATACGGCTATCACCCCGATGGTAGAGATCAGCGCGATAGCCAAGCCCTTAGTTTCGAATGAACTCCAGAGCCCTAGAAGGTATAGCAGCCACCACAGTGCCAGGCAGGTGAACGAGGCAAAGCTGCCTTGTGCACGACTGATCGCGCCGCTCCCGCACGCAGTGCTTATGAACATCGTGGAGCTACGCAACGGGCTGACCGGCAAATTGCTCATCGCTGCACTGTAACTGTTACCAAGGGGCCGAAAAAGTTCGGAATGTAGAAAAATGTTTGTTGACTTAAATCTCGCTTGCTTGCTATAAGTTACTTAAACCAATTCTCCACGTGTAAATGTTTAAAATTACTGAGAAAATTTAAAGAGAAGGGCAGAGATTTTGCGCAATTAGACTCGGCCCTGAACTCTTGTTTGTCCGCTGCGCCTGAAGTTTGAGGCGTAATTTGGCAGAGGAGCTCCAGGAAGGAAGTTCGTTCGCGAAAGGTTGTGAGTATGGAACACGGTGAAAGCGATATAGGTGGTGGCAGCGGCAGCAGAGGCGGGATTATTACCGCACGCGGCACCGGAGACGGCCTGGTAGTTCGTCTCGATGGTCGGGTAGAGCACGCCCATCTGAAAGAAGCCTTGATTGAGTTCATGAGCTCCCGCCGGAGTTTCCTGGCTGGTAACTCGGTAGCCCTTGAGTGGGTTGGGGCACGCCCCGAGGACTCGTTCGTTGAGGAGCTTTCCTCAAGCTTGGCGAAGGATTTTGATATTACCATTCGCTCTTCGCGTCTGCGCGAAAGTCCCCGCCCCGTGGAGGCTCCAGCAGCATCCACTAAGGCGGCGTCATCGATTAAGTCTTCCTCGACGGGGCGTTCTGTCAGTTTGTTTGATGGTATTGAGGCGTTATCGACAAGGTCTGGAGCGGATCGAGTAGCCCCAGAGTTGCCCGAGGAGCGTCGCGCCAGTCCTATAGCCGATGCGTCACTTTGGGACGATCCGGATGCTAGGATTATTTATGCCACCCTTCGTAGCGGGCAGAAGATCGAAACCGAGCACTCGTTGGTTATTTTTGGCGACGTGAACTCTGGTGCCGAGCTTATCGCCGGCGGGGACATTATCGTGCTCGGTACTCTGCGGGGCGTGGCCCATGCCGGGGCTTACGACGAGACCGGTGGTGGTCGCGTAATCTTCGCACTTGATTTGAGACCGACACAGCTGCGTATTGGAATGGTTATATCCCGAGGCAGCGCATCCGAAGGCGGAGGTGGTTCGGAACTTGCCCGGGTCGATGGGCAATCGATTGTTGTCGAGCCGTATCAGGCTAAACTGATAGCGAATCGACGCAGGCTTTAACGAACAGATTTAGGCGCGCAACTTTTAGTGATTGTTTATCTAGGGTCATTATGAGCGGAAAGAATGGCACGGGAACGAAGAAAAACGAGGGCGAAATTATTGTCGTCACCTCGGGCAAGGGCGGCGTAGGGAAGACCACGACGACTGCTAGTCTCGGCGCTGCGCTTGCGATGAAGGGCAAGCGTGTATTGGTCGTAGATGCGGATATCGGTCTGCGCAATCTCGATGTGATTCTCGGACTTGAGAACCGCATCGTGTTCAACCTCGTCGATGTCGCCAAGAATATCTGCAAGCCGGCGCAGGCTGTCATTAAATCGAAGAAGTCCAACAATCTTTTCTTGTTGCCTGCCTCGCAGACCGACGACAAGGACGTGGTGTCTGAGGAGGAGGTGAAGAACGTGCTGGATCAATTCCGCCGAGAGTATCACTTCATCCTGGTAGACTCTCCGGCAGGCATTGAGCAGGGATTCAAAAATGCCTGCGCCGCAGCTGATAAGGCGTTGGTAGTAACTACCCCTGAGATTCCAGCAATTAGAGATGCCGACCGAGTCATTGGATTGCTGTCTGCGAAGGGGATCGAGCCGTCGCTGATCATTAATCGCATTGATTACAACATGGTGCGCAGAGGCGACATGCTTTCTGTTCCCGATGTTCAGGACATCCTGGGAATCGACCTCATCGGAGTCATTGAACGCGACGAGAGCGTAATAGTGGCTGCCAACTGCGGTGAGCCAGTGGTATATAATGCAAAGAGTAAGGCCGGTGAGGCGTTTAATCGCATTGCCTCGCGGCTCTGCGGAGAGCAGGTCGAGGTTGAAACCGGGCTGCCGGAAAGTTTTTGGGGCCGCATTTCCCGACGTTTGGGAGTGGCCGGATAGGAAAGTGTTCGCGGGAATGTCTACGTATCGTGCAGTTGAAAGCTAGAGCAGTCGTGATGATGTTAGCTAAACGCTGTCACTATTTTATGAGAGGGGCCTAACGTGTTTACTGCACTGAAAGGATTATTCTTCGGTTCGAACAAGGATGGAAGCAATGGCTCGAGCAAGTCGCTCGCCAAAAGTCGACTGTCGCTTGTCCTCGTACAGGATCGCACCGGCCTCACTCCCGAGGAGATGACGAAGTTCAAGCGCGAGATGGTCGACGTTATCGAAAAGTACTTCTCGATTGATGAACGTGGATTCGATATCTCGTACAAGCGCGAGACTGATACAACCACACTGCTGATAAATTCGCCGGTGATAGTGCGCCGGAAGGAGACCAACAGAAAGGCGGCTGCAGAGACCAAAGAAAATGCGCAGGCTGCTGCGGCTCCGGTTTGATAGTTACATAGGGGCGCTGCCGACACTCGTCCATCAAAATCAAACTTCCTGCCTCATTCGGGTGCTAGAGCTATTCACCGAACCGAATAGGTCGTCATATTACGTGGCTAAGAGCTGCTGAGGGGTATTTGGGGCTCATTTCTGCGTGTATCTAATAGTCCGTTTAAGAGGATTGTTTTAAAAGTGCATATCACACACTGACGAAAACCAAGCATAACTTCCTTACTTAGGTTTTCGTAGGTTCTGTTATGCACCCCCATCTTCTCCGCCAGATGTGGCGATGCTGCTCTGGCAAGAATTCCTCTCCAGTTGTAGGAAGAAATGCGCCGCGAGCAGCATCTCTAGCGCTTATTCTTATCTTGGCCGTTAGTTTGGCCTCCCCAGGTTCTCCGAGTGCTGGACGCCCCTCAGGACCGCGATTGCCGGCAGATAGGGAGTATACCTATTACATCGGCGCTGCGCCGTGGAGCCCGCCGTATTCGCAGTTGCTGCCACTTACCAGTCATCGACAGGATGTATTTGAGCTCATTCCGACCGAGATTTCAGCGAAGGCGACAATTCAAATCAAGCAATCAAACGATTTCTTCGTTCAATTCGATAAGACCGTTGATGAGCAGATTGGCACCTGCGACCTCGCCGATCCAATCTGCTCCGAGGAGTTTCGAGTGCGCGCCTATCAAGCACTTGCAGCCGGCACGCATCGTATTACGACCACCCTCAAGCGAGGCGACTTCTTGCTTATCGACACCTTTGAGGAGGGTGAGAATTCCCGGGTTCAAGTGCGGAAATGGGCTCCTACAGGACTCGTTGAGATAGTAGCCGAGTTTCGCTTGGACTTAGATCTAAGTCATCTCGTAGTCCCCGGAGTTCTCCAACCGGCTCAGAACTACCCATTTCCGGTTTTGCACTACGCGTATGTGCGCGACGCAAATTGCTTACGAAATCCGAACTGCAGATTTGCCCTGCAATTTCCGCAGCAGTCCACCGAATCTCCGCATTGGTTTGCTAAAGTTCTAGATGGACTTTGGGAGTCGATAGGTCC
>JAYRHW010000163.1:0-32908 GCA_041907145.1 Bdellovibrionota bacterium
ACCGTACTTCCCAGCCCTGAGGTCTCGCGCGTCCTGTTCGTCGTAGTCCATCAATTCGCGCAGTTTAGGCCTGCGAAACAATGCGTTATCATCAATAGCGCATTTGGCATCCAGAACGACGAAAGTACTCTCCTTGGTAAAAACCAAGGGATTTACTTCGAGCAGCGATAAATCGTTTTCTACGAACAAAGTATACAGACCCTTTACGAGCTCGGAGAATTTCGCTTGCGATTCGAGCGGCAGTCCTAGCTTCAAAAGCAGGCCAACACTTTGAAACGCCTGCAGGCCGACTCGGGGGTCGATCCCTATCGTAATAATCTTTTCCGGATTTTTGTGCGCTACTTCCTCGATCTCCATGCCGCCTTCAGTGGACGCAACAATCGAGATGCACTTGCGCGCTCGGTCCACCAGCATACTCAGGTAGAACTCGCGCTGAATATTGCACCCAGCCTCGACGTATACTTTACGAACAAGTTTGCCCTGCGCTCCGGTCTGAGGAGTAACCAGTTTCATGCCTAAGATCTTGTCCGCTGCGGCTCTAGCCTCCGCCGATGACTTAGCGAGCTTGACGCCGCCGCCCTTGCCTCGGCCACCGGCATGCACCTGCGCCTTTACAACGCAGACCGGAGTTTTGAGATTGTCTGCCGCCGCTTCAGCTTCTCCTGGAGTATAACAAACGAAGCCCGGCAACACGGGCAGCCCATAACAGGACATTAGGCGCTTGGATTGATACTCGTGAAGATTCATGGCACTCCTCTAGTCTGAATTTAGGTATGCAGGTGATCTAATTACAGTCCGAGCCACTTTTTTATGCCGCGCACGGTTGTGGCGCGGCCCATTTCCGCAATCGACTCGGTAAGCGGAATATGTTTTGGACAGGCTTCTACGCAATTCTGGGCATTGCCACAGTCTGCAATCCCGCCCTCGCCCATAAGCGCATCGAGCCTCTCGTTCGATTTATAGGCGCCCGTAGGATGCGAATTGAAGAGCCGCACCTGATTGATGGCAAATGCCCCCATAAAAGGCCTCTCGACGCTGATTTGCGGGCAGGCCTGTAAACAGACGCCGCAGGTCATGCAAGTCGACATAGTGTAACGCTTCAGAGCATCTTCAGGGTCCTGTCGTGGGCCGGCGCCTAGGGCATAGCTACCGTCAATCTCCACCCAGGCCTTAACTTTCTTAAGAGACTCGAACATGCGCGAGCGGTCGACAGCCAAATCTCTAATAATGGGAAACTTGTCCATCGGCTCAATGACAATTGGCTGCTCAAGTTTATCCACGAGCGCGGTACATCCCTGCCTGGCCTTACCGTTGATCACCATGGAGCAAGCCCCGCAGACTTCCTCCAAGCAGTTGGATTCCCAAACGATCGGCTCCACCTTCTGTCCGGTGACGTCGACTGGGTTCTTGCGCACCTCCATCAGAACGGAAAGCACATTGTGCCCCGCCGCGTACGGAATTTCGAAGTCCTGCCAATATCCCTGCTTGTCGGGTCCGTCTTGCCTACGAACCTTTATGCGAATCTTCCGTCCGCTCATGCCCGGCCCCGAATCGTGGCTCGAACGGGCGGGGGTAGTCGAATGGTGTCCGTTGTTGCTGCTCATATACGTCTACCGACCTCAAATTCCATTAAACCGAAGCCTGCTGGCTCGCCGAGCCGACGCCTTCCTTCTTTTCGCCGGCCTTCTTGTCTACGTTATAAACTCGCAAACGCGGCTTAATAAATCTGGTATCAACTTCAGCGTAATTCAAGACTGGTCCCTTTGAACTCCACGTTCCCATCGTGGTCTTGAGAAACCGCTCGTCGTTACGATCGGGGAAGTCAGGCTTGTAGTGCGCTCCCCGACTCTCGTCGCGCTTTAGAGCCGCCAGCGTTATCAATTCAGCAAGCTCGAGCATATTGGAGAAATGATTAATGAAGAGATGTTCTTGATTATAGATCGAACCATGTGAATTAAGCCCGATATTACGACTCCGGGTCTTCAGATCCTTGATGACTTCCAGCGTAGCGCTCAAGTCCTTGTTGTTACGAACAACCGTGACATTGTTCGTCATCGTCTCGCCTAAGACTTGATGCAGCTTGAAAACGTTTTCTGGCCCCTGCATCTTGCTGATGTCGTTCAGCCTTGACTGCAGTCTTCTCTGCTCCGTGTCAAACACCGAGGCCGCGGCATCCTTGCTGCGCTTTTTGAGCCCCTTACAGTACTCGATAATCTTAGGTCCACCCTTAAGTCCGTCGAAGGTACAGCTTAACAATGCATTAGCGCCAAGTCGGTTTGCCCCATGATACTCGTAATTGCACTCACCACCGGCAAAGAGTCCTGGAATGCTGGACATAAGATTGTAGTCCACCCACAATCCACCCATGCTGTAGTGCATGCCAGGGAAAATTTTCATCGGAACCTTGCGTGGATTATCGCCAACGAAAGTTTCGTAAATTTCCAAAATGCCGCCTAAACGTTTATTGAGGAAGTCCTCGGTCAAATGCGTGAGGTCGAGGTAGACCATATTCTCGCCGTTTACACCCAGCTTCTGTCGTACGCAGACATCGAAAATCTCACGGGTTGCGATATCGCGCGGCACGAGATTGCCGTACGCCGGGTACTTCTCTTCGAGAAAGTACCAGGGTTTTCCGTCCTTGTACGTCCACACCCTGCCACCTTCCCCACGCGCAGACTCGCTCATAAGTCTCAGCTTATCGAGGCCGGGGATGGCGGTCGGATGCACTTGTATGAATTCCGGATTGGCGAACGTTGCACCCTGCTGATACACCGAAGCAGCGCAGCTCCCCGTGTTCACTACCGAGTTCGTTGACTTGCCGAATATCAGACCTATGCCCCCGGTACAAAGCATGACTGCATCAGCCCTAAACGTTTGCACTTCCATAGTGCGTACATCGACGGCTACTATACCGCGACAAACGCCATCAGGATCGACTACGGCAGAAAGACACTCCCAAAACTCGAATTTCTCCACCTTGCCTTCAACTTCCCGACGGCGGACTTGCTCGTCCAATGCGTAGAGCAACTGCTGTCCGGTAGTGGCACCAGCGAACGCCGTACGGTGATGTTTGGTCCCTCCGAATCTGCGAAAATCGAGGTTCCCCTCGTCGGTGCGGTTGAATGGCACTCCCATACGATCGAAAAGGAAAATAATGTCGGGGGCGGCAGCGGTCATTTCCTTAACTGGTTGTTGATTAGCCAGAAAATCGCCTCCGTAGATTGTGTCGTCGAAGTGCTCCTCGACCGAATCGCCCTCCCCCTTAATATTCACGGCAGCGTTGATTCCGCCCTGGGCACAGACGCTGTGCGAGCGCTTAACGGGCACAATAGAGAAGACCTTTACCTTTGCCCCGAGCTCAGCAAGCTTCATGCAGGCCGCTAAACCGGCGAGTCCGCCGCCAACAACGATAACGTCGAATGAATCAGCCATAGACCTAGGCTCCGAAAATCTTAGTCCCAAGATAGGAAAGGATCCCGTGCTCCATCACGAAGCTCGATACAATATCTATCCCAACCGTTGCCAGGACAAGGAATATCACCATGGAAAGCAGCGCCAGCTTTCGCTGCGCCTCCCGGGAGCGGACTAATCCCCAGGTGATGGAAAAACTCCATATCCCGTTAGCAAAATGAAAGGTTACCGCGAGAATGCCGAGTAGGTAGAACAACAGCATGGCGGGCTTGGACAACATGGCCTGCATATCCCCGAAATTGATGGGACTGCCCTTGAAGAACAGCGACCAGATTCGCGTCGTCCACACATGAAAGACGATATAGGCAAAGGCGATGATGCCGGTAAGGCGCTGGAAGAAGTAAGCCCAGTTTCGCGCATAGCTATAGCTAGCCACATTGGGCTGGGAGGGCGTGCGAATGAAGAGACCGTAAACAGCATGGAACAGTATCGGCAATCCAAGTACGCCAATCTCCGCGGCATAGAGATAGGGCATATCGCCGATTTTGAGCACCGTCTCATTAAATGCTTCGGCGCCGCGACGAGCCGAAGCATTCTCGAAAAAGTGAAACAACAAGAACCCGCCGATAGGCACGATCCCTGTCAACGAATGCAGTCTGCGCAAAAGGAAGTTAACTTCCTCCTTACGAACCCCGCAGGCTCCCGTAGCCGCCGTCATATCTACACCTAAAGAATCGAAATCAAACTTTGAACACCCTGGACACTCTTCGCCAGCTGGGCCTTTTCAGTGCCATTGAGCTCGATCTCGATTACTCGCTCGACTCCTCCAGCTCCAATCACAACCGGAACGCCAAGATAAATTCCCTTTACGCCGTACTCGCCATTACAAGCAGCGGCCGCGGCCAGAATCTTCTTCTTATCGTGAAGATAGGCCTCGGCCATTACAATCGCAGAGGCAGCAGGTGAATAGAAGGCTGAACCGGTCTTCAAGAGCGCCACTACTTCACCACCTGAACCCCGCACGCGCTTCTCGATAGCATCCAGCTTCTCCCCAGAAACCATCTTCTCGATCGGAATGCCGCCGGCCGAGGTATACGAACGCACCGGCACCATATCATCGCCATGGCCGCCCAGCACGAAGGCCGAAACTGAGGACACTGAAAGACCAGTCTCCTCAGCCAAGTGCGCCTGATATCGAGCGGTGTCTAACACTCCAGCCATTCCGACAACTTTTGACGAAGAAAAGCCGGTAGCCTTCTGCATTAGGTAAGCCATGGCGTCGAGCGGATTAGTGATCACTATGACAAAGGCATTGGGAGCATGCGCCTTGATGCCTTCGGCAACCTTCCGGATAATATCGGCGTTCGTCTTAACCAAGTCATCCCGGCTCATCCCAGGCTTTCTCGGAATTCCAGAGGTCACGATACAAACATCAGCGCCGCGAATATCTGCGATATTGTTGGTGCCAAGAATTTTGAAGTCGCAGCCAAATACAGGTGCCAGATGCGAGAGGTCGAGCGCCTTGCCCTGCGGCATTCCCTCGACTACGTCGAAGAGCACCACGTCCCCCAATCCACGCAAGCCCGCAAGCAGCGCCAATGTGCCCCCAATCTGTCCCGCGCCGATAAGTGCAATCTTCCTACGTCCGATCATGGTACTCCTTTACTCCTGCTTTTTAGACGAACTAAGCGGCGGACTCTTGCGAGTCTCAGCCGCGACTGGCTTGGAATCTCTGCCCTGGGTACTAAGGCCGTCAAGAACCCCGATCTGCCTCAAGAGCTCATTGGTGTCCACGCGCTTCACCTCGACGGAGGAGGGGCTCGCCGAATCTGACATGAGCACGTACTTCGGCTGTGCACGCATCATCTCTCGCGCCAGATCGAGCTTAAGGATAGCCTCCCCTCCAGGTCCGGCCAACGCATTAATTTGCTCGATAATACCCTGCACTTCGGCCTTACCCGCAGCGGATACGCCCAGAGCCTCATTCGCCTTAGCTTCGAAGTACCCATCTCCGCGCAGCGTTGCTTGCTGCTTGAAGCCCTCGGCCTCCGCAACTTGTCGGTTCACGACCGCGATTGCGTTATTGAGCTCTTGGAGCTTTTTTGCCCTAACGGTTTCTATACGAGACTTCTCGCGTTCGGTGTCCTGATGCAGTTTTTGAATTTCCGTCAGCTTATCCTGATAGCTCGTGTCGAGCGTGCCGTCTCTTAAAAGTCGCTCAAAGCGAAAGTCGTCGAGATTGACGCGCAAGATCTCAATCCCGAGCGGCGCCAAGCGCCTTTCCATGGATCCGCGAGCTTCATCGACTGCAGCATAACGCTCCCGCTCATCGAGAAATTTTTCGGTAGAAAGTCGATTCATATGAGTACGCATATCAGCTCGCGCTACCGCAGCGACCAACGCCTCGACTGAAGAATTATTTACGGCCACCTCTTCGACAAGGGACCTGAGCCGCTCCGGATCGGGAGCGACGCGGTATCGCACTGTCATCGCCAGAGCGACTTCATTGCCGTCGAGTGCGCGGGTATGCACGTACTCATCGACAAAATCTTCTGAATTTTGCTGACTCTTTCGCCGACCCCAGCTCAGATCCTTTACCGAAGTGTCAAAGCGATAGATGGAGTCCCAAGGCATCACGAGGGTTGTTTGACCGGGAGAAATTACCTGTCCAGCGATTCCGCCCATCAAAAAAGTGGGCAAGCGCCGGAACCGCACGCCATATTCCGTCGCATCCATCTTCTGACAGCCCGTCAGCAATAGCAGGAGGCAGAGCAGAATATTCCTATTCCCCATACCTACTCCTTCCCCGTGACGCCCAAGCGCTTTACCCACTTGGTGACATCGTATGGATCAATTGAAGTAACGACGCCGCCCTGCAGCGAGCCGAGAAGAGGTGCCATTTCCCGCGCCACGTACACCTGCGCTCCTGCACTTTGTGACAGTGCCGTCGCGCGCAGCTTGTCGACCTCTGCCTTAGCCTTAGCAACAAGTAAGTCGCCCTCTGCTCGCCGCTTGTTCTCGTAAAGATCGCCCTCCGAGCGAAGCACCCTAGCTTTATTCTCGCCAGCCACGAGACGAGTTTGAATCTCGGCATCAAGTTGGGCGGTTACTTGCTCGACAGTAGCCTGCGCCTCGGCCAAATTGCTCGCGGCCGTATTCAAGTGCTGCTCCTGGACCTGAAGATTCTTTTGAAAAATTGCCGTATCAATGCGCTCTGCACGATAGGTATAACGACGCAGAAGGATTCCCTGCACCGCTATTCCATCGCGAGCAAGAATAGCATTCGAGCGCTCGAGCGCGATGGCAAGCTGCTTGTCGCGGGCATCGGGCTGATAGAACTGGGAAGTTTCGAGGCTGCCGAGGGTGCGCTTGAGCTGATCGTCCACAGTTCGAGTAATGTGATTCTCCCAGCGATCCTTAGTAATGCCAATGTTGCGGAGAAGATCGGCAGGTCCGCCGTGCGCTTGTGCACCATCACTGCCTGGCTCAGAGTAGAATTTACTGACTATCGATACGTCCACATCTACCGTCGCTCGGTCCGCTGTCTGTACTTCCAGAGACATATTCTTGCTTGGCTCTTCAGCCTCTCCTTGACGATGAAGATTCAGAACCTGCAGCGTCTTCGGAACAAAATGGATAGTTGAATAGTACGGCAGGACAAAGTGGTAGCCAGGCGGCAGTGCACGCGGCGAAAAACCCTGCCCTGGCCCCATGGTGATCTGACGGATACCCATCATCCCCGGCGGAACGACGTACCCGAATACGTAGAGGAGTATTCCGAAAACGATCGCGCCAAGGGCAATCACGGTAAAAATGCCCCCGACCGCTCCCCGCTGTGCGTCGAAATGTAAATTGTTGCGATTCATCTTTCTGAGCTGGCCCAAGCGCCCATGTCGCCGCCTAATGTACGGCTTTTTCGAGCACTTAACAACAATATGCTGCGGGAAACGGAATCCCGGAGCTGAACAAAAGCGGAGAAATTAGCCGAGGCTAGAGAACGAGCTTTAGCTGCTTGGCGAGCTCAAGAAAGCGCGAAGGGTCGCGAGGCTTCCCATCAACCAGCACCTCGAAGTGAAGATGAGGCCCGGTAGAAAGCCCCGTAGACCCCGAGAGACCGATCCGATCGCCACGAACCAGTTCCTGGCCCTCGCTCACCAAAGCCTTGGAGAGGTGTGCATAGCGAGTCACGAGGCGACTGTTGTGCTGAACGTCGACCACCAAACCATAGGTCGAGTTGCGCTCGACACTCTTAACAATACCGAAGGCTGAAGAATAGATGGGACTTCCTCGCTGCAAAGAGAAATCCAACCCCTCATGCATGCGTATAGTGCGCGTAAACGGGGAAAGGCGTACCCCAAATCCAGAACTCAGCTCGCCGAGGGCAGGAATACCAAAGGGAATCACCTTCAGCGCATCGATATACCGGTCAAGCGTAGCCACCAAGTCAGCATGGGCCGAGTCGTCCTGGGTAGACAATGCAAGGTAATCCAACCCAGAAGAAAGCGACGTCGCCATCAGCCCCTGGCAGCGGCTCATGCCCCGAGCGTCACAATCGATTTCAGCCCCTCCCACCGCATCTCGGCGATTTAGAGCGCTGCGCTTAGTACCACTCTGCCGCTCGAAGACCCCAAGCGCGGTCGCCTTCTCAATAACAGAGGCTAAAGTATCCAGACGCTCTTTCACGTCCTGCTCGTAGTTATTGGTCCGAGTCCGAGCCGTTTTGAGGTTCGTGAGCTCTGTTCTGAGGTGCTCGTGGCTATGAAGCAACTTTTGGTTCTCGTTCGTGAGCTTAGAAATGGAGAGAAAGTTCTCGAACCTTAGAAGCTGAAGCCGGGCGTAGTCTCCCATCATGTAGACGAACATACCGCCCACCAACAAGGACACCACCAACGTTCCCACTAACCTACTAAGAGTAAAGCGGAACTTGCGCACCCTGCCTTCGTTTGGAGGAACGACCCAAAGGCAGTAACCGCGATTAGAACTCAAATCCATACTTTAAATTCATTAAACTAGCTGGCCGCCGCTGTAAACTACCAACCGATCGAGCAAGACCTGCATCAAACATCGGGGCCTAGAGCGACCATTCTAGTGGGACCTAAGGCTACGAAATCTCCTTTAGCGAATCAACCTGGTCGAGGAATCAAAACTAACGATGTTCTATATATTACCTATAAGCGGCTAGTCTTTAGATGACATCAACTCGCGCGCTGACTCTCGAGCAGCGGCAGTAACTTGATAACCCGCTAACATCCTTGCGATTTCCTCCACTTTCTCAGCCCTAGTTAACTCCTTAACTAGGCTGATTGTGCGTTTTCCAGATTTTTTACCGACCAAAAAGTGGTGGTCGGCCAGCGAAGCCACCTGGGCAAGATGTGTGATGCAGATTACCTGCGAGGACTCAGCCAGCTGCTTCAATTTTTGCCCTACCGCCCTGGCCACGCTCCCTGACACCCCACTGTCGACCTCATCGAAGACCAGGACATTTACCCCAGAGCGATCTTTAAGAATCTTCTTAAGAACAAGCATTATTCGGGAAAGTTCCCCGCCCGAGGCAATCTTGCGTAGCTCGCGAGGAGGCTCGCCCTTGTTGGAAGCCAAGTAGATCTCGCCACTATCGCACCCATTTGGGCCGGCAGAAGCAGTCTCTAGAACGAGAGCAAGGCGGGCTCCTACCATATTAAGCTCAACGAGCTCCCGCTCAACTTCCCTGGCTAAGCGCTTGCCGGCCTGCTGTCGCTGCTTAGTAAGCTCGGCGCCCAATCCCGCGACCCTCGATTCCAAGGCCGCAACCTGCTCTCGCAATTCATTAATACTGTCAGCAGAAGAGACATCCTTAAGTTCCTGCTCGCTGCGTGACAGCAAATCTAGAAGCCCCTGATCGTTCGTTCGATACTTTCGCTCCAGTCTTGCCACTTCCGAGAGGCGGTCTCGGAGCAGCTCAAGCGACTCCGGATCCAATTCCACACTCTCGGCATACCGATTTAACCCGACCTCGAGATCATCGATTGCTTCCCGTGCTGAAGCGGCAAATCGAACGAAGGGCGAGGCATCCGGATCTAGTTTCTCGAGCTCGCCTAACGCCACGAACACGGAACTCAATTGATCCCGAAGGCCTCCATCCGTACTTATGGCCTGCAACAGGGCCTTCGCCCGGTCAATCACCCCTTCGCCTCGGCCGAGCCTCCGCACTTCGGCTTCCAACCGCTCACGTATGCCAGACTCGAGATCTATCTTCTTAAGTTCCTCCACGATGAACTCCAGCTCGGCCTTCCGAAGCGCATTTCGCTCCAAGCGCTCCTCGCGCGTAACAAGGGTCGCAGCTAAAGCCTTCCACTCCCCGTATGCCTGCTGATAGCGAGCCAAAAGATCCGCGTGTCCGCCAAACCCGTCGACCAATGAGAGGTGGAAGCGCGGCTCCAACAAACGGACGTGCTGATTCTGTCCGCAAATATTCACAAGCTTGCCGGTCACCTCCGTCAGCAAACTCACCGTGGCGAGCTTTCCATTAATAAAGACTTTCCCGCGCCCATTCTCGGCAAGGGTCCTGGACAAGGACAGCTCCTCCTCCTGAGCCAGATCGGGCAACTCTTTCCGCAGCGACGCGGGAAGCGCGGACAGATCGAACCTTGCCTGCACTTCAAGCTCCTCCGCGCCGGAACGCAACATCCCCGCTCGAGGTTTTGCGCCGAGAAGAAACTCGAGCGCATTGAGAATCACAGACTTACCTGAACCTGTTTCTCCTGAAATCACATTAAGGCCGGATCCGAACGAGATCGTCTGATCCTCGATGATGGCTACGTTCTTTATATGCAAATCACTGAGCATTCGACGCCTCTAGGCTTTGTTTGCGATACCCCAGTTGAGCTTACGCCTAAGAATCTCGAAATAGCTCTTGGATGGAGAGCGAGCAAAGCGCACTACATTTTCTGCTCGCTTGATCCTCACTCTATCCTTCGGATGCAGCTTAACGGTCACCTGACCATCAATGATGAGAAAGACGTTCCCCTCGAAGCCAGGAAGACTAACGTCCACCATCGCGTCAAGGCTCAGCACCAAGGGCCTGCTTGTGAGCGAATGAGCGCAGATAGGAGTAACCAAGACTACTGAGAGCAGCGGGTGCACGATTGATCCGCCCGCAGCGAGCGAGTAGGCCGTCGACCCTGTGGGGGTGGCTATGATCAATCCGTCAGCGCGGGTGCGCATGACATCATCACCATCAACCGCCAGATCCATATCAATGAGTCGATCTTCGGTCCCCTTTTGCACAACAGCGTCGTTAACTGCCTGCGATGAAAATACGCACTTGGGTTTACCGTCTACGGCACGCCATACTTCGCACAACAGCATATTCCGCTCGCCGGAGGGAATAGTCTCGCCCTTGCCGCTCAGATGTTTTTCCACCGTGGGAATGAGCTCGGGCGGCGAAATCTCCGTAAGAAAACCTAGATTCCCGAAGTTAACACCAATCAAGAGCGGGGAGCGCTTGGTTACATAGCGGGCGACACCGATCAGTGTTCCGTCACCTCCCAGGGTGACGATTGGATCCGCCTGTACGGCTAGATGATGACTAGGGATGCCGGATTGACCGTCGCCTAAAGCCCGGGCAGTTTCTTCTTCTAGCAGGACCGAATAGCCTCGAGAGCGTGCCCACTGTAATAGCTCCAGCCCGAGCACGCGGGCAGCGTCAACACCAGGACGAATTACTAAGCCCAGCGTGGTCATTTTTTGGTTCCTTCGCTTTCTGTTGCAGGCTTCGGCATATATTTCTCCAGTCGTTCCTTGGCTCGCTCCCTTGTCACAAACTCTTCGCCTGCAATTGCGGCACTCATACGACCCGGGCCAGAGGTAGCATCATCATAGAATTCGTTCCACGATTTCTTGTCATCTTTTGGAAGTACCCGCGACACCCCGATCGGCTCGTAACCTGCCGCACCCAAAGCGGCATTGCCAAGCCAGTACAGCACCATCGGAGGGAATGCCACTATCGATCCGACAGCGATGGTGGTTTCTCCGACGCCATTCCCGTAAAGCCAATTGTGTCCCACGTCCTTCATCATAGCCTTGGCCTCCTCAGGGGGCAGAGGCTTTTGTATCGCTTGTTTAGCAAGGGCGGTCGGAGAATCTCCCGCGCTACCCTCGGATACAGGCGTGCAGCTAGTGCCACCTACAAGTACCACGAGGACTAAAGCTCTATATAGACAACGGGGAGGCACGCAGTCCCTTCCTAGATATTGATAAATATACCCTTATTTTGCCGCAGCACTTAAGTTTCTAAAAGATATAAAGCTCCTCTCGCCCTTTTCTGTCTTTTCGCGGCACACGGCAGATGTGAAACTATCTCCTCTATATAGGAGGAGAATGTGGGGATATTAGCTCGTTGTTGCACTCTTGGATTGAGCGCCATCTTGATCACTAACGCTTGGGCGGAAAGCTCCACGCCGCTGGTGGGAGAGGGTATAAACGGCTACCTCGACAAAGGGCGGCGAAGTCCAGTGGTTAGTATCTCAGTGGAGAGAGGAGACAAGAAGGTTACCTTGCTTGCCGACGCCTATGTTCCCAACACGGAGTATTCGGAATATCCCATTCTGTTCGAATTCTTTGTAAATCGGAAACTTTTCGCCACTCAAATTCGCTCAAAAGCCCTTCCCGGCCCTATCGGTGTTGATATCGGCACCGACGTCGCAGTCCCTCCTTTTAACTATACGGTCATCGGAAGGTTAATTCACCCGAATCGTGAATTCAGCACGGTTATTGAAGGCGCGGTGTTCGCAACAAATTTAGTTACCACTCTTGATTGCACTCTCACGGTCCCTGCCACCGACAGCAGCAGTCAGGACTCGGACATCTTCACCGAGGGCGCCGTCACCTCCACCCAACCAAGCAGTAATCAGCTGGGATTGTCGCTAAACAAGGCTCAACGAGAAAGCGGTAGTGAGACAATCTCCGCTGGCGTGACCCTCAACATCGCGGCGGATAGCTCCGCCCAGGGCGCCCTGACCTACGTGCGTAGCGGCAGTTCGCATATCGTGGCGACAGAAGGTACGATTACGTCTGCCAGCGGCAAAGTTACTGAGATTTCCGTTGCGAACAGCGATAGCAGCGTTGAGCTTAAGTGTTCGTAATAGATTGCTGTAATTCCCGTTAACGGGCAGGCCGCCTTGCTTTGATTAGGTTTTCGCATTCATGCTAACATCCACCTAACCTTTAGGACATTCCCCATGCATCACCTTGCCAACTCTACCCCACCCGAAGTTGTTGTCGACATCACTCCAAAAGCCCCAGAGGCTTCCCATGGTAACCCCGGGGGACTTCAGGATTTCAACGACATGTATCTAGGAATTGGGGCGGTTACCTTTGCCGACGCTATCGCTCAGGGCCCGCTCGCCGGCAGTCAGGGTCAGGCCTTACCCGAGATATCATCACCCTTTATCGTCGATTCGCCCGAAGGCAATCCTGCCTCCGATGTCCTCGGTCGCGCAGGCTTTACCTTATCACCCGATAGCCGCAAGCAGCCTTAGTGAGCTGCCTTACTTGCGTTCCAATAAATTAGTTAGGCGGCTAATCACATTTGGCGCGTCCCATTCCCTCGGTCCACTAATCCGCACGACGGGGCTACCGTCCTCTGGATCGGGGAAAAGGACCATCTTCCCATCTGACCCAATGATAAAACTCTCCGGCACGCCGGTATTTTTGTAGAGGCGCTTCGTAGCGCCCGAGTTATCAACCAGAATTGGGAAGCTCAATCCGAACTTTCTACGGAACTCTTCGAGCGCACTTACCTCATCATCAACCCCAACGGCGACCACGCTGAATCCGCGGTCTTTAAGACGATCGTGCAGACGCTGTAATGCGGGCATCTCGGCGACGCAGGGGCCACACCAGGAGGCCCAAAAATTTAGCAGCAGGACTTTGCCGCGATATTCCGAGAACTTCTTTGACTCACCAGACAGAGTGGCAGCGACAAAATCGGGTGCGATGTCCCCCGGATTGATGCCTGTCTCATGATCGCGGGTACACGAAGCAAACGGCAATAGCAGAGCAAGTAGAACGAGCCTTAGAACTCTGCCCACGAATCGTACCGTACAATGAATTTTTTGCGGCTACTGCTTGGCAGCGACGTTGGCATACTTGCGCTTGAAGCGATCGACACGACCTTCCGCGTCAACAAGCTTCTGCTTGCCGGTATAAAAGGGGTGGCAAGCGTTGCAAACAGCAATACGAAGCTCTTCAAGCGTCGAACCGGTGCTGAACGTGTTTCCGCAGCCCGCGCAGGTCACTTTGGCTTGGAAGTACTTCGGGTGAATTTCGGCTTTCATGGGCTGACTCGAAAAAGACAACTAAAAATAGGGGGTTAAGATACTGGAAGGGATAGAAGCTGTCAAATGAAGCAACGGGCAAAGACGGGCTCAGATCGACAACAAAAAGCCTACTCTTTATGGGCACTTAGCCTGAAGAGCCTGCTGAAACTCATTGGGGATGGCGGCGGCCCTGCCAGTATCGCGCGCTAGCAACATGCAGTCCACCCTGCCTTCAACCGCGAGCTTGCCTCGCTCGTTGTAGATGCGCTGCTCCAAGATAAGACTCTTCCCCTCAATTCGCCCGTGTTCACAGGTAACGCGTAGGCTTCCAGCTCGAATCTCGCGCTTGTAGCGAACTTCGATACCCGCAATCACCCAAAAGAGCCCCATGGCCATATAAGACTCAGAGGGAAAGCCAAGCGAAGTCAAAAACGCGAGCCTCGCCTGTTCCCAAAATTTTAAGGCTTCAGCATGGTGGATATGCCTATAGGTCACATCGAGCTGCTCGGGGCGAACCTCAACGACAAATTCAAACATGCGCTGCCCTAGATATACGAAGAAGTCTCGCTTACCAAAAATTGGCATCTTGTGTAAAGTTGCAGCAATCTACCGTCTAGGCTAGTTGGTCCCATACTTTGGAGCACTATGGTTTCTCGTCATCGATTTCGAATTAAGCAGATAAAAAAGAGTTTCGACGAGTGTCGGGACTATTCCTCGGCTCTTCTGCTATCTGCGAATCCCTATGTTACCCGCTCTCGCGACGAGCACCACGAATATCGGCAAAACAGTAATTATTTTTATCTCACTGGCGATTTCGCGCCGGACAGCCACCTTCTCATTACCAAAAGCTCCAAGACTCCCTTTCTCTTCATTCGCAAACGAACAGCGCAGGAGATCGTCTGGGACGGCGCCCTGCCGAGCGCCAAGCCGCTCGCCAAAGCCCTTGGGGCCGAGATTATCGTGACGGACAACCTGCGCAAGGAGATCCTTTCCAAGCTCGCGGGTAGCAATCACCTTTACTACGATAACGCACCGGGGACGCTGAGCTGGCAGATAGCACAGGAGCTCATGGCTCTGCCTTCGCATGAGCGGGGACGCATGCCGCTGCATTTCTCCCATTGCGACGGAGTTTTGGAGGAATCTCGGCTGTACAAGGATCCCGAAGAGATCGAGATGATTCGCCGAGCGAATGAAATCACCAATGAGGGACTTTGGTATGTCGCCCCGCAGATCGAAGCTGGCTTAAGCGAATCCGCGATCGCCAAGACTATCGAGTACGTCTTCCGGATGAACGGAGCGTCTACCTCTTTTGGTACCGTCGTTGCTTCCGGTCCCTCGGCATCGGTCCTGCACTACCGTGGCCTGAAGCGCACGATGCGAAACGGCGAGATGCTGCTTATCGACTGCGGCGCCGAGTATCAGCTGTATGCCGGCGACATAACCCGCATGATGCCCGTTGGCGGAAAGTTCACGCCTGAAGATAGAGCCGTCTATGAAATTGTTCTCGATTCCCAGAAGGCCGCGCTCAAAAACATCAAGGGCGGGCAAAAGATCGGCAAAGCCTATTTTGCTGCAGCCCGAGTGCTGACCGAGGGGCTGGTGGATCTCAAGGTGCTTCGCGGCAAGGTTTCCAGTCTCATGGAGAAGAAGGCTTACCGCCCCTATTTCCCGCATGGGATCGGACACAGCCTGGGACTGGATGTTCACGATGTTGGGCGTATCCGAGGAAACCCCGATGCCGTGCTCGAACCCGGCATGGTCGTCACTGTGGAACCCGGCTTATACTTCGCGAAGAGCACCCGACACGTAAGGTCCTGCGGTGTGCGCATCGAGGACAATGTTCTCGTCACTAAAAGGGGCTGTGAAATCCTAAGTGCGGGGTTCCCCAAGGAAATTGGGGAAATCGAGCAAGCTATGCTCGTAGGATAGAAGCGCGGCGGTTGCCGCTGTGCCTGCTATTCAGGCGCTGGAGCCTGTGCGGCTGGTGTTGTACCGCGCCGCAGAAACGAGACAATTCCAGCGCGCAACATGTCAAATCCCTGCCGCTTAAGCGCGCAAACTGCCACGCCACCGGTCGCGTTCTGCAGCTCCTGCAACCGCTCATTGGTGATTCGATCGACTTTATTGAGCACCACGATAGTGGGCAGGTTCGCCACTTCCATTTCAACTAGAATTCCCTCCACAGCGGCTTTCTTGTCCAATACATCAGGATCGGAGGCGTCCAGGACGTGTATCAGAACATGGGCGTCGTAGAGTTCCTCCAAAGTGGCTCGAAAAGCAGTCTTAAGCTCCTCGGGCAGCGCGCGGATAAAACCCACAGTGTCACTAAGCACTATCGGCAAAAAATGACTGTGTTCATCGGCGCTCCCAGTCGGCAACTGCACTCGGCGCTGGGCGGGATCCAGCGTAGCGAAGAGTTTGTTCTCGACAAAAACTTCGCTGTTGGTAAGCGCATTGAACAAGGTCGACTTACCGACGTTCGTATAGCCCAGAATTGAAATCAAAGGAGTGCCTGATTCCTTGCGGCGCTGTCTGCGCAACGAGCGCTGATCGCTCAGGTTATCGATGCGGGCTTCAAGTTCAGATATGCGATCGCGAATGCGACGGCGGCCTATCTCGAGCTTCGTCTCGCCCGGGCCTCGACCCCCGATCCCGCCGGAAAGTCGCGACAGCCCCGTGTCCTTCTCTACCAGACGGGGTAAACTATATTTTAGCTGCGCAAGCTCAACTTGCAGACGTCCCTCACTGCTGCTCGCGCGCTGGGCGAAAATATCCAAAATGAGCATGCTGCGATCGATGACCTTCATTTCCGTCGTGCCGGTGATGACCCGCCACTGGCCGGGCTTCAACTCTCCATCAAAGATCAGCAGCTCTGCACCTAAACTCAAACAGCGCAACACAACCTCCTCAAGCTTACCCTTTCCAAGCAAAGTCTTGGGATCAATGGTGCGCTTTTGAATGACGCGGTCTAACACCTGAACGCCAGCGGTGCGCGCTAGCTCTTCGAGTTCGGCCATGGAGGAGCGATGGTCGTATCCCTTGCCATAGACACCGATAAGTACCGCTTGCGTCTTCCCCGTAGCGGAGGGCAGAGATTCTCGCGCTAGCGCCAGCTCATCCTCCAGCTCGGTCATAAAGCGGCCATAGTCAAGCTCCAATCGACCCAAATCATCGACGATCTCTGTCTTCGTCATTGGAGCTTCATCGAGTCCCGGAGGGACGATATAGCTATATGCAATTCGGGTGCGACTGCCGGAGATCTTGACTCCAACGACTGTATCGAGCCGCAACTTTTGCAAGTCAGTGTAAATATCGGAGGGGATATGCGGCTCGTCGCTAGACGTCGAGAGGTCACTGAAAATCAATCGAAGTCTGCGCAGACGGCCCCGTCCGTAGCGGTATCTTCCGAGTTCGGGAAGATACAGAATTTCCTTGCTGCCAATGAAGACTTCCTCGATCCGTCCCTCGCGTGAAACCAAAAGACCGATGCGGCGCTTAATCTCCGAGGCAACGCGGAAAATTTCCCTTGCCACATCGAGCGGAACTAGCTCCTCCTTGTCGAACCGACGCACGAAAAGCTTCTCAACCTTACGAAGTTGCGAGGGCGACAGGCTGCGGGTGTTTCCTTTTACGTGCTGAGACATCGGCTATATAAAACTAACTTGCTAAAGTTACGAATACTCATTCTAGGCGCAGGTAATTTTACCGCGCCAGAAAAGATCTTGTACATCAGGGCAATTGCACGAGTTCTACCGAAATTCCGCTTAAAAATCGGACTTTTCTGGTGGAAAAGGCCCTTTACGTTGAGTAAGAACGCTACCTACTATACCATGGATGCGCGCTCACAAAGCGGCTGTTAGTACCGTTGCAAGCGCGTCTTTGGTGCCGTGATTCCGGCACGCAACACCACAAAAGCAGGAACAAAGAATACCGTGGACGAATTCAGAATAAAAGCGTGTAACCCCGATAACGAACCGGAAATTGCGCAGCTTGTATCCTTGTTCGAAGAATCTTATGGCGAGCGCTTCCCCTTTCGCGGCGTTTACGACCGGGAATTTTGGAATCGCAACGCCGGATCGCGTCTGATGAGCCTATTGGCAGTAAAGAAGCGCCAGGTGCTTGCGCATGTCGCGGTCCGGTCCGAGAGCCGGGATCAGTCGCTTTTACAAATTTGTTTCCCAGCTTGCCGTTCTGAGTTTACGGACCAAGCTGTGCATGCTGCCCGTGCGGCCTGGAGGACTCTGAGCACGGTCGCGGAGCGTCAGAATTGGCGCACCCTGTACTTCGGAATGTTTTCCGATGTTGAGCTTATGCAGCGTATTGGTTACGAAGGATTCGATCTGCGAACGACCGCTATCCTACCAGGCTATGCGCCCATGATTAATCCGCGTTGTTCTGGAAATCGTCCTACAACGGACCGCGACGCTCGAACACACCTTGCTCTTGGGGCCCGCAATCTTAGGGCATCCAGTGATAAGGGAGAGATCTTCGTGCCCGAGCGTCATCGCTCCATGATTTCGTTCTTGCGCTCAGCTGACTCCCATCGCGCCTCCCCGCCCGGCGATCGTGGGCATGTCTCCGCCGACGGCCGTGGAATCGAAGAGAAGTATTTCAAGGATTGGCAAGCTTGGCATGTCTTTGTCCGTCCAAGTCTCGTGCAAGACCTGCCGAATAAGATACTCTCGCTTCAGCCTGGTGCGGGCAGAGCGTTCGTATTCCTCGATGCCCGAGACCCTGTTTGCCCGCAGGCTGCGGACCAGCTTGAACTACGCGGATTCCTCTTTTGTGGTCTTCTACCCCAGTACGCCGGTACTGAGTGCCTTGTGTATGCCCAGCCAGACGACTATCCAGTTGAGGCTAGTTCCTTTTTATGCCCTGTAGCGAAAAAGCTAGCTGACTATATCGCAGCTCAGGAAACCTCCCGACTATCGAGAGTCGTTCCAAACGGCAGAGGCCAGCGGGAGCGATATGTTGCAGCTGGCTAGCGGCAGTAAGTCATCGAGCCTGTCCGTTTGTCAGGTCTTCGAATTTTTCATCCACTTCGCACTGCTCCTAGGATGGGCCATTGGGATGCTAGGCTTTCTGTGCTTCTTTTTAGGGCCTGCGATACGCTAGGGCTTTTGGAACAGGGTTTCTGTCTTACATTCCCGCGTGGCAATTGATCGCGATCACTCATTTAATGCCCCCGTTAACCGTTACCCCGCACCGCCGAATTCAGGTCATTCATCATAAATTCACGACAGTCTCCCGCGCAAACAAACGTACGCATGAAGGCCTCCAGACAAGCATTCTTAGCGCTTCTCGGAATTGCGCTCGCGCTTTTTGCGTACTCGAATAGCTATACCAACGATTTCCACTTCGCGGATGTAACCGCGGTGACTGATAACCCTGGCCTGGCGAGGCACTACGACCTTGGTGAAATTTTCACTCGGTCGGATATTGGAAATACAGACTCACACTACCAGCGCTACCAGCCACTCAGCACTGCGCTGCTGTTGCTCAATCACGCTTCTGCCGGCATCGACCCCCGGCCGTATCGTAAAGTCTCAATCGGATTGTTTTTTGTCCTCAGCTTTACTCTTTGGAGCCTATACCGAAAGTTAGCCAGCAGTGCCCTGTTTGAACCGACGACCACGAATTGGGTGCCCTTGCTTGCTGCGGCTATCTTTCTGTTGAGCGCCGTCCAAGCTGAGACTGTCAATTATATCAGCGCTTGGTCCTCTATCATCGCCGCAATCAGTATGACGCTCTCCTTCTCGCTGCTGTTGGCAGGTAAGTCAGCTAGACGCAGCAAGCTCTACCTCTTACCACTTTCCTTTGCGGCTTTACATTCAGAGATCGCTTTGGCCTTTCCTGTTCTGCTCGGAATCTACCTTTATAGATACTGCTCTGAGCCGAACGAACCCTTCGATCGCAGACTACAGCGAACTCTCATTGGCTCGCTCTCATCGCTTCTTGTCGTCGGTGGCTTCTCCTTGCTCGCGCTCTCGCTTTCGCACCCGCAGGCAGTTCAGATTCCCGACCTCGAGGCGGTTATCTTCTTCCCGTACGCGCTTCTGCTGTATTTTATTTCCTTCGTTTACCCTTTCAGCATAAGCGCCAGCCCGAGTCTAGGGTCGGGACCGTCACAGGAGCAGCTGGCTGCTCTATGCGGCTTCATCTTCCTCTGCGCTGTAATCGCCCTAGCAGTTGCCGCTCTTCGAGAGAAAAAGCTGAGCCTATTGGGGTTGGGGCTCGTATGGTATGTGGTCGGATTGACCCCCCAACTACTCGTTGTCTCAGATGCTGGAGCACTCTTTGATTACCGTAGGGCCCTTTTCTCATTCGGGGGCTTGGCGCTAAGCCTCTCTCAAGCATGCTACCTTGGGACATCGGCGCTTTCCTCTCAATCACGAACAGGCAAGCGATATCGCCTCCTAGCCGGCCTTATCGCACTGTCGCTACTGGCAAGCCATGTCCTCGTGACTCGCCAACGAAATAGAGTGTGGAGCAGCGAGGAGAGCTTGTGGTTCGATGTGCTCCGCCACAACCCAGCCGATGGGCACGCTCTTATGCAGTATGGCGTCAGCAAAATGCTCAGGGGAGATACCGATATCGCTCGTATGTACTTCGAGCAGGCGCTGCAGCGTCTCCCAAATGAGCCTGCGCTCTACGAGAAACTGGGAACCCTTCATGGAATTATCACTCTAGATCAGACCGTAGCCGAAAGTAATTTCAAACGTGCGATCGAACTCGACTCAGAACGCAGCGAGACATACTCCAGCTATGCGCGCTGGCTCTACGAGCGGAAGCGCTATGATGCGGCCATAGAGGCCGCCGACCGGGCGATTCAGCTCAATGCTCAAGATACCACCCCCTACTATACATTGCTCGACTCATACGACCGCATGGGAAGATGGTCTAAGGTGGTCGAAACCGCTCAGTTCCTTCTGAAGATCGCGCCAGAAGATGCTGTCGCACTTCGATTGCTCGCCCAAGCGGACCAGAAAATCCGCCAACGCAAGCACTGATTCAACTACATTTTTTGCACGACACTTGCGGCGTCAACTAGATTCTTGGCAATCTCCGGATTAGATCCGAAGTGGAAGAATGCAAACGTAGCGAGAATCTGAGCGCCCGGAGAGTAGCCCTCCGGCACAGATGGATTTCCCAATACGGATAACCTCAATGCCCTCACCATCGGCTCTTCGCCAGCAATCCGCCACTCGTTCGTAGATACTCCCTTGGCGATCAGACCGGCGCGGCCTGCGATGGATTCGTCCACTGTAACGATATCCGCATAGGCAAAGCGAGAAGTCTGCGGTACCGCCTGTGCGGGGATAACGCCAACGCCATCCGCACTCGCACCGCCGGGCATCCGATATGACTTGCACAGGTAGGCAGTTCCGGCACCTTCGGAGAAAACGATACCTCCGTCCGCCGCAAAATTGTAAAGCGACTCTCGCATGCTGGTATTCGCAGCCACTTCATTCCCATACTCAGAGAGATAGGCCCCTGTTAGGTACACGGCCCCAACTCTTCTGGGAAGTTCTGCGTCGGCGAGCGGGGAAAAGGTGACTACTTCAGCCCCGTAGTACCGAAGAAGGTCGAGGTTATCCTGGAATGACAGACTGAAGCAGACGTCATCACTAACAGCGATACGTGCTCGCCGCTCAGTCGGCTGATGCTGATAATCGCTGATGCGAATTGGCGTGGCCTGCTGGGCAGCACCGAGCAGGGCATCGACATCGACGTACCGACTTACGAGTGATGCTACGTCCAACATGAACTGTCGCGGCAGCGAGGTTCTATTCTGATCCTGCCTAAAATCGCCGACGGGAAGAGAAACCTCTGTTTGAAGCTCCGGAACGACCCCCATCACCGGCGGGGCTCCGAAGAGCTGCATGATGGTATCATAGCTCTCTCGCTTACTTTGGAGTTCCCCCTCACCGATAGCCGCACGGTACAAAACGGAGCCCGATACCGAAAAATCACGGGCAGCGTCCGCATAACCCTTCACCAACGCGCCAAGACTCTGTTGCAATCCTCGGGGATCTACCACGAGCACTACCGGGGTATGAATGAGTCCAGCCATTTCTGCGGTTGAGCCGCGCAGCGAAGCAGCCCCCACTCCGTCATAGAGGCCTCCGCCATTTGCCCCTTCAATTACCAACACCTCGGCCCCGACCGTGCTCTGGTATGTGGAAACTAGATTTTGTCCAGGAGTAAGCAGACGATCATCCAAGCAGCGCACCAGGCGCCCAAGCACTCGACGATACACTACCGCCTGTTGAAGCTGCGGACCGATAACCGCGCAGGAAGGACTAATTCCCCGACGCTTCAGTTCACAAATGAGACCCAGAGAGATAAGCGCGGAGCCCGATGATGCCGAAGAGCCCGAAATAATCAGTCGAGGGGTAGCTAGATTTTCCACCTACCTAGTCTATCACAAGAATACGAAAGGGATGAAAGCTCTGCTTTTAATGATGCGAAGAAGGCCGATTTATCGCCTACGCAAAACAAGCACACGACTGCGCTGCTGCACTTTACGCTGGTCGCGCTCGCCTAGGGCATCCTGGAGCTTGGCAGTTGGCTCCTTGTGAACCACGGTGCATTCAGGCTCCCAGTAACGCGACAGACTCTCATCGACTACCGCGCTGAGAGTCTCATCGAGCGGGACGACCTCGGTTCCTAAACGTACCGAGCGCAATACGAACACGCCACGACCGCCGGGGCGTACTACGCGCGCCGCTTCGAACAGCACCTCGTTCATGAAGTCCTTCCACTGATCGAGATCCTGGCACTGCATGACATTATCCGAATAACTTCTGCTCTGGATCCCAGAGAACCATAGCTTCAGCCAAAGGTCCTGCGTAGCATCCAGATCTCCCGGCAGCGGAGGAGCCGTCACCAGTAGATCAACCGATCCGCTACGGACGTACCCGAGATTACGTGCATCGCAGAGCGAGGATTGACCGCGCTCAGCCTGCTGCCGAAGCACCGAAGGCACACCGTCACGAAGTATCGAGGCGGTCCGGCGCAGCAATCGCGGAACAACGGCACGGTAATCAGGAAGTTGATGGCGCTTATTATTGAGCTCCTTTTGCTTCTCGGGAGTAAGGGAAACTTGCGGCAGCGTATACACGGAGAAGTATCCGGCCGAGTGACCGTGCAGAAGACTCAATCCCACCAACTCCAAGAAACGGGAAACGTCGTTGTTATTGGAATGGACGTACTCGCGCAGGTGAAACAGCTCCCGGAAGGTATCGACGTCATAAAATGGCGAAAAGAAGTCGTTGTACACCTTTAGGTCGATCGGCCGCCGTAGATTCAACAACTGCAGCGCTAAAGTTACTTCTGTCAGGTCTGCCGGCAGCAACTTGGCCTGCGTAACCCTAAGCGACAAGGGATTCACGTCAGAAACGAAAGGCACCCGGCCCAGTAAAGCCGACTCAACCGCTGTCGCCCCTGAACCACAAAATGGGTCGAGCACGACGTCGCCGCGCTTACTGAACTTGTTGATGAAATAATTTGGAATTTCGGCTGGAAAACTATCCGGAAATGACAGCGCATAGTGCAGAGAGTGCGCATCTTCAGTTCCGGAACCTTCGAGACTCACCTCTATCGTCTTCCGAGTAAGCGGAACCGATTCAACTAACTGTAGAGCTGAGCGCGACACAACTTCACCTTATACAAAACAACCTACGTTAAATTCACTATAGGGGCGAGATCTGAGACACGCCACTGGGAATCTTTCCCCAACTTCGAATATCTCCCTGCGGAAGGACTACTCTCGAGAGTGGCGAGCCTAGCGTCAGAGGTAAGTGCCTGATTGTACTCACTCGCCCTGAGGTGACGATAGCGGGGCCACTCTCTGATTCAAAACACAGATCTAGTGATACGGTTTTACCGAGATCGAGAGACTTAGCGCCTTGAAAACTGCTCGGCGTTTTTCTTGGCAGGTTCTAGAGAAGGATCGAGCCTCATCGCCGCGCTAAACTCGCGGGTAGCTTCGTCCGTCCTGCCTAGACGCTGATAGAGTACCCCCAGGTTATTATGCGCCGCAGCATTCATCGCATCTAACTCTAGCGATCGGTGGAGTGATTCCTCCGCTTCCTTGTACTTACCAAGCTCCAACTGCGACCAGCCCAGCACCCCAAAAGCCCAGGCGCTCTTGTTGTCGAGATCGGTTGCGCGCTTCAGCACTTCCTCGGCCAACCCCTCTTGTTTCTTATTAATCAGAACAACGCCGAGATTGACCTGGGAAGCGATGTTCTTCCCGTCAATCTGCACGGCCTTTCGCAGAGCTAACTCAGCCTTGTCATAGTCCCCAAGCTTTTCATAAACCACTCCCAGAGCCTGGTGAACTTCCGGATCCTGCGGCTTTAGCTGTGCGGCCTTAGCCAGAGCCCGGGCGCTATTATCAAGGCGTCCCACCTTCTGATAGGCGAGGCCAGCATAGAACAGAGATTCAAAGTGAGTAGGCTCGATAGCCAAAACCTTCTCGTAAGCAGTAATGGCGGAATCGGATTTCCCCTGGCGGTCATAGATCACCGCAATGTTGAAATGAGTGACAAGGTTGTTCTCATCTATACTGCGAGCTTTCATGAGCGTCTCCAGCGCCTCATCAGCACGCCCTCTACGTTCCTGCACCACCGCCATCCCCTGCAGCGCGGCCACTGAACGCGGGTCGAGCTCGATCGCTTTGGTGAACGACTCTCCGGCTCCATCGATATCGTTGCTCTCAAGTTTAGTGCGGCCCAGTGCCACTAAGAAGTTTGCATCGGGTTTTAGTTCCACGGCCTTCTGAAACGCGGCGATCGCATCGGCGAGCTTGCCCTGTTTCGACAAAACAATACCCAAATTATGATGAGCTTCTGCCATATTCGGACAGCTCTGCAGAGCCTCCCGGTACAACCGCTCCTCCTCGCCTGAGCCGTCACTGAGAGTTACCCCCTGCTTTACCAGTCGACCAGCGGCTACGCAGTCCTGATCGGCTGCGCTCACCGTTCCGGCAGGAATAAGCACGAGAAAAGCAGATGCAAGAAGAAATTTGCTCATCGACATCTCAACATACAAACTACACCGCCACGTCCGATCTTGATTCCGGAGTACATATCGACTGCATTCGCTCCAGAGCCACTCGAATCCTCTCCTCCGGCAACACTGCAGCAAATCGCAGATATGAATCGAAACCAGCCCCGAACAACTCTCCGGGCATCGCCACTACGCCTGCCTCGCGAACTAACCTTTCAGCGAGTGCTCGCGATCCAATTCTTAAGTGGCTAGGCACCTGCGCCCACACGCAAGCTCCTGCGGTTGGACGAGTCACGGACCAGCCCAATCTAGACAGCCCGGTAGCTAAGGTATTACAACGATTATTGTATTGGGTGAGTATCGGTTTGACCAGATCATCTTTAGCTCCGAGGGCATGACTAGCCGCAGCCTGTAGCGGAAGGAAAATCCCATAATCGACATGGGACTTGAGCCGCGTAACTTGCCTGATAAGCCTGGATTCCCCCGCTAACGCGGCCACCCGCCACCCTGGAACTGAGTAGGCCTTGGACAGACTGTAAACCTCCGCCGCCTGTCCCTTCAGCGCCGATTCGCTGAGAAGACTTACGGAGTCATGGTCATAACTCATCTCGCCGTAGACGAAATCATTGATAACAAAAACCTGCCGCGATGAGATTTCCCTCCCCAGGGCGCGGTAAAATGGGGAACCAACCACGCGCCCAGTCGGGTTGTGCGGGAAATTGAGCAGCAGAATCTTGGCGCCTGTCTCGCGCAGTCGAGCGGATATATGTCCCGCCAGTGCCTCTTCATCTGCCTCAAAACGGAAAAATGCGGCAGCAAGGCCGGCTAGTCGAATCGCCGAGAGGTGCGCAGGATATTCCGGCTCGGCGAGCAGGACCGTGTCTCCCCGGGATGCAAGGCAGATCAAGGAATCGAGAATTGCATCTTTAGTACCCATGGTGACGCAGAGGTCGTGCTCGGGATCCAAGTTCACCGAGAAGCGCCGCGCATATTTCTGAGCGAAGCTCTCACGCAGTTTTCTAATACCGCGAGAAACCGCATACCGGTGGTTAAACGGTTTCAACGAGGCCTCAACCAGCTTGTCAATCATGACACGTGGAGGCGGAATATCGGGGTTAATCATCGAAAGATCGAATAGCTCCGCCCCTCGGCTGAGCCGTTCCTGCTTTACCGCCTGCAAAGCGCTCAAGCGATCATGCTCTAGCCAACCAAGCTCGGGACGAAATAATTCCAACGACTCGTACATACTTCCTCGACTAGCGGCCCAAAAGTGGCCGCAACCCTATCGTAGTGGACCTGAAGTTATACTTCAATCACGACGCTTATATCATTTCGGGAGTATTTGTAATCCGCTACGATCAAGGCCACGTATGCCAGAATCCGCACTACTCCAATACGCCGCTGCTGCCGCCGATCCGGTAGTTCTGCTCTCTGATACCGGCTCGATTCTTTGGAAGAATAAGTCTTATGATCAGCTGGCCTCGCGCTGCGATCCCCCAGGTCCGCTCGCCACCGCCACCCTGCAAAGAATCACCAAGACCACGCACTATTCAGTACTTTCTATTTCAATGCTCAGCCGCGGCAAGGAAGAGCACCGCACCGCCCTTGTAGCCGACATTTCATCTGGCGATCCTGGCTCGGCGGCATTCTTGGTGACACTCAAGCCGACGGCATCCGATGAAAGCCGCTTGGCGGCGAGAGAGGAGCTTCTTGCCACCGTTGCGCACGATCTGCGCAATCCGATTGGCGCGATTTTCTCCTATGCCGACGCGCTCCTCGACACCACAGCCGGCGATGGACTCAAGGAACCTCAACGCGAAATCGTTCGACGAATTCGTAGCACTGCTGCCCGCTGCGTTGAGATGGTATTGAATTACCAATTCCTATCTCAGTTAAAATTGAAAGGACTTCTCAAGGCCCGAACGGCCATCGACATAAATCAGATAGTTCGCTCCACAATCGAGTCGACTTTTCGAGACGACGCCCAAACAGCAAGCGTTACTACGGACTTATCCCCCAAAGTTCCAGCGATCTGCGTGGACACGGTGCATATCGAGCGCATCGTTTCGAATCTTCTTTACAACGCCCTCAAGTACACCCCGGCTAGTGGCTCCATTTGCATCAAGACCGAAGCTATCGGCAAGAGTGTTCAACTGATAGTCACCAATACGGGGGTGACAGTCCCTGAAGCTGAGCTGCCTCGGCTCTTTGACCGCTACCAGCGCGCCTCATCGAGCCAAGGAAAAGGCGGTTCTGGCCTCGGGCTCTATATCGTAAAATCCATCGCTGAGGCCAATGGCGGCAGCGTAGCAGTAACAAGCGACGCATCAACCGGCGTGCGGTTCACCGTCACATTCCCGATGTAAGGTGACCGCTACTGCTGAGGAAACGGCGCAATCAAATTGAAAAAGTAGACGGCCAGGCTAAGCTTGCCCTGCACGGAAATCTTCTCTGAGAGCATGCCAATTTGGGGATTGAGATCTCCCGATGCAATCTTCAGCAGGGTGTTCTCGTGCAGATCGATAACACAATCGCCGGAAGACTGATCTGTAGGCTCCGCCTTCGGGGTCGCGCCTGTCCAGTCGAAGAGGAACTTCTCGTTACGTTCACGAAGCCGAACAACGATAGAGCCGGCCAAACACTCCTTCAGCCTGGCGCTGGAAAACTCCGCACGCTGGCGAAGTTCATCGGTCATAAGTTCACGTGCGTTATTGAAGTTTCTTCGGCGATCTCGGCGCTCACGCTGGCGCCGCTCCTCAGCCTCGTCCTCCTCGGAATCGTCTTCGGCCTCGGCACGTGAGGCTGTTTTGCCGCCTTTACCCTCAGTAACCTCAGGGGCCTCAGCAGTTTCGTCGGCGTCAGACTGTTCATTCACTTCCGGGTCGTCGATTATATTGGACATACGCAATGCTTCTCTCTATAGATCAATGGTTTGCATCGTAGACCGAGAGGCTACCTCAAATCGGCGCTCTTGACCAACTTCTACTATGGGCTCGGACCAACGCCATAATCAGTCCCCCGTAATTGGACTTACAGGGTCAATCGGAACCGGCAAAAGTGCTGCCGCAAGCGACTTGGAATCGCTGGGAGCGAAGATAATAGACGCGGATGTTCTGGCCCGAGAAGTCGTCGCCCCCGGTACCCCCGGCCTAGCACAGATTCGCAAGACCTTCGGGGATGCATTCATCGACCATTCAGGATCGCTTAAGCGCAAGGCTCTGGGTACACTTGTTTTTTCGGATCCGGCTGCCAAGTCTAAGCTCGAGGACATTCTTCACCCGCTTATTAGGAGTCGCTACCTGTCGCTCCTGGCTCAGGCCCAGAAACAGTCGCCTCCACTGATTGTCTATGTGGTGCCGCTGCTGTTCGAATCTCGCTTCGCCTACCCGGAACTCGATGCTATCGTAGTTGTGTCCGCGTCTGCCGAGAACAGCCTCGCTCGCATTATTGCTCGCGACGCCTGCTCCAGAGAAGACGCGGAGCGTCGTTTGCGCTCCCAGCTTCCGATTGCACAAAAGACTGCTAAGGCAGATTTTGTTTTGCAGAATGATGGAACGAGAGAGGAGCTCAGGGCTCAGGTAGTGAAGCTCTTCAATAAGTTTACCAAACAAGCAGTCTAAGGAAGTTTCCTGATGTCCAATGCGGAGTCTCCGATAATCGCAATTGCTGAGGCTGAAATCATCTCCGAGCGCCCCCTCGATGGTCTGAGCAGTGGTCCGCAGTCGCTGCCCTCGGCGCTTGTTCGCGCAGTTCGCTTTAGCATCGCAGCTGGGTTGTTGGTGTTCCCATTATGCTTTGGTGGTGTTCATGAGTCAGTGTACCTGCCTGTCATGACACTCTGCTTCGTCTTGACCTCGCTTTTATGCTTCTCAGGTCAGCCGGCGCTTCGGGAAACATTCTCCGCCCACAGCTTAAGTCGCCAAATTCTTGCCCTACTTGCTTTCTTCGCCCTCTATTGCCTGCTGCAAGGCCTGTTCTTTAGTGCGCTTTCGGGGCACAGCTCCCCTCTGGGAGCTTCCTCCCGCTTGCCCGACCTCCCGGCGTATATTGGCGCAGTGCTTAGTATCGCGATGTTTATCGCGAGCTTCATGTTAGTTCGCACGCTATTACAGGTGGTACCCCGCTTCCACAACGAGCTTCTTATGTGGATTCGTGCTGGTGGCGTCATTGTTGCGTTAGTCGCCCTGTCACACTGGTTCTATGACAACGGGCGCCTCTTTTGGATATTTGAACCTAATAACATTCAGATCACTGAACGCGCCCGATGGCCGTTCGTTAATCCAAACCACCTTGGACATTTCCTTATCCCGGTGTTTTTCTTGCTCCTCGCCCAGATCTCGGCCCAGCTTCAAAAATTCCGCGAGCTCTATCGCGAAGATCGAGCTCGCGACCGTCGAACAGTCTCGGCGATCGCGCAGAGCACTCGGCTGCAGCGCAAGATCATGAAAATTGCTTTTAGCTCGAGCTTCACGCTTGCCGTGCTGTTGTGCATTTTCGGAACCCTCTCTCGAGGAACGTGGCTGGGGCTCGCGGTGGGGTCGCTGCTATATTTCGCCTTCAGCCGTCACTTTGCCCCCAAGTCAGTGAGCAATGATGCCTCGCCGGGCGCACAGCTCCCGCGACGACGTAGCAGCGGCATGGGCCGCTCCACCTTGCGCTCTCACCGAAACGGGTTTTCCCTTGAGCCGATAGTCTCCGCTATGTCCAAGCTTGGCCGCCCTTTGCTCGTTGTCCTTTCACTTTGTTTAGTTGGTTTCTTTCTGAGTGAGCGAGGAAGAGACCTTGTCGCTGAGCGTATCGATTATGGACTACTCTACTCGCGCGATGACATGCGCTGGCAAATGTACGAGGACAGTTTGCCCTTGCTTAAACAGCATGCCTTGTTGGGTGTTGGCCTCGGCGGATGGGATAAGGAGTACCAGCTCCTAAAGACCCCTCTGTTATCCGGGCTTGCTCCGGTATACCTACACTCCGACCCTTACCAGCTATTGATCGAGTGCGGAATTCTTGGCATTGCCCCAATACTTGTCTTGGTGGCCTTGCTCTTTTCAAGGACACGTTCCCGAATTCGAGCTCTCTCCGCGTCCAACTCCGAGCAGGCCACCCGGATGGCAGCCCTGCTAAGCGCCCTTCTCGCCTTCGGTACAGCGTCCCTTCTGGACTTCCCTTGGCGTATGCCAGCCATCCTGTTTCTTTGGAGCTGCCTACTGGCCTTAACATCGTTCTATAACGACGAGATATACGTCTCGCGGCGTTAGATTTCGGAACAATGTATCGGGCTACGAACATCTAATTTTCTTGGTAGCCCCTGATCTATTCAAGGTTCTTTAGTTATTTCGGGTTTCTAACGATAATTATCTGGGGTATAAATTGCTTGGTAAAAGCGCCAAGCGCTTCTGCAGAGAACTACTCATGAAAATAAATATCAGGATTTCCCTCACCGTCGCCGCTGTACTGCTGGCGTTTAATGTTTCTGCGGTATCGGCAGACGAGATCACCATTCAGGACACTAGCGGATTTACTCGAGCGTCCTCGAATGTTGATGGAAAGGGAAAAGTCGAATTTTCAGTTGCTGCCCTAGGCGGCTCAGCTGCTGACGGCATACCAGTTACTCTCACAAATGCCGCAACGGGAGAGATCCTTACCGGAACCTCGGCTAACGGATTGGTCGCTTTCGAAGGAATATCTGGTGGAGTGTGGACCGTGTCCACATCTGCGCAGGGAATTACCTTTACGAATGTGATGATTATCGGTGCTGCTACTGGCGGGGGAATTGCTGGAGCTGGCGCCCTTGTCCCCGCTCTCCTTATCGGGGGAGGCGCTACCGGGGCTGCCATCGCTATAGACAACAGCGGCAATAATAACAACGAGATCTCCCCGGCTTCCTAGCCAATTGTGGCCGTTTGAGATCTTAAAAAACCCTGCTTCGGCGGGGTTTTTATTTGGCGATAGCGCATCCGGGAATAGCAACAGGTCGCACCAGAAACGTATTTCCGCAGGTGCTTTTAATTAATTACAGAGACCAGTAGCGCAAGCTGCCCGGGAAATCCTTAGTGCCGAAGGCCGACTTTATATCAGCAACAATTCCACCCTTCTTCAGCATCGAGACAAAGGTCTCCGGCCTCTTCTGCAGATATTCCTTGTGAGCTACAGCAAGCACGACGGCGTCGAGGTCATGAAATTCGTCGAGAGGCGAAAGTTTGATTCCGTAGTGTTCCTGCGCGACGCGCGGATCTCCATGCGGGTCATGGACTATGGGAAGAATTCCAAATTCCTTGAGTTCGCGGACAATGTCAGGAACTCGGCTGTTTCGTAGGTCCGAGACGTTCTCCTTGAAGGTAAGACCCAAGATTCCAACCCGCGCTCCCTTAAGCATGAAGCCGGCGTTAACCATTTCCTTGATGACTCTCTGCGCCACAAAAACGCCCATGCTGTCATTGATACGGCGGCCAGCGAGGATGACCTGAGGATGATAACCAAGCTGCTGAGCCTTGGCCGTGAGGTAATAGGGATCGACGCCGATACAGTGGCCGCCCACCAGTCCAGGAGAGAAGCGCAGGAAGTTCCACTTAGTGCTCGCCGCGTCAAGAACTTCCTTAGTTGAAATTCCCATTCGGTCAAAAATGATTGCAAGTTCATTCATCAGTGCAATATTGAGATCGCGCTGAGTATTTTCGATGACTTTCGCCGCCTCTGCCACCTTAATAGACGCTGCGCGGTAAACGCCGGCAGTAATCACGCCCCCATAAACCTCGGCGACAGTGTTCAAGGTTGCGGCATCTTCACCTGAAACAACTTTAACCACTTTTGTGAGGAAGTGCTCGCGGTCACCCGGGTTAATGCGTTCCGGAGAGTAGCCAAGCTTGAAGTCAACGCCTTGGGTAAGACCGGAGATGCGGGCAAGTGCGGGGCCGCAGATTTCCTCCGTCACCCCGGGGTAGACGGTCGATTCGAAAACGACAATGGATCCCTTCCCAAGAACCCTTCCCACCGATTCGCAGGCTCCCAGTACCGCTCCCAGATCCGGTTGATTATTGATATCCACGGGCGTCGGTACTCCGACGACAAAGAAGTTGCAGCCGCGCATATCAGCGAGATCCGAAGTAACGTGCAGTGAGGTTCCCTTGATTTCGGTATCGGGAGTCTCCCCAGTAATATCGCGACCAGAGCGCAACTGATCCACACGGTGCTGGTCTATATCGAAACCCACCGTACCAGGAAACTTCTTGGCAAACTCAAGGGCTAACGGTAGACCGACGTAGCCGAGGCCGATGACAGCAATTTTGGGTTTCATAGAGAGGTTAGATATTCAACGCCCTAGAGCTTCTAGGCGCAGGCCTCATGGCCAGCAATTCCTGCACCTTAACACAAATGGATTGGACATCCAGTCCGTAGCAACTTCTTAGATATTGCTGGGAACCGACCCTTGATGAAAACCCCTCTCGTAGCCCCATCCGGTAGAAGCACCGAGGCGCAACGCCAGCCTCCAGGATGGCCTCAGATACGGCGCCGCCAAATCCGCCGAACACCGAATGTTCCTCTAGGGTCATAATACCGCCGGTATCCACGGCTGCCGCGACCAGGGGAGGAACATCAAGTGGCTTTATCGTATGGTAATGAAGGACTCGACAGCGAATACCAAGCTGCATCAACTGCTCTGACGCAGCCAGTCCCTCCATAAGCATAGCCCCGGTTGTGACAAGTGTGAGGTCCGTTCCTTCTCTCAGGGTTCGAGCCTTTCCAAGCTGAAACAACTCATTATGCATTCGCGTTGACGCTATTGGGGTTCGGTCTAGCCTTAGTAGGGCTGGGCCCGGAAGACCCGCAACAGCCGATGTAGCTTCTACAGCCTCCCAATCGTCTCCAGGAGAAATCACAATCAAATTAGGGAGAGCACGCGCAATTGAAATATCCTCCGTGGCATGATGAGAGGCGCCGAGGGATCCATAACTAAAGCCAGCGCCAACTGAAACAATCTTTACGGAGGCGTTGTGATAGCATGCATCGTTTCGCACTTGCTCAAGACAACGAAGCAAGGGGAAGTTGGCGATAGAATAGGTGAAAACGACGCGCCCTTCGAGCGCCATACCGGTGGCGAGCCCCGTCATGTTCTGTTCTGCGACACCAGCATTGAGAAATTGTCTCGGGAAACGCTTTTCAAACTTCTCCAGCACGCCAAAGCC
>JAYRHW010000164.1:0-36338 GCA_041907145.1 Bdellovibrionota bacterium
AGATTCGGAGTTGGTGCATAAAAAAGGGGCGGCTACGTAAACTTCAGTAACCGCCCCGCAGTGCAATGTCAGAATCTTTACAATGGGCTACCCGCCTCCTACTTGCGAGAAAGCACTATCCACTCATTAACAGCGCAGCCAAAAGGCTCACTCGGTGACGGCCTCGGGCTTAGAAGCCGCATTTGCATTGCGGCAAACTCGATGTCTGAAAGTTCGATCGTGCCGGAACAGCTATCCTGCCCGAGTAAGGTTACCTCCCTTTGCTGGGTGCGCGTGCCCTTGTAGAGGCAGTCACTGTAGGCAAGGCTCACCTCTTCTGTGCCGGCAGCCTCGTTAGGCACCACATTGATGTCAACGGCAGCGTTGCCGAGCAGGAACCCTGCGCCAACACAGATATCCGTGCCATCTCCGCAGCGAGCGCAGCCACTTTGCCGAATCGGACCCTCCCAATGGCCGACAACTCCTGTAACGAATACGGTGCTGCGCCCACGTCCGCCGCAGCTCGTCAGCAGAACAGCCAGAGCAATTCCCAACATCCTTGAGGTACGAGTCATCTTTAGCACCCCCTTCGGCTAATAGGTCACCTTGGCTTTGACCGCGTGCGAGGTAAAGTTTCCGGCATTATCGACGGCACGAATTTCAATGGTGTTGCTCTTCTGTCCCTTGAAGCGCGGGAAGGTCGCCTTCCACAGCGAGCCTCCTTGAAACAGCACCGTGGCATTCTTTGACAGAGACTGAATTCCGCCGTTTCGCTTGGGCTGCTTGGCCTTAGCCTTCACCAATACATCGGCAACGCCAGACTCAAAATCACTCACTGCGAGGAATGCTCGACAGATCGATTTCCCGCAACGTGCAGCCAAAAATTCGACCGTCGGCGCGGATACGTCCGGAATGGGCGTCGGCACAGGAGTAGGTTCCGCGTCGACATACAACGCATTCGAAGTCTGGGTGCTATGGCCAGACTGATTAGCGGCAGTAACCTCGCAAGAAATGTAATTGCTGTAATCATCGGCGACCGGACTATAGGTCTGGCCAGTCGCAATTTCGACCGAGTTGTAATATCCAGAAATAGGATCGAATACATCTCGTAACCAACGATAGGAAAATGTCAAAGACTCCCCCTTCCAGTTCTGCTGCTGGCAGGTGAGCTGCGCACCGACAAAGCCAGGACCGTCAATCGTAGCTGAGTCATAGCTGCTCGGGGGAATTGGCGGAAAACTTAAAATCCAATCGCGATAGGCGCTGGCGCGGGTATACACTCCGGGAGTACTGCCCCCGCATTGGAATCCCCAGCTTACGATTCCCGTAAGTCTTGGCGTATTACTGACTACTCGCGTCAAGGGTCCGCCTGAATCACCGAAGCATGAATCAACGCCGCCGCCAGGGCTCGACGCTAGAACGCCGGCGCATACATTAACATCGCGATTGAAATAACGTCCGAGCAGTTCCTCACAATCTGCAGGCGTAAAGTAGCCGACATCCCCGCGCTGCAGCACGAAGGGCAAGATAGGACGTTGCGGATCCGTCATGCCCCAGCCATAGACCTGCATGGCATCTCCCGTAACCAGAAGCGCCTCTTCAGCAGGCGTCAGAATGTCCATAGGCTGCAAATTGACCGGCTGAGTGAGCTTTATCAGGGCTAAGTCATTGTAGATGAGAAAGGGGTCCCAATCCGGATGTATGATTGCTCCAAGCGCGGGAACTTTTAGGGCTGCGGGATCGCGGAGATTGTTCGAGCCAAGAAATACATCCACAGCTCCTTCGACGTCCGCTCCATCGACGCAGTGTGCAGCGGTCAGCACGTACTGCGAAGCAACAAGAGTGGCATCGCAGTACTGACCATCAACAGGGTTCATGCCACGAATGGTTAGCGCTGCCATCCAGGGAGTAGTTCCCTGCGGCACATCATGACCGCCGATAATACGGGTGTCGGGCTGAGCCTGCGTGTTAAGCGGCAGGCCAAAAATCATCGCGGTCAAGGCGACATAGCATATCTTACTTAATTTCTTAGACATTTCCCCCTCCCCCATAGGGTGTGCTTTGAGCACACTAACTTGAGTTGTCATCAAAGGAAAGTCCCTTCTTCGCAATAATCGTCATCCACGACGAATTATGCCCAAAACCTTCCCCGTCTGCGGCGCACTATAGACCTAGACTCAAAAGTTAGTCACTGAAGGGCAGGAAAATTGACAAAGGAAGTTGCTACCGGGAAAATGTGCAGTCATGAAAAAGGACAATCCCGCCGGTAACCTGCCTGCCTCTTCCCTGACGCCAAACTTTAATTTCAAAGAGCGCGAGGCGGCCGTATATGCCCTATGGGAGAAGGAAAATTGCTTCAACCCGGACAAGGCTTCCAAGAGCGCTCCGGTCTTCAACATCGCCATGCCTCCGCCGAACGCCAATGGCGAGCTGCACCTAGGACACTGCTTCGGCTACACGGTCATGGATATCTTAGGGCGCTTTCACCGCATGCAGGGCGAAAGGGTAATGCTGCTTCCGGGAAAGGATCACGCCGGAATTCAGACCCAAGTGGTATTTGAAAAGAAGCTTAAGAAAGAAGGCGTAAATCTTTCCACCGTCCCCACGACCGAACTCTTCGATCAGTGTTACGCGTTCTGCACGGACCGCGCCCAATACATGCGTGCGCAGGAGAAGACTATCGGTCTCTCCGCTGATTGGTCGCGGGAGTTATTTACCCTCGACCCGCGACTCACCGAGATTATTTATAGAACTTTCACCAAGCTCTGGAATGACGGCCTTGTGTACCGCGGCAAGCGCATCGTCAACTGGTCGGTATTTTCTCAGACCGCTATCTCGGATGTCGAAGTCGAGTACCAGGAACAAAAGGGACACCTCTGGTACCTCGTGTATCCGCTGGTCGATGGTCCAGCGGAGGGCGGCACTGCAATAAAATTGCCGAACGGCGGCAGCTTTCAGATTGGCAAGCCGGGCATCCTGACGGCAACGACCAGACCGGAGACCATGCTCGGGGATACCGCCCTCGCAGTTCATCCGGATGATCCGCGCTACACGGCATTCGTCGGCAAAAGAGTACGTCTGCCGCTCACCGATCGAGTGATTCCGATTATAGCCGACAAGCGCGTCGACCCGGTCTTCGGTACGGGCGTAATCAAATTAACTCCTGCGCACGACTTTTTAGACTACGATGTCGGGATTGAGCATGGTCTTGAAGTGCTACAAGTCATCGGCTTCGACGGAAAGATGACCGAGATTGCCGGCCCCAAGTATCAAGGGAAGACCGTGGCCGAATGCCGCGAGATGGTCGTTAAGGATCTCGAAGGACAAGGACTACTGCTCGACACGGTGGCGCATCTGCATAAAGTTCCAATTGGCGAACGCGGCAAGGACGTCATCGAGCCTCTGCTCTCCGAGCAGTGGTTCATCAGTGTTGATAAGCCGGGCAAAAGCCTCAAAGGCCGCGCGCTGGAACTTCTTCAGTCCGGGAAAATTAAAATCTATCCTGAACGCTTCAAGGTTCTCTTCGAGCAGTGGCTTACCAATCTTCGTGACTGGAACATTTCCCGTCAGTTGTGGTGGGGACACCGCATTCCGGTCTGGTATCGCTCCGACGCCAAGGGCAAACAAGAGATGTTCGTCGGGCCTACGGCTCCCCAAGGAAATGGCTGGACTCAGGATACCGATGTCTTCGATACCTGGTTCTCATCGGGACAGTGGGCGTTTTCGACTATGGCGGCGCATGGACTCTACGATCTCGACGCTGCGGACAAGGAAACGAATTTCTTCCCGACGCATACCATGGTTATGGGCCGGGACATTTTGTTCTTCTGGGCCTGCCGCATGCTGCTCCTTACTTCATACGTCACTGACAATGTGCCGTGGAAAAACATCTTCTTTACCGGCCTTATCCGCGATGAGCACGGACAGAAGATGTCCAAGTCCAAGGGCAATGGCGTAGAGCCCAAGGAGATGATCGAGAAGTATGGTTCCGACGCTTTGCGCTTAGCCTTCGTGATGGGCGCGGGTCCCGGCAATGATCTGTCGTTCAGTGAACGCAAGGTCGAGGGCTACAGCAAATTCATCAATAAGATCTGGAACGCGGCAAAACTGCTTGAAACTCGGCTTAGCTCGGATCTGATTGCCGCCCACGGCAACAAGCCCTTAACCCTTGCCTCCTCGAAATGGCTTGTTGCAGAGGCCGTACGAGTGCTGAACCTCACTACGCAGCAGCTCAAAGCCTATGATGCCTCTATCGCCGCTGATGAACTCTATCGTTTCACTTGGACGGTTTTCTGTGACTGGTATCTTGAAATGATGAAGGCGCTCTTGGAGCACGGAAAGCCAGAGTGGGCCACAGAGGTGAATTTTGTCGCACGGAATACCTTCACTCTGATTCTCAAGATGCTGCATCCTTTCATTCCATTTGTAACAGAAGAGCTCTACCAGCAGCTTCCGTTCCTGAGAGACGCTGGTACGCTGGCGCTGACCCCGCTCCAGACTCCCTTTACAGCCCAAGCAGGTGACCACAGCGAAATTCAACGCACCATGGATATCGTGGCGTCGATTCGATCGGTCAAAGCCGCCCTCAATAGCGCACATCAATTTATGCGCGTCGCACTCGATAGGCCGCTCAGTGAAGAGTTGCACATTCTTCTCTGCTCCCTGGCCCGTGTGACGCTTTGTAAAGAGTCGGATATTTCTGCCGCTAAACTCCTGCGCAAACCCTATGGTGTTGGAGTGGTTGCTTGTGAAGTTGAGGACAAGGGAAAATATAAACAGCATCTAGAAAAAGAAATCTCTCAGTACTCAGGCACGGAGACATCCATCGAGAAGAAGCTCGCTGGTCCCTTTGGTACTCAGGCCAAGCCAGATGTAATCGCGGCCGAGAAGGAGAGGCTGACTCAAGCGAAACAGGCACTCACTGCCTTGCGAGCAGAGCTCGCCGCGCTGAATTAGAAAGCGAGGCAAGTCCGCAAACCCCTACCCCGGCGCTCTGGCCAGCAGCCTGGCTAAGTTCGTTGTCCAAAGAAACAGTGCGCCAAGGAGCAGTGTCGATGCCAGCGCAAGTCCATTAAGGTACCAAGCTCCGGTCCACGACGAAGTCACTCTAATCAGCATGGCACCAAGCAGGAGAAGGACCATTGCATGCATGGACAACCTTCGCCGAGCCCAGAACTCCGGGTCTCCGCCGTGGCTCGAGGTAATTTGGGCGCCAATCCCCAGCATTATGAGACTAAAGCTTCCTATGTAGGTGACGTGCAGGCAGCTGGCTGCGTTCTCCGGAAAGACGCTGACCGCGAGGAGGCCCACGGGCAGCAGGAACAGCGCGAGAGCAATAATTTTCGCTATCAGGGTCTTGTTGGTCGGCAGACCCAACGCGTTGAAGCGCTTGAGCGCCGCAATCACCAGTAGAGCCCTCAATGCATAGGCAAGCCGAAACAATCCATTCAATTCCGCAATGAAAGTAATAATTAGGCCCGTCATCCAAAGGAGATGCAGCGGAAGTGCGGTGGATGCCGCAACGTCGCCCGATGGGCCGCTGCCCCGCAGTCGGACAATCGCGGGGGTAGATTCGACCCTCCCCATCAATCGAGGGCCCAAGAAACCGCCAACGGCGACAATAAAGCTTGGCAGCATTCCCTGTTGAAGGAGCAGCCGTCCAAACTGCGTGAACATGCCCATGTCCAACGCAAGCAAGGAAGCGCCCGAGATACCGCATAGAATTCCAGCCGATACGAACTCAAAGCTCGCTGGCACCGCCGCTGTGCCGGTGCGCTTGCAACGGCTAACAAATAGGGACACGAGGCTCATCAGCAGGGCAAATGAAAGCTGCGAAACGAGCACGCTCCCCGCCAGCATGCTCGACTGAGCAGCCAAAAAGGCAAGCACCATCCAAAACAATTCGCCGAATGAAGCCGTCGGAGCTCGGCAAAACTTCGGCAGTGCGGTAAGGAGAAATCCGACTACGTATGCGGCACCGAAGGCTTCAATCTGAATTAAGCCATGAAGCCGCGCATCATACGGCCAGGCCCCCAGAGCCACGCCAAGCCATAGAGCCGTGCCAAGCATTGCCCCCAAAATGCCGAGAGGGAAGAAGATGCGATACGGTTCGCGCCGGGTGAGTTCGAGAAATCCTGGACTCCCGCGCATCAACGCTTGGCCCCCTCGAGCAGCTCCTTCAATTCCGCACTGTAACGGCGCAAGGTCGAGCGCTGCAAGAAACTGAGGAACCTTTGACGAATCGCACCCCACTCGTTATGAAATGGGCAGGGCGAATCACCGCTGCATGCCTCGGCATTGAGGAAGCAGGCTGCTTTTACGATGGGATCATCCAAGGATTTGCAAATGTCGAAAAGGTTGAGGTCCTTCGATTTAAGGCGCACTCCGCCCGATACTCCGCGCTTGCTCTCTATCATCTCCTGCCGCGCGAGCTGCTTCATCAGCTTGGCAAGGTAAGGTCCGGGCACGTCAATGCGCTCGGCGACAGCAGATACCTGAACCCACTCATCACTTGGCAGGCTCGCTAGATACAACAGAGCCTTTATGGCGTATTTGGAAGAATTGGTGATCATCTTACTCAAGTTAAACCAATAACGCCTCTAATTGGCAAATCAGACCCTTCAGCCGAGTTGACCCTCTGCCGATTATGGTATATTAAGGACATAAATGTCTTTAATTGTCGAGGCTTTCTTCGGCACGGTTTTCACTACGGAGTAATGTATGAATAGATATGTAGTTGGAATTCCTCTCGCGCTCTTTGCGGCGCTTGTTTCCTTCCCAGTTTTTGCAGACGACTTGCCGGTGGAAAAGGCCGTTATCACCGACGCACCCAACATGCCTCCGGTCATCACCCGCACCAGCCCAGCCAAGGTTGTCGTAGAGCTCGAAGTCAAGGAAGTCGAGGGAGATCTCGCTGACGGCGTTCGCTATACCTTCTGGACCTTTGGTGGAAAGGTTCCTGGCAAGTTTATCCGAGTGCGAGAGGGAGACACAGTCGAAGTGCATCTAGCCAATCACCCGGCAAACAAACTCCCGCATAATATCGATCTTCACGCGGTGACAGGCCCAGGCGGCGGCGCAGCCAGTTCATTCACTGCTCCGGGCCATACTTCCCAATTTACCTTTAAGGCCATCAATCCCGGACTATACGTCTATCACTGCGCTACAGCTCCGGTTGGCATGCATGTGGCGAATGGAATGTACGGCTTGATTTATGTACAGCCAACAACACCACTGCCCCCGGTAGATAGAGAATACTACGTGATGCAGGGAGAATTTTATACGCAGGGAAATTTCGGCGAGAAGGGATTTCAGCCGTTCTCCATGCAACGCGCAATCGATGAAAACCCTGCCTATGTAGTGTTCAATGGGTCTGCCACTTCGCTGGTGCAGGAACATGCCATTACCGCGAATGTCGGCGAGAAAGTTCGCCTCTTCCTGGGGAACGGAGGACCGAATTTAGTTTCCTCCTTCCACGTCATCGGAGAGATCTTCGATAACGTTTACTCCGAGGGCGGAACGGTTGCTAATCAGCACAATGTGCAGAGCACCATCGTACCGGCTGGAGGATCGGCGATCGTTGACTTTAGCACGGAAGTGCCTGGCACATACATTCTGGTCGACCACAGCCTCTTTAGAGCATTCAATAAGGGTGCGCTTGGTATGCTGAAGATCTCGGGTCCAGACAACAAGCCAGTCTACTCCGGCAAGGAAGTTGATGCTGTGTACCTTGGAGATACGGCCGAGAGCTCACAGGACATTCAAAAGCTTCAGGCCGAGTATCAGAAGGCCGTCAGCACCGATCCGAAGCTGCAAAAGCTCACCAAGGAAATTCTGATTGCCGAGGGCAAGAAGGTTTACAACGGAAGTTGCTTCATGTGTCATCAGATGAACGGAGAAGGCGTTGCCGGGGTATTCCCGCCGCTGGCCAAGTCTGACTACATGAACAAGCTTGCCGCCGATAAGCGGGATGCCCTCGTTGCCATTCCGCATCTCGGACTTACCGGTAAAGTAACGGTCAATGGAACCGATTACGTTGGGACTATGCCGCCACTTTCGAACTTGAACAATCGGGAGCTGGCAGCCGTACTTACCTATGTGACAAACTCTTGGGGGAACTCCGCAAAGCCGTTCTCCGTGGAGGAAGTTGCAACAGCGATTTCTTCTATGAGCCAGGATCAAGGCAAAAAGAAGTAACATCCTAGGAGCCCGGATGGGGGAAATTCCCCCGTCCGGGCCGGACAAAGATGCGCTACTCAGCCCTTTCACTCATCGTGTGCCTCGTGCTCGGCCATTCGAGCCTTGCAGCAGCGCAGCCCGGCCGCATCCAGCGCAGCATCAACATCGCGGGCGGAGACTTCGTTCCCCTCTACGGACTAAAGGAAAAGGAAGCAAAGGCTATCGTACACAGCTTCAGAATCGACCCTGTTCCCGTAACGAATGCTGACTACTATCAGTTTATTCGGTCGCACCCGGACTGGATAACTCCGGATCCGCTCTTCAGTGCTCGCGGATACCTATCCCATTGGCCGGAGTCCAAGGGTGGCCGCAAGCCCGGCACCGCCCAGCGGCTTCAACCGGTGGTAAATGTGCCCTGGTTCGCTGCAAGCGCTTATTGCGACTGGTCCGGTGGTCGCCTGCCGAGCGTACTGGAATGGGAATATGTTGCAGCGGCCAGCGAAACCAGCAGAGACGCTTCGCGGGACCCGCAATTTGTGCAGCGTCTGCTTGATTGGTATGCCCACCCAAGTGCACCCGGAGAATTGCCGGAAGTCGGCAAGGACAAACCGAACTTTTGGGGGCTCCACAATTTGCATGGGGCTATCTGGGAGTGGACTGGCGACTTTAATAGCGTCTTTGTCAGCGGGGATAGCCGGCGAGAAAGCGAACAGAGCAAAAACCTCTTCTGTGGGGCTGGCGCTGCGAGCGCTACCGACAAGGCCAACTACGCCGCGTTCATGCGCTACGCCTTGCGCAGCAGCCTTAGCGGCTCGGATGCCAATCAGACTCTGGGCTTTCGCTGTGCTTACGATCTGCCCAAACCCCAGCTACTCGGCAAATAAAAATAATGGAGGCCAGCATGAGAAATTTAAGAGCATTCGCGTTTGGCATTCTTCTGTGTTTTACCGGCCAGTCCCCTGCTCTCGCAGAATCGTCCAAAACGATCCTGGATTTCTCGGCTGCCTGGGAAGACCAAGATGGCAAGTCGCAAGCGCTGTCTAATTTCAAGGGCGTCCCGGTCTTGCTCACAATGGCCTATACCCATTGCTCAAACGCCTGCCCCCTGACAGTCGAACGTTTGCGTAAGATTTATTCGGCGCTCAATGACAAAGGCAAACAGGTGCAGGTGTTGGTTGTTTCTCTCGATCCCGAGCGGGACAATCCAGCGGCCTTGAAGCAGTTCATGGCTGAACGGCATATTGATCTTCCGCGCTGGCATCTCCTGCAAGGCAAGCCTGCCGACACCCGCGCCTTTGCCGTTCTTATTGGGTACAGTTTCCGAAAGGAGTTCAATTCGGATGAGATCATACATTCGAATAAAATTCTCCTACTCGATAAAACCGGCGAGACTGCATTTTCCTTGGAAGGACTAAACTCCGACTACGCCCCGCTCATCGAAAAGGTGGACTGATCTACTGCTGCAGCTCGATGCGTCCTTCGCTACCGGAAGCCCGGAATAGGTAAACACTACCGGGCTGTAGCCCCAATGTCTGATTGAACACGCTTTCAGTGGTTTGCTGACCCTCTCGTGCGAGCGAGACTACCAGCTGGTGCTCTCCGGCCGGCAACTCGTAGTCTTCGGACAGCAGCAAGGGTCGGTCAATTCGTTGGTGCAAATCGTAGAGGTCATGATCGACTAGCAGGGCACCATCAATGTGAAGCTTAACTCTATAGCGCAGCGGCTTGGTCTCGCAGACCTGGGGCTGCTGCATATGGCGCGGGATGGTGCGGCGCTCCTCTTCAGTGAGCGTGCGGCAACCGAGGTTCTCCGCGGCAGGGAGCCGCAAAGAAAGCCGCGCTATCGCAGCGGTAGGCTGCGCGCCGTAGGGCAATCGGCCGACTATCACTACCACCCCCATGAGAGCTGCACTAACGCAGGCCTTCTTTACAATACTGCGAGCAGTCCGCGATTTCAGGCGTACATATTCCGACTGGGTATTCTTTCCCGCCTCGAAGCGTGCCAACGCCTGCTTTAGATCCGGCGACTCGCCCTCCGAGAATGATGAAAGCAAGATTCTTTGTCGATCCACTGACCGCGCAAGAAAGGGCACTCGGCGTTCGTATACTCGCTCACTGAGCAGCACCAACCCATCTCGATTCACACAGTTTCGCTCGGGGCAGCCTACAAAGGCCAATCGCCCAAAATGAGACAAGAGTTTCTCGGTGGTTCTGCTATGAATCGTACCGCAACACTCGACGGGGAATAATGTTCTGGCTGCTCCCCCCTCGCCCACGTCACGACAGGCCTCGACCATCCTCCCGTTATTGCAGCATACGACGAGGCACAAACCCCCGGCCTGGGACGACTGTATGATTGACTCGGCCGAGGCCAGCTGGTGTGCGGCATCTCGTTCAACTGGGCCGATGCACTCATCAGCGCAGGAAGCTGCACAGATACCGCAGCTAACGCAGGATTCTTCCGACACTCGCGCTAACAATCTCTTACCGTCCGGGCGCGGGACCATCGAAATAGCCTCCCACGGGCAGTCCGCCTCACACTGCGTACAGCCGGTGCAAAGAGCTTCATCAACTACTGATGGATGCAGAAAGGCCGTTTGCTCTGGTTTTACGGTCCAAGGAACCGAGAACAGGATTAGAGCAGCAAGCACAAACATGCCAAGAACGAGCGCCGGAGAAGAGCTGCGCAGAGCGGGAATCCAAAAGCCGTACCACCAATCAAGTTCAAGCCGGCCAAGGCTCCGCAGCAGATCGGCCTTCTGTTGGACGGGGGGATGTACGAACAGCGCGACTAAAATGATTAAAAGAATCGAAGTTAGCAATATCGGACGAATCGGGAACCAGCGCGCACGCGCCAATTTTGAGGTATGTATCCACAGCCCTGCGAAAAGCCCCAGTGGTAACGCGGCATGCAAAAATAAATTCACGAAGAAGAATGCCGCACCGACTGGGACACTGCCGTCAAACGCCTGCCTCAAGGTGTCATGCAAAAATGGAACTGATGTGAACAATAGGGCACCGGACGAAGCGACTAGCTGCCCTTGAATATCCCAGACCAATACGAGCCCGCTCCAGGCAGCGAGAAAAAACATTCCAGCCGTCACTACTCCGCTTATCCACGCTCGAACCCTCGGTCCCCAGGTCTTCCCCTGCGCGGTTAGCTGCAGCACATGAAACAGGATCGCCAGTACGACGAGATCGGCGCTGTATCGATGCACACCACGAATAATCGAACCTACGGACTGCCCAGCAATTCTGGTTACCGACTCGTAAGGCTGCGATACGCTGTAAAAGCAGAGGAGATAAATGCCAGAGACAATCAGCACCATCAGGAGGGCTACCGCCAAAGTACCGCTGCGATAGAGCGGATTGAACTCTGACTGATAGGCCCAATCGAAAGCTCGGTTCAAGGGAGCAAGAGCCCTGCCTACACTGCGAGACAATCGCGGAAGATGCGCACCGTAACGAACACGAAGAAGCTTAGATTCACCCAAGGGCGGGGCTGACCGATCGGACGGCATCAACAATCCAGTTCTGTTGGGGATTGGTTAGGGCGTAGCGGAGAATCCCCTGTTCATCCATGACATACACCAAGGCGGGGTGCGCCACATCCCCGGTTATCTCATCGCGCACCGCGCCGGCGTTATATGCCTGCAGCACGCGTTCAACCTCCGCTACCGGACCCGAAAGCGCCATGTCACGGCCAGAGAGCTCCCAATGTGCTGCCAGTTGAGGAAGCGCGCTGGGAGTATCCCGCCGGGGATCCAGCGTCACAACTACTACCCTAAGATGCTTTCGGCCGAGGGCATCAGCTGCCATGCGCAGCGATCGAGTGATCGTTGGGCAGACCGTCTGGCAGTGGGCAAAAACGAAGGAAAACAGAACAACATCCCCTCGAAGGGTAGCCAGGCTGACCTTCTCCCCCTTCTGGTTCAGGAGCGAGAAGTCCGGGGCAGGTCGCATGAGCTGCGGATAACCGGCAGGAAGTCGAGAATCATCGGCGACGCTTATTTCCTGAGCCCGCAGCACTGCCCATCCGTTCGCAAGGCGCTGAGCTATCTGCGTACCCTGGAAGATCACGGCGAGAAAGACCGCCGCTATAAATGCTCTGCGTGGCGGAGAGCGCAATACTTGCGCCATGGACTCGCGCAATTCCATTCCCCCATACGCGATGACGAGCGCGATAAGAAACGACAATGGCGCTACCGCAAGCAACATCCACCCACGCGTGTCAGGAAGTCCAGTCGAGTCGATACCGAAACAGGCCGAGCGAGCGCGCACCAGCCATTCCGGAGTAGCTTCGGGCATTCCCATGAAGGCAAAGGCCCATACAACTTGGGTCACGACGACCCACAGCAGAAGCATGTAGGCCGGCCCAAGGGCTGCCTGCGGTGATTCGATGTGGCTCGTCGATGACTCTGCCATTTACCCAAGCTTCCAGAGGAAGGAGAGCAGGAACCAGTTGAGTCCGTAGTAGATCACAAAACAAACGAAGAATATGCCGACTAAAATTACCGTACCGGGAGTTCCCACCTTCTCGACATTGACGACTTTGACACCTGTGTGCTGCTGCGCCGGAAGCCTGAGCACCCCTTGCGGCAATCCGCGGGGATCGCTGTCCCTGCTGGCCGGGTCAAATCGTCTACCGAAGAACACCGAGACCACCGTGACTGCGATGTACATGAGCGCTCCCAGGGCGGCCATAAGCCCGCCAATCGCAAAGATCACCTGCAGTAGATCTACCGTTGGATGAAACTCCAGCGCGAAAGGCGCTCCGGTAGCCTTGATGTCATAGTGACGTCGCGGCACACCGAAGGAGCCCATGAAGCTCATGCCTATCGACATAATCGCGATGCCGACCCCAAAGACATAGGGCTGGAGCTTGGCCATCCACCACATCGATACTCTGCGCTTGAAGATCAGCGGAATGACATAGTACGTCACCGCCATGAAAGCGAGTGCGGTACCGCCAACAACGGTCACATGAAAGTGCCCCGGTACCCGCAGGGTATTGTGGACCATGATGTTTATTTGCTCCGCGCCAATCGTAACGCCGGTAATTCCGCCCATAAATCCGAAGATGATTACCGAGAGAACAAGGCCGGAAAATCCCGGATCTCCCCAAGGCGCGCGCCGTAACCACTCGAAATATCCACTCGTGTATCCACGCAGCCGTTGACCAAGCTCGATTCCTGCGGGAACCGTAAAGCCGTGCATCATGCTCGCCAGCACGGCCAAATACATGGCATAGCTGGTGTTCCACACCTTCCAGGCCGCTCCAAAGCCAGGATCAACAAGCAAATGGTGAGCCGATGCCATGGAAATGAAGAGGATATAGAGAAAAAAGGCCGTGCGGCTGATTTTTTCATTCAGCACGACGCCGCCGACAGTCAGTCCCGCCAGCAGGTACCAGACAGATACCATGGCGGCTACGTTTATCTGCTGAGACGAGTGCCCCAATCCCCAGAAAATAAGCCGATAGACTTGCGGATCCAACGAGATCAAGTCCATCGACCAAAGCCAAGCTGGAATGTAGATCAGCGCCCCGTGCAGCAATGTAATGACAGCGATGATAGCCGCAGTAAGTGCACCAAAGGTGACTAGTGGAATTGATCCCGTATATGTCTTTTCGCGTTTGGCGACCACGAGCGATGCGAAGAACAACCCACATACGATCAGCGCGCCTACGGCAAATAAAATGATGCCAAGATAGTAACTAGGCGCGGCACGCAGCGGCGGATACGACGTAAACAGCACGTCAGCAGTGCCGCTGAAAACATTGAAATCGACGATGAAGGCGCCACCGACCATGAGAATAAATGCAAGCCAGCCAAGACTCGGCATCGGCAGCCGGCAATTGAGCACCACTGGCCCCGCGAAATACAGAACGGCCATCTCGAAGAATATGATGAAAAAGATCAGCATATTCAGGCCATGGAGCGTCAAGAATCGATAGTAATGTACCGCGTCGAGCAAATGCACAGCCTGCCAGCGCGTGAGCACTAGCCCCACCGCTGCGACCACTCCAATAAGAAAGCAAACAACTGCCACGACAGCATTGACCTGCACCAGCGCTTCAGCCGCTCCGTGCACACGAAGTCCCGTGATGGCGCATTGCCGAAATCCAGGCCTGAGGTCCGCAGTTGCTGTTGTCGCGCTCATGACTATTCCTCCACCAATACCTTGCCAATCATCAAGTGATGGCCGATGCCGCAAAATTCGTTACAAATGATTCTAAAGTCCCCGGCTTTATTCGGAACGACTTTGAGGCCGTAATCATATCCGGGCACAACCTGGATATTGACGTTGACCGGAAACAAGCTGAAGCCATGATTCACATCAGCAGATGAAAGATGGATGGTATATTCAACGCCCTTCTTGAGCTTCAGCACGGGGTACCACTGCCACATGCGCCCAAGGAGATATATGTCAGCACCCGGAGGCGGACTGACCACTGGCATTCCGCCTTCTTCTCCAGTTTTGTAATCGCTGACAAACCGCTCCACTCGAGCCGTGTACTCTGCGGGAGTCACTTTCCTGCGAATGCCGGTAGGATTTTGGCCGCCCTTGAAATGCCACAGCGGCATCATGGCAAAGAGAATCATGCACCACACGAACGCAATCGAGATCCAGCGCTTTTCTTGTGTATGAGCGGGCTTCCACCAGATTCCCTGCGGAGGAACGAGGGCCGAATGAAGTTCAGCATTTTGTGACATAATAAAAATCTCCAGGAAATCCTAAGGAAGAGTCGCCGCGGGCATGGAGAATATTTCGTACAGTCCCCACGCAGTGTAGAAAACAAACATGACGAGCAGCCCGAGCCCTAACAGCAAAAAGGGCCGATCGAACAGGCGCTGGCCGAGCGGGATCTCGCTTTGGTCATCGCGATTTGCATCCATACATAGCCTCACAATGAAAATTCACTTTTCTACCTGGCATGTAGCATTAAAAGACATTCTTGTCCATAATTGAACAAAAGATAGTCATATTTTCAATAGGTTAGTCAAATTTTAAATGGTGAGCGGGGCTATTGGCAGCAAGCAATCGGCGCCGGCAGTCGAATCATGCCCTCTTCGGAGGTCAAATAATCGAGCAGTACCGTCTCGGCACTAGGGACTTGATACGTGCCATCTGCGAGGCGGCGTGTCGTATCTTTGAGGCGAAACACGTTATGCCCGCAGGTGTAACAGTTATACTTGCTGAAATGGTAACACAGACAGATTTTGTCCTTTACCGCCTTTTTGCGGCCAAGTTCATCCGTCGGTGCATTACGGTATGCCTCGATGTACTGACAAGCTCCCTCCTTTGAAAGCATGTATCCAAAGGCCTCACACGACGGCTTAACATTCGAGCCAAGACAGGGACTATTCTTCAGCATTCGCATCAAATAGCCCGTCGGAGAGACCGAATTGACGACTACATCCTCTTCAGAGGCTTCGAAGTACTTCTGCTTTACGTCGGCGGGCAATCCTGACTCTTGGGTTACGGCAAATCGAGTAGCAACTTGAACACCGGCCGCACCGTCTTGAATGAAACTCACCGCATCACTGCCGGTAAAAATTCCGCCCGCAGGGATGACCGGGATGCTCAGGCCTTCGGCTTGTAGCAGGGCTACCACCGAGCGCACGATAGTGCGCAAATCGTGGGACTTCCAATCTTCGCCGAAGCCGAGGTGTCCTCCAGCCAGTGGACCCTCGACAATGATGTAATCCGGAAGCCGGTTGTATCGTCGACCACTCTTCAAAAAAATCCTGAGCGCTCGATCACTGGAAACGATGATGCCGATTTTAGCCGAACGAAAGCGCGGATGATCCTCCATCATGCCAAGGCTTCCCGTATGCAGCCCGGCCGAAAGCGTAATCCCATCTATGCCGCCGTCAAGCGCTGCTCGCAAACGGACAGAGAGCGTTTCCTGGGGGGCGCCCATCGACAGCTTTTCCATTACATTAATGAAGATGGCACCTGCGCCGCGTTTCTTCTCCATGACTGCTCGAACATGACGGAGCTCAGCCTCGTGCAGCGTGCCGAGATCGAACTTGACCTGAGATTTATCGTATGAATCGGAGGAATCTCGATGAATCCGGCTCTTTTCCGCACAAAATCGGGAGTTCGTTCGTCGATCGCTTACGAATAGCACCATAGCATCCGAAATATGGCCGATCGCGCCAATGCGAGCTGCCTCGAGAGCAAGCTCATGCGTCGAAATATCCACCCCCATACCGCCGATGACAAGAGGCTTGTACTCTTGTTCGCCGATTTTTAGAGAATACTGTTCAAGCTTCATACTTCCATCAGCGATTGCTACGAGACGTTGTGTTCTGCATTGAAGTCTGTCATACACTCAAGAGACTAAAAAGTCCATTGAGATGTTGAATGCAAAGGTAGAGTATGAGGGGTATTCTCTCCGCTCCATCGCCAGGCACCGGGCCGCGAGCACGCGACTGGTTTGCGAGCGCGGCTTTTTTGCCGGTGTTCGGTTCGACGTTGATGTTCTTCGACCCCCTGCAGCGCCTGGCGCGATGCCTCGGAACAAAGAGTCATGAGCGAGTCGTCCTTTGGCTCAACATGGCGCTCGTTTACTCTTTGCGGCTGGTCGGGACACGCATCTCTATCGAGCAGCCGGTGGTGCGCCCAAAGTCCGGACCTATCATCATCGTCTCTAATCATCAGTCACTTTTCGATATTCCCCTGCTTTACTCCTGCTTTCGCAGGTTTCTGCCGCGCTTCGTGGCAAAGCGGGAGCTGTCACGGTGGATTCCAAGCGTTTCATACAACCTTCGCAGAGGGGGGAATGCGATAATTGATAGGCAAAATCCCCTGCAGGCCGTGCGCGCACTGCGAGCGCTCGGTAGGCGGATGAGCGCCAAAAAGTTCGCGACGGTCTTCTTCCCGGAGGGAACCCGTGCGCGCGCCGGCGTGCTGCGCAACTTCAAAGTATCAGGGTTTGACGCTCTTTGCCGCACTGCTCCTGAGGCGACGGTCATTCCAGTTGCTATAGATGGATCCTGGAAATTGGCAGCGCGTCGCTGCTTGCCCATACCCTGGGGGTGCACCGTCAAGATTGCGATCGGCGAGCCCATTTCCGGGCTGGCCTCACAGAGCCCCGAGGAGGTTTTAAGCCGTTGCCGCGCATTCATCGCTGCACAAGTAGGGACTCAGTAATCAGAAAGTTTGTAAGGGAGTTTTGTTGGTAGGAGAATTACGATGGAAACTGCATCAGGCAATGTCCGGAAGTCCAAGGCAGCGACAACCCTCGAGCCGGCTGCCGCTCTCGAGCAACGCACATTCGACTACTCTTCGCAAACGAAGCCGAGATTTCATCGTCACTTTACCGACGGCAAGACATCGCCTCTCGATGCCGTGACGTGGGAACTTCGAACCTGCGCTATCACGAATGACAGCGGAAAGACCGTCTTCGAACAAAAGGATGTGGAAGTCCCCGCGTTTTGGAGTCAGATGGCCATCAACGTGGTGGCTTCTAAATACTTTCACGGCGACTTGGATGGAGGCGGGCGAGAGCACAGCATTCGAGCACTGATCACACGAGTCGTTAACACTATCGCGGAGCAGGCAACGCGCGAGGGGCGCTTTGTGAGTCAGGATGATGAGCATATCTTTCGTGATGAACTGACCTATATCTTGCTCCATCAACTCGCTGCATTCAATTCGCCGGTTTGGTTCAATGTCGGGGTTCGCGCGCACCCCCAATGCAGCGCCTGTTTCATTATTTCAGTGGAGGATAGCATCGACGGACTGCTCGAATTGCAGGGCGTCGAGGCGCGGCTCTTCAAGTACGGTTCGGGCACCGGGACAAATCTCTCCTCGATTCGCTCCTCTCGAGAAGCGTTGGTCGGAGGCGGAAAACCCTCCGGCCCGGTTTCGTTTATGCGCGGCTTTGACGCCTGGGCAGGAACTATCAAGAGCGGAGGCAAGACACGCCGAGCGGCTAAGATGCAGATTCTCAACGCCACCCACCCGGATATCAAGGAATTCATCAACTGCAAGGTCACGGAAGAGCGAAAGGCCTGGGCATTGATCGACCAAGGCTACGATGGCGGCTTTGCAGTACCGGGCGGAGCTTATGATTCGGTCTCATTTCAGAATGCGAATCTAAGCGTGAGAGCCCCGGACGAATTTATGCGTGCCGCAGAGTCCGGCGATACCTACGCCACGAAGCGCGTCACTGACGGCAAAGTTTGCGAGCGGCTCAACGCAACCGAAGTCCTCAGAGAGATTGCCGAAGCAACACACCTGTGCGGCGATCCGGGGATGCAGTTTGATGACACCATAAATGCCTGGCATACCTGCCCCAATTCGGGTCGCATAAACGCCAGCAACCCATGCAGCGAGTACATGCATCTGGATGATTCCGCCTGCAATCTCTCGAGCATCAATTTGCTGAAGTTTCTGCGCCCCGATAGCAGCTTCGACGTAGAAGGGTTTCGGCAAGTCGTGCGCATTATGCTGAGCGCTCAGGATTGCCTTATTGATGTTTCAAGTTATCCGACAAAGAAAATCGAAAACTGCGCCCGAAGTTTCAGGCAACTCGGCCTCGGATACGCCAACCTCGGCGCTTTACTCATGAGCCTTGGGCTGCCTTACGACTCCGTGGAGGGCCGGGACATGGCGGCCGGCATTACGGCGCTCATGACGGGCGAGGCCTATTGCGCCTCCGCGCGTATGGCTCGCGATGTCGGTGCGTTTGGCGGGTATCGAAAGAATCGAATTCCCATGCTCAAAGTGCTTGAAAAACACCGCACTGCCGCAAGGCAGCTCTCCGCCGCCATTCCTCAGGCTTTGCGGGAAGCGGCTGTGGCATCGTGGAACCAGGCAGTCGAGTTGTGCTTGGCGTATGGTTGTCGAAATTCGCAAGTCACCGTGCTTGCGCCGACAGGAACAATCTCATTCATGATGGACTGCGATACGACCGGAATAGAGCCCGATATCGCCCTCACCAAGTACAAGAAACTGGTGGGCGGCGGGGTGTTGAAGCTCATCAATAACAGCGTCTCTCGCGCACTCGAGAAGTTGGGCTATTCCGAGGACGCCCGCAAACAGATAACGGAGTGGATTGCCGAGCGGGACACCATTGAGGGGGCACCCGGGCTAAAGGACTCGGACTTGGCGGTGTTCGATTGTGCGCTCAAGCCCCAGCACGGCCAGCGCTGCATTCAGTATCGGGGGCACCTGAGCATGATGGCTGCGGTGCAGCCCTTTATTTCCGGCGCAATCTCGAAGACCGTCAATCTACCGAGTGAGGTCACGGCAGAGGAAATCGCGGAGATATATTTGGACGCCTGGCGATTGGGACTGAAGGCTGTAGCTCTTTACCGTGACGGTTCGAAGCGCACCCAGCCCCTATCAACAAGTAGTAGCCCCGCTACCCGCAGCGCCTCGCAGCCGGTTCGCAGGCGATTGCCAGACGAAAGGCAGGCACTAACCCATAAATTCCGAGTGGGCGGACTTGAAGGCTATCTGACCGTCGGACTCTATGAAGACAACACCCCCGGGGAAATCTTTCTAGTTGTAGCCAAGGAGGGTTCGACACTGTCTGGCATAATGGATGCCTTTGCCACTTCCATTTCGATAGCTTTACAGTACGGCGTTCCGCTTGAAGCACTGGTAAAAAAATTCGCCTATGTGCGTTTCGAACCTTCGGGGTTTACCGCCAACAAGGACGTGCCAATCGCGCATTCAATAGTTGACTACGTATTTCGCTGGTTGGCCGTTAAGTTCCTTACTCCGGAGAAGCGCCTAGAACTCGGGCTCAAGGTTACCCCTTCGGCCAGCGAGGGGGCTCCCGCAGCCCCAAAACTCAATAAGCCTGCTGGTCACAACGGAAATGGCAATCACGCAACGAGCACGCAACGCGCCTCCAATCAAGCCCTTGCGGCTTTCGAAAACTCACTAGATGCTCCACCATGCCTCAATTGCGGCTCACATCTTATGGTGCGGCAAGCCGGATGCTATGTCTGCCTGAACTGCGGAACCCAGGGGGGATGCGGCTAACGAAATAGGGACGATCCTATTTATCGGCAATGAACCGCAGCATTGCATCAGTGCGCTAAGAAGCTGTTATGGAAAGCTGCAACTTACGGGATGGTGTAGGAAAGGCGGGAAAATAGGATCGTCCCTAATTTCCTGGCATGACATGCTGCGACAAGAAATCCCCTAGCGACTTGAGCGCGCGCTCGGACGCTCTGAGTCTGCGAGCATCCTTACCTTCCGAACGCACATAGGGCGAATCGAGGTAGCTTTGCATCAAGCCGAAGCTAATGTTCATGGGCTGAAAATCCTTGCGCGATGGGTCACTGATATAATGCAAAAGGGATCCGATGGCGGTATCCTGCGGGAACGTCAGCGGCGGCAATCCACCGATGAGTCGTGAGGCATTGATCCCGGCGGCTAGTCCACCGGCCGTGGACTCTACATAACCCTCAACACCAGTAATCTGACCGGCAAAGAAGAGGCTCGGCTGCGTTCTAAATTGCAAAGTTGATTCAAGGCATTTCGGCGAATCAATGAACGTATTGCGGTGCACCGAGCCAAGCCGGACAAACTCGGCATTCTCCAGCCCCGGTAATGAACGGAAAATCCTCTGCTGCTCGAGATGCTTTAGCTTGGTCTGAAACCCGACCATATTCCAGCGTTTGCATTCCTTGTCATCCTGACGAAGCTGGAGTGCCGCATACGGCCTTCTCCCCGTTCTCGGATCCTCGAGCCCAACCGGCTTCATCGGTCCGAAGCGCAGGGTGTCCAGTCCCCGCGAAACCATTTCCTCAATCGGCATGCAGCCCTCGAACGGACGCAAATTATCGACCTTATCCGACTCGACTTCCTCATGCCCGCCGAATTTCTCTCCCGCTGCTACGGCGGCGACGAACCCCTCGTATTGCTCCTGGTTAAGGAATACATTCAGGTAATCCTCTCCGCCCCCCTTTCCGTAACGAGATTGCCGGAAGAGCTTCTCGTGATCCAAGGACTCATCGAGCACAATGGGACTAATGGCATCAAAGAACGCCAAACTCTCCTTGCCGGTTCTCGCCTCTATGGCGCGCGCGAGTGCCGGGGATGTGAGCGGCCCCGTGGCAATAATAACGGGATTGGCCTCACTGCTATCTGGAATTTCTTGAATCTCGGCGCTTTCGAAAGCAATCAACGGGTGCGATCTCATCCGCTCATCGATGTAAGCGCTAAAGACATCGCGATCAACGGCCAGCGCACCGCCCGCCGGCACGGCAGCAAAATCAGCCGCCTGCATGATGAGCGAGCCGGTCCGTCGCAGCTCTTCTTTGAGTAACCCAACGGCATTGGTCAACGCCGCTCCGCGCAGCGAATTGGAGCATACAAGCTCAGCGCACTTTCCAGTTTTGTGCGCCTTGGTCATGCGCTGCGGGCGCATCTCGATAAGGCGCACGACATGCCCGCGGGATACAAGCTGCCAGGCAGCCTCCGAGCCCGCTAGTCCGGCGCCGATTATGCTTACCGTCGATTTTTGCATGGATGGAGTATAGACGGGATTGGACACCGATTCAAATGAGGGCGCCATATTGGTCAGGCGCTCTTACATCAGAAGATCCTTCGAGGTCATTCCCAATCCCTCGAGATACTCCTCAATCTCGTTTGTTTCCTCCACTGGCTCGACGTTTTGAAAGCCGTGGTCGATAAGGTTTGCAGCCGCAACAAAGGTCAGTACCGATACGGAGCGTGCCGGGCAAAGCAGCGGCTGATGGTGGTAGGCAACTGCCTCGACAATCGGCTCGGGAATACCCCACAGATTGAGCAAGTATGCCCCGATTTCTTGATGGCTGACTCCAAAGACGGCGATTTCTTCATGATAAAGCGCTTGATGATCTCCTCGCGCGCGCTCCATGATGCTTTTGTATTTCTGCGGGAAGGCATGAATGCAGACAAGTTTGCCGACATCGTGCAGAAGCCCGGCCGTATGCGCAAGCTCCTTGAGGTGTCTCGTTTCATGCCGTCGCTCACTGAGTGATGCGGCAAGACCCGCCACTCGCAAAGAATGATCGAAGAGCTGGTCGACCTGGAATAGCTTCATCTTCCGGGTGTCAATCTGCGAGAACAGCTCTGCTCCCAGAACGATTGACTTCACCGTTGTAATTCCCAGCAAATTCACCGCCTGTTCGACCGAACTCACCTGCTGCCGCGCTCCGTAGTAAGAGCTATTGGCAGCCTTTAGCAAGAATGCGGTAAGCGACATTTCTCGGCGCAGAAGTTCAATCAGCCCTCTAAAGTGAAAGTCTTCTTGAGCCAACAGCCGCTGTATGGCGAAATAGGTTTTGGGAGGACTGGGCAGCGTCGGAATGGAGTTAATGAGTCCACGCAGTCTTGATCCCCGCAAGCGTCGCCTAAGCGCTAAGGCACGCTCAAGCTCTATAATGAGTCCGCGGTAGTCGCAGGGCTTGGCAAAGATTCGATGTGCTATGCCCAGCGCCTCGACTTCCCTTGCCATTTCGACCTTGGCCGAGACAAGAAAGCGCACCATCAGGGGCTCCTGCAGGGCAATCTCGGTGAGCAAGCGGTTGCCTTGAATGCCGGGCATTTCCAGATCGGAAATGACCGCGTCGAAGTTAAAGTGGCAGAGCAGCTCGGCTACCATCAGCGGATCGCTTACTGCCTCGACCTTCCATTCCGGACGAATATTCTGCAAAGCAGCTACGGAGGCTGCCAATATGTCTTGATCGTCATCAACTACGAGGATTCTGGTCACCGACTTTACCTTGGAATTTGTCGCTCCAAGGAATAAGCAATACCCGTGCCAGGGCTAAGGGCCTGAAGAAATGAGGGCCGGTAAGCAAGGTGCCCAAAGGAGGGAATGACGCTTCCCTGTGGCCGCAGATGTTTTCAGACTGCTCTCAGGCCTTGACCGGCTTGGCCACTGCCTGCGCATCCTTATCGGCGAGGATATCACCGCCGGAGGACCAGCTATCTCGGGGAATTTCCTGAAAAACGATATTGGTGCGAGCACGCGGCTTGCCTGCCACCTTCTCCAGAGAATTATAAATATCGTTAGAAATGCTGCGCTTTTGTTCGATCGTCAGCGGGCCTCCAACTTGCACGAGTACGTACGGCATATAAATTCTCCTTGCCAGATGTTGAAGCTATACCAGAAACATCACTCGATCACGAGTGCTTACTCTTGAGAAAGCGAACACTATCGGCCAGGGCTGGAAAGCTCTCGAAAATGTTTTGGGCCGCCAGTGCTACCAAACGCGGTCCCTGTGCCGCATGATTGATTGGAAGTAGTTCCTGCGCCACCATAGACTCCAATAGACTATCCATTGGAACCGCCAAGTATCGGGCAGAGACCAATGCCTGCGGCACGTCCAAGTAAGACAGCCGGAAGGTGGATGCTTCAAGAGCTTCTATCCTTTCTTGCAGATCCTCGTCTTGTTCATCAACGAGCTGCTCACCATCTCTGCGCACGTTGCTGCGATCCGGTTCACTCATGTCAATCTGATCAATAGGGTCGATGCCGTCATCTCCGTCCCAGGGCATGGAAAGATCTTCATCGAGGGCTTCATCGAGTTCGTGGAGTTCGCGCCGATGCTTCGCGTCCTCCATCGCTTCATCAACCAACAGCTTTTGCTGCAATTCGGTTAACTCCCGCACGAAGACACTTAATTCGGCCTTACCCGGCGGCTTATCCTGCCAATGTCGATCTCCTATGAACCAAATGCGCTTGCATTCGACGAAGCCATTTGGATCAAGTTTTGAGATGTCATCGGTGACCATCATGCGACTTATGGGGAATCCGATATCTGCGATCCAGCGCCTGAGGAGTCGCGCAGCCTGTCGATCAGGATGTTTAGAGCTCAGCACGCAAAAAGGCACATGTTCATTCATGCAACGAGAATCAATTACGATCATGTCGGGTTTCTTCACATTGAGAGCGCGCTCGAAAACGCTCTTGAAGCGGCGTTCGTGCGCCTCTAGGTATCCCTGCAAAAACGTCTGTCCGGCTTTTTCCTCGACTTCAACCTCAGCGATGAATTTGATACCGAGCTCTTGGCAGATGAGCCTCAAGCCGCAGCCAGCGAACATGTCGTCGATACTGCTGCCGGAAAGCCCGGCGAAGACATGGCCCCGCGGCAGCCGCTGCCCTACCGTGCGGTCAGTAAAAAGAACACAGTGGTCGAAAGGAATATTTCGCCTTTTAAGCTCGAGAGAGATGTCGGGCCCCTCGAGATCGGCGGGCAAAGACACGACCTGCACCGTACAGCCCTTCTCTCGCAGAATCGCTTGAATTTCTGAGACATAGGATTCGTAGATGCCATTGCGGCGAAAGACGAAGTAAATCGGGACCGCCTCGCGCGAAACATGAACACCGTTGGTTGACGGCTCATGGGCTGAGGGCTGAACAATGAAGGGGACACTCGGTAATCGAGGAATATGCAGTGGCTGTTCAGCCGGAGCATCGAGCGGCTCTGTTGGTGGAATCGGCGCTTGCTGTGGCACCTCCGCGTCGGCTCCACTCGGACCGTCAGCAGGCAACGACGAATTGTGAAAGGACTCTAACACCCCATTACCCCAAGGTGTACAAACGCTAGGCCGCGCTACAATAGTCGCAGCTTCGGGGCTGGATATTACTCCTTTGACGAACTTAGGGAAGATGAAAGGTGCGTTAAAGTTTTCCGGTGATCCGGTTAACCTGTTGAAATTATTCGCAGGCTGGAATGAGAGGGGAAAAGCTTGAATGCGGCGGCCTGATGGCCGCCGCTGACTAGCAAAGGTTAGCTCTTATGAACCTTGGCCTTTGAAGTCAAAGACGCGGACTTCCGTAGAGACTTCTTCGCGATGTTCTTCGCGGAAGCTTTCTTCTTGGAAGTGCTTTTCTTGGCTTTTGCCATTTTGTCTTTCTCCTAAATACTCCGCACAGTGCAGACGAAATGTCCGCTCTTAACAGCACGGATTATGTAACTACACATTTAGATGCAGATGGGCTCGATTATATTCATGTACAACACAATTTCTCGTCCCTCCGCACTATCAGCCATCCCGCTCTAAGAAAATCTCGTAGGTCTATCTAGTCAGAATGCCCAAAGAAGGGCTGCCCCGGCGTGAAATCGCCTCAAGTCGTGCAGCTTTTCCCCAGCCGGACGATCTCTGAATGAGAAGATCTCGATGATAATTTTCATGAACAGAGACGCAAACCAGGAGAAGGGTGCAGGGCCAGTAGAAGTCGCCTTAATAGCGGCGCTGCTTGCTCTTATTGCACTTCCTGCCGTCCTGAGTGCAGGCAACACCACTCGCGATAATTTCTCATGTCTCTTGATCGAGGGGGGAGGCAGCTCGGGTCATCCCGGTTTCGGCAACCCAGAGACGTTGCCGGCAGAGCTCCGAGAGATAGGACGCTGTGGCACCCCTGACATTACCGAGCCTGTTCTTTGTCCACCCGAATCGGACCCCTCCTCATGTATGGAAGCAGGCGGTCTACAGATTTAGTCCCGAATAAACCCTGCGGTCAGTCCCACAAAGATATAACTCGATTGCTGCTCGACCACAGGAGTTCCGCTGACCGTTACAAAATCTGATGCTACCGAGACCTCCGGCACAGTAGTAACCAAGGCTCCCTTGATAAACTCCATCCTTCTAAGCTGGATATTTTTGGGCTCGTAATATTCCGGGGGAACTATCTTTACTTGGAATGATCGTATCGGCCCCTTGGAACGTTGAGCGACTGGCCAAATGAGAGTGTCCTCCTTCTCTCCGCGCACGATGAGATCGCGAGTCTTATACTGAAATACGAAGGAATGACTACCTGGGGAAAGATCATGACTCTGGTGAAGAGTTATTTTTTTTAGCTTACCGACTTCGGAGATTTCAAGACTTGTAGGCTTCGAGTCGATAAATCCCAAAAGAGCCTCAACGGCAACTGAAGGAGCCTTTGGGTCCAAAAATCCCCTCTTCCCGGGAATCATATGCGCAATGCTCGAAGATTTTGGACTCGACGCAAAGAATAAGGTCAGCTCCTCAGTAATCGTCACCTCTCCAGTCCGAGCAATACGAAGCTCGGTATTCCAGGAATCAACCCGAACATCCGCAGCCGCGCTGGTATCGAAAGCGAGTAAAATAAAAATAAAGAAACATGCCATTGTCCTGGCATATCTTGCCGAACTCTCCAGTATTCGCCGCATATTTTCGTTTGTTCAGTACTTCTTGATGGCCGGATCAACAGCATCCGACCAAGCCAAAATTCCGCCTTCAAGATTGATGAGATTGCTATACCCTTGCGTTTGCAAATACTCGATGGCGTACTCGCTACGCGCCCCGCTACGGCAATAGATAACGACCGTGCCATGACGAGGGATACTGTTGAGTTGCTGTGGGACTAGTCCCAAGGGGATAAGCTCTCCTCCCAGCGTAGCAATATCCCTTTCAAAGGGCTCTCGCACATCGATAAGGCGAATATCCTCCCCCATCTGCAGCCGTTGGTTAAGTTCATGAGCGCTGATTTGACGAACTGGCATACCGCATCCTGTAAAGCCAAACTTCTTAACGGTGTGATAGCATAGCGATTATGAAAATCGTAGCCATTCTCGTTCGCTCTCTGGCGCTAATTTTCTTGCTTACGCTGCCGGCATGCCATGCTACTCAGGCTCCCGTCCATCATGGCTGTTTCAATCCGGTTCCCGCCAAATCGGTCCATATCCTAAGGCGCAAGAATCCACAGCTACGCTGGGCGGCGGCGCATCGCGGAGACCGCGATGCAGGGCCGGACAATAGCCTAACTGCGATTCTTTCAGCTGCCCGGCACAGTGTGCCGCTCATTGAAGTGGATGTTCGTAGCTCGGCTGACGGCAAACTGTTTCTCTTTCATGACCGCCACTTGAACGCTAACAATATCCAGGGGCCAAGCACCTGGGCAGGTCGGGCGCCTCAGGAATTGCGATCGCCGGAGCTTCAGCAACTAAGACTACCCGGCACCACCGATGAACATGTCATATTCCTCGACCAAGCTCTGACTGCCATACGTAAGTTCCCCTCTGCGCTGCTCCTAGATCTCAAAGGCGAATCTCCGCTCTTGGCAACCCAGGTTATCAAAACTGCACAAGCTTATGGCGCTCTCGACAATATCGTACTGCAGTGCCAATCGTTCGAAACGGCCCGCTTCATTCGAGCGCATTTTCCTGGGGCCGCTGTTCTTGTCCGAGCTTATTCTCCCGCGCAGATCGTACCCGCGCTGGCGCTTATCCCCCGCCCCGAGATCGTGCAGGTCGATTCTGATTGGATAAACCTCCCGATGGTTGAAGAAATCCATGAAGCCGGCTCGTATGTTTTGGTAAAAACACTGGAACAAAGTTCGGACCAGCCCGCGGTCTGGAATTCTTTGATGGATATCGGAGTTGATATTATTCTCACCGACCATCCACGAGCCTTCGTGCGCTCTATTCCCCGCTCCTGCGAGGCAAGGTAAAATGCAGCACAGTGGCCCCGAGCACCGTCGAGAGCAGTGATCCTAAAATTACTCCCAGGCGCACATAGGCGGCGCGCTCCATATCAGAGTAGGCAAGCCCGCCAATGAACAAGCTCATGGTAAAGCCAATTCCGGTCACTATGCAGATGCCGTAAAACTGCCCCCAACTGCTGCCCGAGGGGCGCTTGCCCCATCCAAGAGAGATGGCGGCGAGCGAAAAAAGAAAAACGCCGATTTGCTTGCCAAAAAATAGTCCTGCTCCAATACCAAGGGGAATCGGTGCCAGCAGCGCCTCCAAAGTCAATCCTTGAAGGCTGACCCCGGCATTAAGAAAGCTAAACAGCGGTAAGATAAAAAATGTCACTGGAGGGTGTAAAACTTCGGTCAGCCGCGCAAGCGGCGAGATGCCCGACTTGCCTACCACCCGCAAGGGAATCGCAAAGGCCAGTCCTACTCCAGCCAAGGTGGCGTGGACTCCTGAACTAAACACACAGTACCAAAGTAGAAGCCCGAACAGCATGTACACCGCGAGATGCTGCACACCCCGTCGATTGAACAGAAAGAGGACCGCTCCCAAGGTTGCAGCACCCGCGAGATAGCCCCACTGCAATGAGCTGGAATAGAAGAAAGCGATTATCGCGATAGCTCCCAGATCATCGAGAATTGCCAAGGCGGTCAGAAACACCTTAAGCGAAAGCGGCAGCCGCCGGCCAAAGAGCGAGATCACGCCGATTGCAAAGGCAATATCAGTGGCGGCTGGAATTGCCCAACCTCGCAGTGCGCTAGGGTCATGAGAATTGAAATAAAAGAAGATCAGCGCTGGGAAGAGCATCCCTCCGCAGGCGGCGATCAGCGGCATCATCAGTTGTGGTCGAGTCGAAAGTTCTCCCTGCAGTATCTCGCGCTTGATTTCCATACCGACGATAAGGAAAAAGACCGCCATCAGAGCGTCGTTGACGAAGTGAACGAATGACAGTTGATGGCCAGGAAATGGAAGGGGAAAATGCTGAATCGCTTCGTAGATATCCTTGAAGCCTGCGTTCTCGAAAATTATTGCCGCGACCGCGGTGAAAAAAAGGATTACTCCGCCCGCCGCCTCATGCTGAAGAAACTTTTTTATCGCGCTCGCCATTGGGGGATACTGTACGACAGATGCCTAGAACCCGAAAGCCGGCGCTCAGCCAACTGAGCGCTCCTAACTTTTCCCGAATAAGGGCCTGAGCGAACTGAAATTCGACTCGAGGTGCAGCGTGAACATCTGCACAAAGACATCGAGTGCTGCGATAGCATTTTTATCTGCGTCCGCTTCAACATATGAGCGAATGCGCTTCATGAAACTATGGTTGACGGTTTCCACGGCCTTGTATCGATCGAGGATGCGCTTTTCACTGCCCTTCATATTGCTGCCGGTTGGATCGAGAAAGTCCTCCACGAGCTGCAAAGATAGCACCCGAAACAAGCTCTCATCGGCATTGGCGAATGGCAGATGGTAGCGAGCGAGAGGACGAAGCCACTCGAGATGTGGACAGTCGCTGCAGGCCATCAGCAGCCCAAAGAGCGATCGCAGTCCATCCTGGGTCGCGCATTCTTTGATGAAAGTTCGTTCCGGAGTCACCACTGTCACTTTGGAGCGGGTCCAAGAAATCGTCGCTTTGGAATCTTCGACTATGCGATCGAGGTTTCTTGCTACTGGGCACTGCGGATGCTTGTCGCTCTTGAGGGGACAATGCGGGCACTTTTGAAATTCAAGCCTAGTCCATGGCCGAATCGTCTCTACCGCGGGGACGACATAACGTTGATGCTCGTCGAACACCAGCTCGTAGTTCCAGCTGCTGCCATCTTGAAACTCAAAGCGGTAGGTCGTGCTGCGTGTCATCGTAAGGGTATCTTGCTGAGTATGTTCGATTCGGTCAACCCGGGACAACGAGCCGGCGATGAGACCTGACGAATAGAGAGGGAAAGGAGGGGAAGAATCCACAGAGGTGAAAGAAACCTCAAATTGAAACGCACTGCGTCAGCGTTAGCCGGCGCAGTGGTGGAACCTCTTGGGATGTGTGTCCAGTTGTTACTTGGACGCCACGCTGTTGTTCCCCCCCTTGCTCGCGAGTGTGAGGACGTTGAAGTCATCACCATCGTAAGCCGCCGGGATCTTCTCGACGTTGGCCTGCTGCGTCTTGCACCAGGCGATGTGCGAGTTGATCTCGGCGCGGTCGGTGTCGTTGGTGGTCTCGGCCTTGGACAGACTCTCGATCTTGGAGGCGAACTTGTCGCGCTCGTTGACCTTGATCTGATCCGAGAGAGCGGCGATCTCCTTGTTCAGGCTCGCGCGCTCAACCACCGGAGTCTCCCGACGCTTGTCGACCAACTTCTGCCGCTTGGTGTACAAGTCGGCGCTGAAGTAGGTGCCGCCGTACGAGGGGCCCCAGTACATGTTCTTGTCCTGAAGCACCACCGCCTGCCGCACCTGGTCGCTGCTGTCCGCCTTGGCCGCCGTCACCGACTGTTCGCGGTTGCTGTTGTTGCCGATGCCCTTGATCGCGTCCAGCGCCGACGTCTCGTCCGGATTATCGCCGAACTTGACGAGCGAGTAACGCTTACCATTGACATCGACACAGCCAGCGAGCATGACGAGGGCAGCGAGGGCCAGACCGGAAAGAGAGGAACGATTCATGGGACTATCCCTTCTACGCACGACACTTCAAAGCTTCCACTCCACCAGCGCACGCTGGAAAAAGAGTTTCAGTCTTTAAGTATCGACGACTATTCTGAGTCGAGTGCAAGTCGCCGGGGGGAACTTCCAATCGACCCAGAAAGTCTTTCGTAGAAAATGCGAAACCGTATTCCTCTGTGGAATTCTTCTACCCATATGAAGACCCGACTCGGCGATGCGAGGAGGCCTGTGTATAGGTTATGGAACTCCCCCCTAGGCCCGTTGCCTATGCAACCCACTAAAACTACTAGTCTATTTCTTGTCCTTTGGAGCCCAATTACAAAACTAAATAGCTGAGAATACGGAAGAATTTGTCCGAAAACGCCGATCATAAGAGCGTATACCGATGCGCTCGGCGTGCCCCCGCGCGAGTGCGGATAAGGATGTCCGCAAGTGGTTGCACTTGGTGTAAATATTTCTGGATTGCAGGCGTTGCGCCAGCTCGGCAGAGCCACGGATGAGCTCTCCCGCGTGAGTGAACGATTGTCGTCCGGTCAGCGGATTAATCGCGCCAGCGATGATGCTGCGGGTCTAGCTATCGCTTCAGGACTTGTCTCCAAGGGCAGAATCTATACCCAATCGATTCGCAACCTCAATGATGGCATCTCTGCCCTTGCAATTGCCGATGGGGCAGCAGGCGAGCTTTCCTCCGTACTGACGCGACTGCAAGAACTCTCTGCGCAAGCAGCAAACGGCTCCTATAGCTCAACGCAGCGACGAGCCCTCGATAACGAGGCACAGAAACTGCGCGATGAATTCAACCGGTTAGTAGCCACCACGAGCTTTAATGGCACGCGGCTGCTTGATCAAAATACCGGCAGAATTCGATTGGAAGCAGGAGTAACAACAACAAATGGTGCTCTCTATATTGACCCCTCAAACCTTGGAGTGGGCAGCAAGTCAAGCCAATCATTCAGCGCTACACCTCTTACTAGCAACGCTGGAGCCACCGGATATGAAGTTGCTACTGCCGACATCAATTCCGACGGTATCTTAGACTTAGTGCGCGATGACAATACCAATGGCGGACTTATTGCAATGCTGGGCAACGGAGACGGGAGCTTTAAGAGCTCCGCTTCTATCGCAAACTCTAAGAGCATCGGCGCTTACTACAGTATTCGACTGGTAGACCTAAACGGGGATGGCAATGTCGATATCATTGCAGGAGGGGACAAAGCCAACGTCTTTTTGGGAAACGGCGATGGCAGCTTCAAGAATTCTTCCGCGATCAGCGGACTCAGTAACGTCCAAGCAGTAAAATTGGTGGATTGGAATGGGGATGGAAAACTTGACCTAGCAACCGGCAACGACGTCGGCACGTTAGAGCTTAGGCTCGGCAACGGTAATGGAACATTCGGTTCTGCCACTTTTTCGTTGGCAACTGGACTCGGCGGTATCTCGGCTTTCGAAATAGGAGACCTTGATGGAGACGGGCGCCTTGATGCGGCTGTCGGCTCTTCAAGCAGCCCCGTGGTTATTTTCTATAACGATGGCAGCGGCGGCCTAAACAGTTCCGGCAGCAGTTTACCGACTGGCACCGGAACTTTCATTGGCGACATCGCGCTTGCAGATATGAATGGTGATGGCCGCCTCGATGTTTTGTCGACTAAATTTGATGGATCCGTCAACTACTATCAAAATTTGGGCTCGCAAACTTTTGCTACAGAGGCGTCTGTTGCGCTTGGAGGATCAAAACTATCGATAGTTGATCAAGATGGCGACGGGTCCTTGGATGTAATCTCAGTCAGCGCGAGCGGAGGAATAACTATCAACTATGGAAACGGCAACGGCACATTTCAATCTGGCAAAAGTATTCCAGGAGGGGGTGTAGGATTTGGGCTTGCGACCGGAGATTTTAATGGCGACGGCGTCATTGATGTAACCTTAACGGACTCCACTGGTACTGAACAGTATACTAATTTATCTCAGACATCCGCTATTTCCTATCTAGGCGACATCTCGCTTACAACTCGCTCAGGCGCTCTGACCGCGATGCGCACGCTAGCTTCGGCTCAATCGGCTTTAGGGAGCGCCCGCGGAAGAATAGGCGCTGATCAAAGCAGGCTTGCCAGCTCGCTCAATACCATTGGCGCTGCCAGGGATAATTTCTTGGCTGCCGCCGGAAGAATTCAGGATGCGGACATCGCTGCTGAAACAGCATCGCTGACTCGCAGTAGAATTTTACAACAGTCCGCCGCGCAAGTCCTGGCCCAAGTCTCACTGCAGCCGGAGCTCGCACTTAGGCTTCTTCAATAGATCTCGTGTTGATTGGCTTCCTCGTCAGGGGGGGGCATGATGGCAAGCCGGTCGGCCAAAGATCTGAGAAACTCCTGAGAGCAAAACCCGTGGCGATGGGATGTCTCGCCGCGAGAATTAATCACTACGGTTGAATTGCCACGGGCGGCACCATGTTGGCGAACTCCTGTGTGGGCTGCGTGGGATTGACGGCACAGCGCTGCAATTCGCGGCCTCTGCGGTTGCCGCACCCTCCGGTAGTCGGACTAGGGCTTGGCGTTGCAGTCGGTGTGGGGGTTGACGCCGTCGGCAGGTTTGGAATCAAAGCCTCAGCGACTTCCAGAGCACCGGGCGGCCAGGTACTGGGGTCCGAACAGTTCGGCGCCTTGCCGGCCTCTTGAAAACATAAGTTGCCGTTGCTGTCCCTGTAAATCCGGCCCCTCATACCGTCATGATCCGGAAGTTTCGCGCACGAGACGGTGAGCTCTCCGCCCGGAGTGCTTTGTGTAATGTCGCAGTCGATCAACTCTGGGCCAGGGAGAATGCCCCAATAGCCTCTGCCTTTAATCACACAATGGCTGCCGGCCGCATCACATACGATTGAACCTTTGATCGTAGCTCCTCCTCCGCCGTCCATCACGATGTCTGCGCGGCCAGGCCCGGTCACCTTAATTTCGATGGTTTTTCCGGAAGTCGGACTCTTGATGCAGACCTTCGGGTTACTCGAGCGCCCCCCTGAGTCTTCTTCGCACGGCACCGAGGGAGATCCGAAGAGCAGAGAGGTGTATTGAGTGTATTCGAACTCATTCCAGTCGGGCTCAGCGTCACTGTTGCCTTGATTTTGCTCCTCATCGAGCACGCGAAGGATCTCGACCGCCGCTATTTCTACTGAAAGTTCGATAACTTCGTCGGAGCTTAGTGAGAGGGCGGGGTGCGGATTGAGCGTTAGGGCAAAAATTAGGCATGGAGCGAGCGCGATTGGTCTTCCAAAAACCATAAGAACCTCATCCTTGTGTTCCAACCAGACCGCGGATTTCGGTCTCTCCTAGGTTATGCCATCGAGCCGTGTAGAGTGACATTTATACTGGGAAATAGGGACGATCCTTTTACTGGGAAATAGGGACGATCCTTTTTGCTTGCAGCGACCAATTCTTGTGGCTTTTCAATGCAATGACTACCACTTAGCGGAAAGGTCTCTTCCGTGTCCTCATTCTTGGAGATGCAGGTATGACTTCATGGACTTAGGACTAGCAGCAATTCGGTGGAGTTTCGAGTCCACAACGGGGTTTATTCGCACGCAACAAAAAAGAGGAAGTTAGTATAGTGAAATGATCACTTAGAAGCATAACGCTTTAGAGTTCCCGGGCAGCATGGCTCCCAGTTCTACTAGCAGAATAAGCTGCTTAGAACACTTGGCAACGGGTTTCCCGCGGGGCATGGCCGGTAAATTAGCGATAGGCTTGACTTGGGCCAATGCGAGAGCGTCCGGGGGTTTGCAAACGAGCAATTGGCACTAGGCGAATATTATATGGATGTGTCGCTAATAGATTTGCTCCTGCAACATTGAAGTTGAGTAGCACCAACTGATCGCGTATAGATCATGCTCCCCACTGCAATTTACCTGTAAGGACTCGCAGTAGTCATGTGTTCCAGATCGCTCCTTCGCTCCGAGGGTACCGTTGTGCTGGAAGCAGCGGTAGCCTTCCCAATTTTCTTGATGCTTCTTATGGGCATCATAGAATTCACTCATCTTTCATACACCAAAGCAAACTTACAGTTCGCACTGACCGAGGCTTGCCGCTACATGGTGACTGGGCAAGGCATGGGCAGCCCTGCCAATCCCAACACTCGGATGACAGTGATTGAAAATCGATTTTGCCAGAACTTAGTCGGCACCGGGCTGTCTTGCACTAATGTGCATTCGCACTTCACGGTGACCTGCGTTAATCCGACGGTATGCACATCACCCGGCCCTGTAAGCTGCGCCGCCGGATGCACGCAGCCCGCAGGAGGCCCGGGGCAAACTGTTACGGTTAGCGTAGCATTCAATGCGAGCTGGGTTGGCCGCTGGTTCACCCATATGTTTCCCAGAACTGTAGGTCTGAGTGCCAAGTCCACCTGGAAAAACGAGCCGTATCTCTAATGCAAGACGGGGAAGCTATGTTACTGCATATTCCCGAACGTACTCGATCTTACCAAGGCAATGCCATGGTCGAGCTCTGTCTTTTGCTTCCGCTGCTGCTACTCCTTATCTTCGGCACGGCGGAAATCAGTAACATGCTGAATTCTACGACGACACTCAATCACCTCACACGCGAGTCGGCAAATGTTGTGTCCCGACAGCTCGGTAATCGTGGCAGCTCGACCTGGGCCGACAGCCTCAACGCAGACTTAGTTACCGTTATCGACACTGCAGTTCCAGTAATAAATCGAACAGGCTCAGGAGCTACTGGCCCCAACCAGTTCCGCATCATTTACACCGAAATCGAATGGAATCCGGCGGCCGCTATTTGTGATTACAATCTCGATCACAATTTAGGCATAGCCTGTCAGGGTAATATTGCCAGCGGACAGCCTGATTATTACCGCATTCGCCGCAGCAATTCCGGCTGGAGCGGCAATGTTACATGGCAATATGGCTCGCTTAGCGCTACGAGCCAGCTCGGTAACGATGGCGATTGCGCCTGTAAGCGCTTGTCTGAAGTAAAGCAGCTTACGAGTCAAGGACTGACCCTGTACGCGATCGAGCTATTTTACGACTATCGTCCTGGTCGCATCACTTCATTGCAGTATCTAGTGGGCACATGGGCATCAAGCGTTCTCTATCGTCGCTCGCTTTTTTTAGATAGAACCTAAGAGGGTTTCCCATGCAACTTCTAGTGCTCAAACGCCCTCATACTGGCGAAGACGGAATAATCTTTGTCTTCTTTGCGTTTTCCTTAGTGGCATTACTCATTATGGTGGGCTGGGCGATCGATTCCTCCCGCGGTTTTTTGTTGAAATCAGAGCTTGAACGCACTGTTGACTCGGCAGCACTAGCCGCTGCATCGCGAATTACAGTAAGTATAAACGCTGCTCAAACTGCTGCCTGCAACATCGCCATGATGAATGGGGTCGGATGCCAGAATCTTGTTACCACTTTAACCACAGTCAACGATCCAAGCGGCGCGCCTGTCTCTGGGGTGCGAGTAACAGCGAGCGCTACTATCCCGACGACCTTTATGCGCGTTGCCAAAATGATAGGCTGTGGAGCCGGCTGTAGCAGCATAACGGCGGCGGCGAGCGCCGTAGCAGCACCCGGCGGAACGCTGGATTTGGTGATGAATCTTGATGACACCGGTTCAATGTCGAGTGGGGGATGGATCACGCCTGCCAAAAGCGGAGCCACAGCTTTAGTGAATGCGCTTGTGCCGAGTTCAGCAAATGGAAATTGGCCAACCAAGGTGTCGCTTACCCCATTTCGCGGGTGTTACGCCAACGGAAACTCAGGTGGATGCGTCGATCAGCGTGAGCACCCCACTGGGCGAGTGCTTTCCTTATCCACTAACAACAATTCGCTTCGTAATGCAGTTAGTGCATTGAACGGCGAAGGTGGGTCAGGAACCAACAATTGCGAGGGGCTTTCTATGGCCCGTGCAAATTTGTTCCGATCAGGGTTATCGCGCCAAACTGCGACGAAATATATCGTGCTGCTGACTGACGCTACGAGCAACTATGATACCGGCTCACCAGCGAGTTTTACCGCATGCCGCCCTGGCAGCGGGCAGGGCACCAATGATCAAAAGGTGAATCTGCTGG
>JAYRHW010000165.1:0-3421 GCA_041907145.1 Bdellovibrionota bacterium
ATGCAGGAGTATCACGAATGGGCCGAGGCCCGAAATTCATCCAACCCGCTTGGCAACGTCGTCTCTCTGCCGAGCTGTTCATAACCCCTACGCCATCAACTGATTCGAAGAAAATTTACAGCAAATTCCGGACTTGACCAGCGAATTTGGAGACGCGGTGAGAAAACATGAAGTTAACCTATACGATAGACCCGCAATCATAGTGCAAATGAGAATCGTTGTCATGCATTACTTCTCGAATTATGGCTGTCACCAATACCCAGTTCTGTAAAGGCTAGTTGAAATGCTACTTACGATTTCCAGATTTCTGCTTCTGGCCGGGTGCAGGAGTAAGGCGATGTCGGTGCCACGGTCTGCATTAGGTTCGGACCTGCCCGTCAGCGACGGAGGGTGACCGTCTCTTGATGGCCGAATTCAGACAGATACGCTATGTCTTATAGAAAAGCCACGCTAACGCGTGGCTTTGATTTTCAACATTTTATTTGAACGGCTCGCCACGCGGGGAGCCTTTTGGTGAAGCTAATCGGACCTCTTGGATATGTTCACGCTTGGGTGAACACCGCTTGCGCGGCGGGGCTGTCGCACGGCTTATGCCGTTCCGTTCATACGACAGCAACCTAACCATACCGATATCGGAATAGAAGTCAAAGGTATTTTGATGTTCTATGCATACGGAATGCATTTCTTGCGGCGGTTTTTCTTGCTGTGTTTTGTATGTTTTATGAACGCCATGTTAATATCAAGGAAACATTTAATAGCACCCAAAAAGAGGTAATGATGATTATTACGGTGGGTAACACAAAGGGCGGGGTTGGTAAGACCACGATAGCCCTGAATCTAGCCATTGCGCGAGCATTGGCCGGAAAGGATGTTTGGGTGGTCGATGGGGACAGGCAAGGCACTGCGCAAACCGCCTTAACGATTCGAGCAGAGAGTGGGCGCACGCCGATGGTTGCCTGTTCCGTGTATTCGGACGGAGCAACGCTGCGCTCACAAGTGCAACAGCAGAAAGACAAGTACGACGATATCGTGATCGATGCCGGTGGACGGGATAGCACTGCTCTACGCGCAGCACTCGCATTGTCGGATTTGTTGGTCGTTCCTTTTTCACCGCGTTCTCTCGATGTATGGGCTTTGGCCGATATATCGAACCTGATAGCAGAAGCTCGCTCAATGCGTGATGGACTACGAGCCGTGGCCATCCTCAATAATGCAGATACGCAGGGATCAGACAACAAAGAGGCTGTTGAAGCGTTGGCGGATTACCCAGAGTTAGAGTTTTTGGATATTGCTGTGTGCCGCAGAAAGGCGATTGCAAATGCCGCTGGACAAGGTTTGGCCATCAAAGAATTAGCGCCAAAAGATCAAAAAGCGATAGCAGAGGTTGAATCTCTTTATAATCGCGTTTTTGCATCTATTTAATATCAAAAGACGATCATAAAGGCTTTCAAATGGCAGTCACAAAAAGACCCAAGACGATAGAGCAATTCATTGAGGCGGCACCAGATGCCGAGAAAACAATCCGTCAGCATGGGAAGCAGGTTGCGATCTCCTTTGCTTTGCCGCGAGAGCTGCTAGACAAGGCAGACGCTCAGGCAAAAGAGTTGTGTATCAGCCGAGCTGCATTTATCAAGCTGGCGATCAATCGGCTTCTCAGCGAGGAAGCGAAGCGGTGATTTTCTGGGATCGACAGCCCATAAAACCTATTCGCTTGGGTTTGTGATAGTATGCCAACAGTTCTGCGAATAAATGGATTTCGCGTGGTTATTTATCCGAATGATCATCGACCTGCCCATGTGCATGTTCTTGGTAGTGATGGCGAAGCGATCTTCAAGTTGCATTGCCCCAAAGGGGCGGTGGAGTTACGAGAGAATTTCGGCCTGTCTCGCCAAGAGGTTGATGTGGTCATAAAGGCATTGCAAGCGGAAGTTGTTTATCTTTGTGGTGCGTGGAGAAGAATTCATGAAACCGAGTAACGACGAATTTGATATGGCTACCCGGCGTGGGAGCGAACGATTGCGCAAAGGCCCCGTGGCTACTGCGGCTCGATATGATGGCCGTATCGGTCGGCTAGTTGTCGATCTTTCTACAGGCTTGGAGATCGCCTTTCGGCCACAAGATGCGCAAGGGATTGAGAAAGCCAAACCGGATCAGTTGGCCGATATTGAAATCAGCCCATCCGGCCTTGGAATTCACTTTCCGAAACTGGATGCGGATCTCTATCTACCGGCGTTGCTTGAAGGCTTTATGGGTTCCAAAAGCTGGATGGCGGCGCAGCTTGGCAGGCGAGGCGGCGCTGTCTCGACAGAGGCAAAAGCTGCTGCCGCTAGAGAAAACGGCAAGCGTGGTGGAAGGCCCAGAAAAGTTAAAGACCTGGTGCCTGCTTAAGCAAAGGTATACCCGTGCAGCCGATACGCCATCCCCAAAAAGATTTCTTTGTTGCGGACATCCTTGATGCCGCACCGAAGGACGACACCGCGAGCATGGAGCATCCTCTGTTCGCGCTCAAGGCTGGCGACAAGCGTGTGCGGACGTATGAGCGCAACGGCGTGAAAGTTGTTGTTAAGCCGGGCGCGGATGGTTGCGCAACAATTCACGATAAAGACGTTTGGATCTACTGCATTAGCCAGATGGTCGAAGCCATGAATCGTGGCCGCGAAAATATTAGCCGAACCGTTCGATTCACGGCCTATGACTTCCTTACGGTAACGAATAGGCCGGTTGCTGGAGTCGGTTATCAACGTATGGCAGACGCTTTGGAGCGACTAAAAGGCACGACCATTTCAACCAACATTGAAACACCGGGCTATCGCAAGCGCGGCGGTTTCGGGTTGATTGACTCATGGGAGGTAATAGAGCGCGGCCAAGGCGACAAAATGGTGGCCGTCGAAGTCACGCTCCCAGACTGGCTATATCGTTCCATCGAATCAAAGCAGGTTCTTACCCTGAGCCGCGATTATTTCCGGTTACGCAAACCTTTGGATCGCCGCATCTACGAACTGGCTAGAAAGCACTGTGGCAAACAAAGCCACTGGACAGTTCAACTGGACACTCTGCATGAGAAAACGGGTAGTACGGCTATTCTCCGTGAGTTCAGACGGGTGATCCGAGATCTGGTCGAATCCAATAAACTACCGGATTATCTGGTGGAGTTCGATGATGGATCGGACATGGTGACGTTCTATCCAAGGAACATAAGTTTCCGGCTCAAATAGGCACGTACTTTTACCCACGTTCAAGAGTCGGTCGTCTCAACCAATCCAACACCAGACAAGGAATTTACCGATTCTATGTGGATAACTCGCCGTTTTTTAGGTGAGCGGTGGATAGACACGTACTTTCACCCACGCTTGGCGGTGGATAGACACGTACTTTCACCCACGCTTGGCGGTGGATAGACACGTACTTTCACCCACGCTTG
>JAYRHW010000166.1:0-2477 GCA_041907145.1 Bdellovibrionota bacterium
CGCGGAGACACGGAGACCGCGGAGTATTCCCCAATCTATTTTGCTAATGTTCCAACCCCTAGGAAATCGAAGCCCAATTCCCGTGCTAGCGTCTCGGTGGCTAGTAGGAGAGATCGCAAATTCCTAATACCCCTCCGCGGTCTCCGTGTCTCCGCGTTAATAATTCCTTAGACTGTATTTTGTTCCCGTTTCTCCCAGGGGATTTTAGGGTGAGCCGAAAGATTGGATTAGGAATATATTCTCGCCGATCAACTGTCTTAATCATTACTCGACCAGCATTCCCCAGGACATTGGGCAACACTTGGCCGGCTGCGACTACTACGGAACGTGATTCATGATGCCTGGGGGCTGTCCGCCTATCGACCCCATGGCGGGATTCGGCGGCGACATATAGCCCGGAGGAGTCGAGGGCGAATCGCTGCTTCCTGGGCTGTCAGAGCCGTATCCCTTGAGCTCGGTCAAAATCTCGCCTACGGTCTGGTCACTTACCTTCCGCGTATGCTTCCGTACTCCGACATCCGATTTCATCGAAATTTGCTCGGGCACTTTAACCTCCCGCGCTTCAACCCGATCACCGCCAACAAGCTTGCCCTCCCATAGTAAGAGGCTGGCTCCTGCATAGATCCAGCGTTCCTTGCGCTTGCTCTCGAGTTCAATTCTCTCCCGGGGAGCCCCCCAACGAGCAAGGATATCTGCGCTGGTCATACCTGCGGTAAGCGATACGCCGCGCGGGATTATGCCGCTGGGACCTTCTGCAAGAGCCTGAGATATAAGGGCAGGCAGTACCAGGGAAATTAGAATTGCTGCTTTCATAACCGGATCTCTACCGTACTACATCCAACCCGAAAGCATAAGAGCCCCTGATGATTGTCTACCTGCCCCCGAATGACATATTCTTTCGGGGCATGAAGCTTGAGCGAATCGATGATTTTTATGACCAACACGCCTATCTCCTCGGCATGGCGGCATGCTTTTGCCTTCCCCTGAAGTTGACCTGGGCCTATTTCTTTCTTGTTCCACTGCTCCTACTCTGGTTGGTTCATCAACGCTTCCGTTTCGCTCCAGCGCTCGTATGCGGCGCTGAGGTATTGATGCCGTTCGTATTCTTCTTGTTCATCGCGCTGCTGGGAGCTCCCTTGAGCATCGATCCCTTGCGCAGCCTCGATAAGTTAAGCGGGCTATTTTTCTTCGGACTGACTATCCTGGCATTTCGAGACTTGGCTCTGACGTACGACTTCGAGCGTTTGCTCTTTGCCCTGGTATCCGGGCAGTGCGTCGCAGCCATACATTCGATTCTGGAGGGAGCTCTTGGCGCGCTGGTGCCGCGAATTTTTCTTGGCGCCGTAACCGAATCCGGACAGCTGGCCATGAGCATTCTCCTCACGCTCGGTATCATGACCGTTCATGCTCGGGATAAGGCGCGCAGCGATGGCAGACGGGCTTCTCTCGAAAATCGGGCCTCACTTCTTGGTATGGCGAATTTTTGTGCTTGCACCTTACTTGCATTTTCTCCACTTGCTGCGAGTCCGGCCTGGAGATTTTGGGGTGCCCTCGTCCTTGCCGGAGCACTGCTTGCCCTGACGATTTGGAGACAGCGCGCTGTTCGCCTGGGAGACCCTCAGGGCGATTTGCGTATTTTTCATATCCTCACCACGTTAGTTCTGCCGCTGCTCCTCGGAGCTCTCCTCGTGAATTTAAAGCGCGGGCCCTGGATGGGTATTATTGTCGGCGGCTTGCTTTTCCTATTCCTCGAACGGAGGAAGTTGGCCTTGCCCATGCTCGTGATTACCGCAACGCTGCTCCTCAGCGTAAAGCCTATCCAAGATAGACTCGCGCACTCCGATGAGCACTTTTTCATCAGCGGGGGACGCAGCGAGATTTGGGATATCGGCGCGGAGCTCGCGGTCCGCTATCCGCTGGGAGTCGGATATCGGAACAGCGGTTTCCTCAGGAAGTTTTCGGAGCATGTACCTAAGGAACTCAACCATTTTCACAACAATGTGCTCAACGTGCTGGTGGAGACCGGCTGGCTTGGGCTAATGGCGTACCTCTGGTGGCTGCTTGCTATGCTAAAGTCGGCATTTTCGCAGCGCGGCAGTCCTCGCGCACAGATACTAAGCCGCTCCCTAGGATGTGCCATCATATCCTGGCAGACAGCTGGAATTGTTGAATACAACTTTGGCGACAGCGAGGTTGTACTTATAGCGTTTATTTGTGCCGGGATGATTTCAGCGTTGAGCCTAAGCGCCTCTCAGAGCACGGAGCGATCGCTGCAGGCAGCTTAGGGGGCAGATTCCTGGTAGTTGTTCTTGAAGATCACCTTGGTGGTGAACTCCGTTTTCATGCGGTTCAACGCGTGCGCTTCATGCGCTTGACCAAATCGACATCCTCTTGAACCCGCGAGCGAATTTCGCGGATGTCCTTAGCCAGGGCTGAAAGCTCGTAAATATTGCTAGCCGATTTGACTCGTTCCGCAA
>JAYRHW010000167.1:0-38920 GCA_041907145.1 Bdellovibrionota bacterium
AACGCAACTACGTCGTCTCCAATCAGCGCTTGCGAGAGGCGGGGTTCGAGGCCAAACGATCCCTTGATGATGGTATCAAGGAACTAATCAAAGGCTACCGCATGCTGAAGCGTTCGCCGCTCAAGAATGTCTAACCTAACTGCAATTATATTAGCCGGGGGTCTTGGTACGAGGCTTCGCCCCGTTGTGTCCGACAAGCCAAAGGTCCTGGCCTCGATACGCGGCCGACCGTTCATTGAGTTACTGTTGGAGCAAATCGCCGCCGCCAGTATTACACGGGCGATTTTGGGCATCGGCTACCTCGCCAATCAAGTGCAGGAGCATCTCGGCCCAAAATTTCAAAATCTCGATATTGATTATTCTGTCGAGACGAAGCCGCTTGGAACCGCGGGAGCTCTGCGCTTGGCTATTGATAGAGCGGAAGGAGAGACGGTGCTGGTGCTCAATGGCGACTCCTTCTGCGATATCTCTGTCTCGGCGTTTATCGCTTGGCATATAAATAAGCAGGCGCGCTGTTCGATCGCGCTCGCTCGGGTAAGCGACATATCGCGATATGGCGCCGTGATGCTCGATTCGGAGGAGAACATCGCAGGCTTTTCAGAGAAGGGGGCAAGCTCCGGCGAGGGACTCGTCAACGCGGGGATATACCTAATTCACCGTTCGATCATTGAGCCTCTGCCGATAGGGCAGGAGATGTCCCTTGAGCGCGAGGTGTTCCCAACGCTCCTCGGAAGGGGATTCTGCGGGTGGAGAACGCCGCATTCCCTCTTCCTCGATATCGGTACCCCTGAATCTTATCAGCAGGCCCAAACCGTCCTACCTTCACTATCGCAATCGAGAGAATAGCCATGCGTTATCGAACCCTCGGAATTACAGAGTTGCAGGTCTCGGAAATTGGCTTCGGAACCTGGGGGTTGGGGGGAACAAGCTACGGCCCGGTTGACGACAGGGAATCCGTTCGTGCGCTGAAACGCGCGCATGAATTAGGCATCAACTTTTACGACACTGCCGATCTCTATGGCAATGGACATAGCGAAGTGATTCTGCGGCAGGCCCTGGGATCAATCCGCAGCAAGATATACATAGCAACCAAAGGTGGGACACTGCCGCACTCGGGCTTTCATATGCCCCAAGACTTTTCGCCCAGCTATATGAGAAAGGCATTAGAGGCGAGCCTTTCGCGTCTTGCCACGGATTATGTCGATCTGTATCAGCTCCACAGCCCGAAACTAGAGGATCTTACCCAAGAATTGCTCGAAACCCTTGAAACCTTTAGAAGAGAAGGAAAAGTTCGTCACTACGGAATTTCCGTGCGCAGCCCGAAGGACGGCTTGGCGGCGATGAATAAGTTTCAATTCAGCACCGTGCAAGCAAATCTTAACCTGATCGACCATCGCGCCATTGAGTGCGGATTGCTTGATCTGTGCGCCAAGAAAAATATTGGAATGATCGCGCGTACTCCTCTCTGCTTTGGCTTTCTCACCGGAGGCCTTTCATCGCAAACTACATTTGCTGACGGCGATCATCGAAAACTTTGGCCGAAGGCCCAGCAGAACCGCTGGGCAAACGCCGTCGCGCTCTTTGAACAGCTGTACCAGGCACGCGGAGAAACTCCGGCATTATTTGCTCTTCGATTCTGCCTATCCCAAAAAGCAGTCTCTTCAGTCATCCCTGGAATGATGAATGTACGTGAAGTCGAAGAGAATGCTCAAGCGGCATCGCTTGAGCCGCTCACCCCGCATGAGCTTGAAGGAGTGCGAGAAATTTACGCCGCTCATGAATTTTATGATCCATCGTCCAAGGGCATATAGGAGACAAGCATGAGCAACCAACAACTCGATGTTCAGAAAACGACGCTTGAGGGCATCCTAGTCATCAAGCCTCTGACTATGTTTGAGGATTTTCGTGGACATTACGTGGAGTCCTACAATCAAGACGCTTACCATCGTGCTGGAATCAAGATGGATTTCGTGCAAGATGACTTCTCGGTCTCTAGCCGCCATGTCTTGCGCGGGATACATGGCGATAGAAAGACTACCAAGCTTATTTCATGTATGCTGGGCAGTATTTATGTCGTAATCGTAAACTGCGACGAAGCCTCTCCTCAGTTTCGCAAATGGGAGTCGTTCACTATTTCCGAGAACAACAGGTTACAAATTCTTGCGCCTCCGAATTTCGGAGTTTCACATCTCGTAATGTCTGAGCGAGCGATATTTGCCTATAAGCAATCAACCTACTACGACCGAGCCTCGCAATTCACTTATCGTTGGGACGACCCGCAGTTCAAGATCTGGTGGCCGATTCAAAGTCCAATCTTGTCGCAGCGCGACCAAGGGATATAACCGCTACAACTTGACCTTTGAAGGGTCCTTGTAGTTTTCCATGAAATACTTGATAGCGCGCTCAAGCCCTAAACGAAAGGGTGTGTACTTGAAATGAGATCGGCTTAAAAATTTTGAATTGTCGGTGCTCTTTTTGAAGATTCCGGCCGGCTTGGAGGTATCAAAGTAAAGTCTGCTTTGATCTATACCCATGATCTCGGCAATCATGAATGCCGTTTCCTTTACTGAATGCTCCTCTGTCGAGCCGGGGTGTAATATTTGCGCCTCATCATAGTTATCCAAGCACCACATGTACGCCCGGGCCATATCGGGGCCATAGGTATATTCGCGAAGCGGCGATCCATCGCCCCAGATGACGATCTGCTCGCCATTATCCCTATTTTCGTAAAAGCGGCGAATCAGAGCCGCGAGCATGACGGAGCGATCCTCGCGATAGTCCGAATGCTCCCCAAACATACCGTTTGGAATTAAGCCGATCACATTCATCCCATACTCAGTTCGATACGCCTTGATGCTTGGGTCAACCAATCGCTTGGCAAACGAGTAGCTGTAGTTAGACTCATGGGGGTATCCATCGTGTATGTACTCTTCCTTGATCGGATTAGGCACGGTTGTCGCGTACATCCCCGTTGAGAGGCTCATAATAGTCTTTCGAACACCGGCAAGCCTGGCGCCCTCCAGCACATACATATTCATCAGCACATTATCGCGAAGAAGCGTGGCAGGCTTCTTCATACTAAGTCCAATACCGCCTGCAATTGCCGCGAAGTGTATAATGGCATCGAAAGAGTGCCTCTCAATGAACTTTACCACCTCGTCCAAATTGCATAGGTCACAATCTCTGGTGCCGGTAAATACGAACTCTCGTCCAGGAAACTCATTTTTAATATCGGACAATGATTGTCCCAGTAGACCTGTGCCGCCGGTAACCCAAATTTTCTTATACATCGAGGCTCCTGACTTTTACGTTAGAATCGGTAGAACCTAGGCTAGCTTCGGATCAGTCAAAACTTCAAGTGCTCGTTCGATAGCAGGTCGTACGTTCGAGTCTGTGCTGGCGCGTTTTCCAGTCCAAAGCTGCTGGCAATGAGAAGCAATCGCTCGCGCATCAAGTCCATATCGTCGGCGAAGCTCCTCTTGCTTGAGATTACCTAGAATGAATCGATCGGGAACTCCAAGCCGTGAAAGACGCGGGGCCTCAAATGCTGTGGCAGCCCACTGGCAAACAGCTGCCCAGAGCCCACCATTGGGGAGGTGTTCCTCGACGATGACCAAGTGTTCGAATTCTTGAGCAAGCACCGAGAGCAGCGCGTGATCGAGCGGCTTCACGGTATGAAATTGATAGGCTGCCGGATATATTTGTTCGCCCTTCAACAGTTCAAAGGCTTTCAACACCTCATTCGCAATTTCGCCGGTACTCAATACAGCGATTCGCTCTCCGGTCCTCAATTTGCGGCCCTTACCAAGAATCGCAGGCTCTTCGGCCGTATACTCGGGCTCGCCAAATTTTCCGACCGTGAAATATGCCGGTCCGCCCCGATCGATAAGCTGAGGAAAGAGTTGCTTTATCTCATTCGGATCTCCCGGTGCTACTACCGTCATACCGGGAAGGGATGACATCAGCGCTAGATCGTCGCCAGCATGATGCGAAACGCCGCTCGTTGAATACAAATATCCTCGACCCGCCCCGACAAGAATAACCGGTAGGGCAGGGTAGGCGAGGCAATAGCGAATTTGCTCGAAGGGGCGTGCGGTTGCGAACGAAGCAATGGAGTAAGCAACTGGGCGCCATCCCTCGATCGCCATCCCGGCAGCGGTGTAGACCATCTGAGCTTCGGCGACGCCTACATTAATGTAGCGCCCCGGGAATCGCTTCTCGAACTCATCAAAAACCTGAAATCCCAGATCTCCGGTGATAAAAGCAACTCGGTCGTCCTTAGCAGCCTGATCGCTCAAGATCTCAGCAAACGCGCGTCGCATTCCCGCTCTCCTGTTTCAACTCTTTCATCGCTCGTGCGACATCGTCGTCAGAGGGAACTCGATAATGCCAAAGCACCTGATCTTCCATGAAACTTACGCCCGATCCCGCCCTCGTTTCACAGACAATGGCTGAAGGGGCAGCCGCTGAGAAGGGAATTTGATTCAATGCGTCGATCATCCCAGGAATATCATGCCCATTGGTCTGCCTAGAGTCCCAGCCAAAGGCTCGAAATTTTCCCGTGACTGACTCTGGGCTCCCCATCAAGTCGCGGGTCTTCCCTACCGACTGAACGCCGTTGTAGTCAACGAGTACGACGAGGTTGGAAAGCTTATGGGTTGCGGCGAACATAGCAGCCTCCCATGTGCTGCCTTCGTTGCATTCGCCGTCACTAATGAGGGCAACGACACGTCCGGGCTGCTTTCGCAATTTGAGGGAATAGGCCACTCCCGTTGCTACTCCCAGCCCGTGCCCCAAACTACCGGCCGAGGTCTCCAGAACAGGGAGCGCATGAATGCATGGGTGACTGGGAAGCGGACCATCATTGCTCGCATATTTTGCGAGCCAGTCCTTCGGGAAAAAACCTTGGTCAGCTAGAATAGCGTATAGAGAAGTGCACGCATGGCCCTTGCTAAAGAGTAGTCTGTCGCGATCGACTGCCTTGGGATTGAGCGGATCCACCTTCAGAAAGCCGTAATAGAGAGCAATCAGGAGATCGACGCTGGACAGAGCGCCGTTCAGATGTCCTTCTTTGCCTGCATGGGCTAGGCGAATGCAGGTGGCCTTCAATTCCCGTGATTTAGCCTCGTAAAACTCCTTCGCGTGCTCCATGTACCCCGTCAATTTTGAATCAATTCACGAAATTCCTGAATAGGCTGGAAAACCCGAGCAATCTCTGCAGCTGAGTAATCAGCATCGGTATCCGCAAAAATAATTTGACTACCGGAGCATTCGAAGTTGAAGGGCACATGGATGAATTTATGCAAGGCTTCCTTTACCTGCGAGTGTCGCGATGGAGGGACGAAGAGCAACAGAAAACCTCCACCACCCGCGCCGGTCAATTTTCCACCAATGGCTCCTGCTTCCATCGCTTTTGCATGGATGTCATCGACATCGCCATTGGAGACGCCAGAACTGAACGATCGCTTGGCGTCCCAAGCTTCCCGCAGCAGTTCTCCAACATCGTTGATGCTTCCATTACCATTAAGCAACTCTATGCTCTCTTCGACAAGGTCTTTCATGATGCGTAGCTGGCGTTTTTTGTCTTCCATGGCGCGTACGAATTTTGTCTGCACCTCCGAGGACGTCCTCTTGATGCCCGTGTAAAAGAGCATCAAATGCGAGCTCAGCTCCTTCATGCGTTCATGCGAAATGGTGATTGGCACAACCGCAATCTCGCCATTCGGAAAAAAGTTTATTCGATTAAATCCGCCATAGGCAGCGCATACTTGGTCCTGAGAGCCCACCATCTCCTTGAGAACGCCCTGTTCTAGATGAATACTCTCCATGGCCAGATCATGTTTCGTAATCATGCGTCCCTTGAGGGCGTAGAGCGCATTCAGTAATCCTACCGTGAAGGCAGAGCTTGATCCCATGCCACTTCGTGCCGGTAGATCGCCAACGTGATGAATCTCCAATCCGCGCTCCAGCTGAAGATGCTGGATGACGGCTCGAACGGCGGGATGCGAGATCTCCTCTACCGCAGAGCAATTCTCAATCTTGGACCAGACAACCCGAAACTTGTGCTCGAAGAAAGGGGGTAGATAACGACAAGTCAAATAGCAGTACTTGTCTATCGTGCTGGCAATAACCGAACCCCCATGCCGGTGATACCAAGCTGGAAAGTCCGTGCCACCGCCGAAGAGCGAAATCCTATATGGAGTTCTAGAAATTATCATGCGGTTATCCCTATACGCTGTCTCGGCGCAACGCCAAGAGCCATACACCTCAGCGGAATTAGCATTAAATCAATAATATAGATGCCGATTCGACCAACGAGGATTGGGAAATCTCAGCTCCTCATCAAGGCGACTGATACCTTCAAAATCGCAATCGTAGCTAAATGCTTCGGCCAGCTCTCTGAGCCCAGCCAAAACAATATGTGTATTCACAGGTAGTTAGCTGATCTTTTATAAACGTCCTCCTCGCATTTATCGCATCTCGGATCAAAGGCGCCGCATCCTAATTCCTTAGAGTTAATGGCGATTCCCTTCATCGCTTCTTCTACCGAGCATTTTATGACAAATCAGCGCGCAGATTTTCAAACTCCGCATTCTCCCCCGCTCAATTCACTCGATGAATTAAGGATTCACGGGCTCTGGGATGCGAACAAGCCACTCAGGCTTCACCTTGGCTGCGGAGAAAAAATCCTCCCGGGCTACATCAATATTGACTACCCCAATTCCGAACATAACGTCATGACGATAGAGCCCGATGTTCACGCGGACATTCTGGCCCTGACTTTTCCGCCTGAGAGCGTCGATGAAATTCGATTGGAGCATGTCTTCGAACACTTCAGTCGAGTGACCGCTCTAGCCATGCTGATCCGCTGGCAACAGTGGCTCAAAGTTGGGGGAGTCCTGCATCTAACTACCCCCGATCTCGTGGGTAGTGCCCAAAACATTCTAACTTCGAAGTCATTCGAAATTAAGATGGGAAACGTGAGGCACCTTGCAGGCGATCAGGCGGCATCGTGGGCCTACCACGTCGATCACTGGTTTGAGGAACGCTATCATACAACCCTAAGCCATCTCGGATTTAGTGAGATCTCCACTTCAACGGATAAGTGGGACAGGCCCCCCTATTTATCGAATGTTACAGCGAAGGCTAAGAAGAACTCTCGCTTGAACGAGACAGAGCTTCTAAGGCGCGCAGAAGAGCTCCTGTGGCAAAGTACGGTCGACCCTGCCGAGAGACCAACCTATGAGGTCTGGTGTAAGCAGCTCCGCGCACTAGTCGCGCAAGTCGATACTCCTCCTGCTCCAAGCAACACCACTCCGGCATGTCTTGAGGAGATGGTCGAGCTGTCAAAATCCATTCAGTCAGTGAATGCTTCGCAGGACCTGAGCGAAATCCACGATTTCAATCAACGCAGTCGCGATCGCTGGGTGACCGCAAAGGCAAGGGCACTTCCAGCCGGCACGAAAATTCTTGATGTAGGGGCGGGGACGTGTCCCTATCGACATCTGTTTAGCCACTGCGACTATCGCACCCACGACTTTAAACAGTACGAGGGCGAAAAGCTCGGCGGTACTAAGGAATACGGAAAGATTGACTATGTCTCCGACATAACGGCAATCCCTCTTCCCGATGCGGCGATGGACGCCGTCATTTGCACCGAAGTTCTAGAGCATGTGCCGGAGCCGATTGCGGCTATGCAAGAAATGGCAAGACTCGTGAGGCCAGGAGGAAAAATTCTAGTCACTGCGCCATTAGGGTCAGGGTTGCATCAAAAACCCTTTCACTTCTACGGCGGCTATACCCCATATTGGTACAGCATGGTGGCGGGCCGCTTCGGTCTGACTATAAGCGAAATCAAGGCCAATCATGGTCTCCTTGCACACTTCGCGCAAACGTCAGCGCGCGTCGCGGGGCTAGTGAGCAATCATCCCGGCTTGCCGATGGAGCACAGAAAAAACCTTGGTGACTTTTTCTATCGAACATTGCCGCAATTCCTCTTCAGCATGGATCCTGTCATGCTCGACGAGGATTTTACCGTCGGATATTTTGTAGAGTTTACAAAACTCAGCTCTTAGCATTGAGCTGGCTATCTCACGGCTGCTCCAGCGTCCGGTTTTGCTCGGACGACCGAGCTCAACTTGTGCGTAGAGGTTATAGGCTTGGAGGAGGCGTGTAGCTGTCTGGATTCAGGCATTTGCCCGGCGCTCGATTGCCCACAATGGCCATTTTAACTGCAACTTCAGCATGTTACGCTTACAACTGAGCAGCATCTGCAAACGCTGTGGCGATGAAAGATAACAGAAACTTTGACTATATTATTGTAGGCGCCGGGATTGTCGGTTTGGCCTTGGCCTTCCGCCTAAGCGAACGGTTCGGCAAGCAATCTCGCATCCTGGTTTTAGACAAAGAATCGGCAGTCGCCGCGCACGCCTCCGGGCGAAACAGCGGGGTATTGCACGCCGGATTCTATTACGCCGCCGATAGCCTTAAAGCCAAATTCTGCGTCGCGGGGAACAGGGCCATGCGAGAATTTTGTCTTTCGCGCAGCCTGCCCATCAACGAGTGCGGAAAACTTGTCGTTGCAACAGATGAATCTGAAATCCCGGCGCTACAGGAGCTGGCGCGCCGCGGAAAAGCCAACGGCGCCGAGTTGGAGCTCATTACGGAACGTGATGCGCTTAACCTACAGCCGGGAATTCGCAGTGTTGGCGATGTCCTGTACTCTCCAAGGACCGCGACTGCCGATCCCAAACAAGTAGCTGCCAAGCTTAGAGAGGAACTGCTGGCACGAGGTGTTTCGATTGAATGCGGCAATAGGTATCAAAGCTTTCGAAACGGCGTCGTCACCACTGCTTCGGGCCAATACAATACCCCGAAGTTAATCAACTGCGCAGGGCTCTATGCCGATAAGATAGCCCACGACCTGGGCTTCGGGAATAAGTACACGATAATCCCATTCAAAGGATTGTACCTAAAATACAAGAAAAACAAATCCGATGTTCGAATGAATATCTATCCGGTGCCTAATCCGAAGTACCCCTTCCTCGGAGTTCATTTCACAACGACGGTAGACGGGACGATAAAGATCGGGCCGACCGCCATTCCAGCCCTGTGGCGGGAAAATTACTCCGGACTAGCGCGCTTTAGTCTTTCTGAATTCCTCAATATTGGATGCTGGGAGACGCTGCTCTTCGCCACCAACGCCTTCAACTTTCGCTCTTTGGCATATGAGGAGAGCAGGAAGTACTTTCGCAAGCATTTTATCGGCCTAGCCAAAAAGCTGCTGCCAACTATCGACGAGGATGGCTTTGGTGACTTCGCGCCGCCAGGAATTCGCGCGCAGCTACTCAATAAATCCACCAGAGAGCTTGTTCAGGATTTTGTGGTTGAAGGTGATAGTACCAGCGTGCACGTGCTCAATGCCGTATCTCCCGGTTGGACTTGCAGTTTCCCCTTTGCGGACTATATTATTGAGCACTTTATTCTAAAGTAGGCTATCTCAGGACTCAAATGCGCGCGCTAGTGACCGGTGCATGTGGATTTGTTGGCGGATACTTGGTGCGCCACCTCGTCGAAAGCGGCGACGATGTTTCGGCGACCGTCCTCTTGCATCCTCTCGATCTTCCTAAAGTGCGATCTGAGAGCCTCGACGTTTGCAACGCCGAAGCCTGCAGAGCCGTCATCAAGCGCCACTCCCCCGAGGTCGTTTACCATCTCGCGGGGCTTGCCTTTCCCCCCGACGCGGAAAAGGACTTTATCCGCACCCTGGCGGTGAATGTCGGGGGTACCTACAATATCATGGACGCTTGCCAGAAGCTGGGTTCGAAAGTGCGCGTGGTGCTAATCAGTTCTGCGCAGGTTTACGGCAAAAGTTCCGCCGATCAGTTGCCGCTCCGGGAAACCTCGGCGCCACGCCCTGCGGACGCATACAGCCTCAGCAAGGTAATGACTGAAGATGTCGCCCTTAAGTTTGCAGCCGATCCGAATATTTCGACCGTCATTCTTCGTCCATTCAACCACATCGGGGCCGGGCAGCGCCAAGACTTCGTTGTGTCTAACTTTGCCCATCAACTTGCGCGCATCGCCAAGGGCAAGCAGGATCCTGTCATCAAGATTGGGAATCTCTCCAGCAAGCGCGACTTTACCGATGTTCGCGACATCGCGCGCGGATACCGTCTGGCTGCAATAAAGGGAAAGGGCATCTACAATCTCTGCTCGGGCACTCCGGTATCTATCCGCGAAATCCTCGACAGGCTTATCACGATCTCGGGGATTAAGGTCAAACTCGAAGAGGATCCTTCTCGTATGCGCGCTTCCGATACTCCCGTACTATACGGCACCTACGAGAAGGCCCACGCAGAGCTGGGCTGGAGTCCTCAATATACTCTCGATGATTCGCTGCGCGACAGCTTCACCTATTGGATCACGAACGAAGCTATTTGATTTCAGCGAAACGCCAGCTCCTGACCGCACTCGAATTTTTCACGAGGGTTTAGCGTAACCTTTTGGTTGAGCACTACCGGCTCGACGCATAGAAAGGAAAGGTATTCCTGAGAGCCCAAATCGCCGAATGCTCTGCTCCCATCCTCCCAGGGATTCCATACCACACAGTCCTTCATATTCGACTTGCGAATAATATATTCGCGGTTCATGAGCTCGTCACGAATACTGACGGTGTCGGGGGCATTGAGGTAGGCCCGGTCCGTATGTTCTTCGATATCGAAGGCCTCCAAATTCTGTACGCCGAATTTCCTGCCGCGTAAGCAGTCCATGAAGGTAATATCCTTTAGCCCCAGAACTTTCGTGCGGGTGATGTCGGCAATCTTGAAGTACGTGTGGAACCCCGTAAAAAAGAAGAACGGCACTGTCCCGCAATTAATAACCCGCAAATCCATTTTGAGCCGATCCGACAACGTTATGGTAAGCTCGAGCATAAACTGATGTGACCACATCTCACGGGTAAAGTTGTTATCGCCAAGCTTTAACGTGATGGACGGCACGCCTTCCTCGATGAGCTTTGTCTCCTTTACCTCCCACATCGAGGTCCGCGCAAAGCCGTGCGAGGGCAGCTCGCCCTTGCCGAACTGCGGGAAAATAACAGGAATACCGCCGCGCACCGGCTTGCCGCGCTCAAACACGGCTCTCGAGCTGCAAAACAGGAGCTCTTCTCCCATTGGCCCCATCCATGACACCACCTGTGCTCCATGCAGCAAGACATCAGCCCTATGTTTGGCCCCGCTAGTCAACGAGGCCCGCACGAAATTCTGGCGATCCTTGATGAAAACCAGGGTATTGCTGAGGGAGAAGGATTGATTGAGGCGCTCGATCATAAGGTGCAAGAACAACAGTTACTTGAGCAGAGCACTTGCCGCAAAAGTATGCTACTATAAACGTGAGTAGCTTGAGAATCTTGAAACGCTCCCATGATGGGCTCTGTTATCCCCGCAATCATTCTTGGCGTCGTTGGCTTCGGGCTCTGCGCCCTGATCGGCTGGATTGTGCTGTATCCGCTCGCCGGCAATGCTTTTCATTGGATGGGGCGGCAAAAGCTCCTGCGCAGACAAAAACTGCTCATGACGGCAGATCTGTTACTTAAGGCCGGAGATTTCGGATCCTCGCTGCCCAAATTGCGCGAGTCTTTCGTTCTGGAGATTCCTCCTCTAAGGGCCGCTGCGGTCGAAGGCGTCGCGCACCATAACCTCTCGATTCTTTCGCGCCTCATCAACATCGCCGAACGTTCTGGGACTCATATCCCGAATCTGGCTATCGTTGAAGACCTACTTGCTACCAGGGCTCAGCTCTGCCGCGCTCTTGTGGAAACAACTCTTGGCAAGCGCTCGCTCGGCAAAAAAATAGGCGAGAAAAAGGAAGTTCCGGACTGGGCGCTGGCAGAGTACGACAAAAAGCTCGCGGAAATTAATGATCGACTCGTTCCCAATCGAAAAAGCCTGGAGGCCAAGCTAGGGGACATCTTTACTTCGCTTTCCTCCCCTCCATCAGTTTCAGAAGTTACTTATCACTAACAGTACTCCGGTGAGCACTCTCGCTTCACTTCCTTTCCTGCTTTACGAGGACAGCCGCTGCTTCGTTCTCGATAAACCGGCCGGCCTCCATTCTGTAGGGCTTGCTGGAGAGGGCTCGGAAAATCTTGCCGCCATGCTGGCGCAGATCGACAAGGCACTAATGAGCGCTTCTGAAAAGCCCGAGGACGCCGGGCTCGCGCAGCGCCTGGACCGCGACACGAGCGGAGTAATCTTGGGAGCTAAAGATAGAGCCGCCTGGAAGGAACTTCGCTCCGCGATTCAAGCGGGACAACTGGAAAAATCCTATCTCATCGTAGCTGAGGGCAAGTTTCCCCTAGAGGCGGTGGCCGATACTTTTATCGGCAGCCCAAACCGGGGTGCCCGAAAGGTACGAATATATAGAGACGCGCCAGCAAAATCTCAACGTGCGCTGCCGGCTCATACGAGCTTCGAGAGGATCGCTTACGATGAGGCCAGGGACATATCATTGGTGCGGGCTTTCGCACCAACAGCACGTCGCCATCAAGTGCGTGCCCATGCCGCATTCCTTAAGCATCCACTCTTAGGAGATGCCTTGTATGGATCCAGGCGGACGACGCGAGAGGCGCTGCCCAAAATTGAGGGTCTTCCGGCGTTTCTCCTACACGCGGAAGCGCTGACATTTAGGTCGCCGGATGACAAACGGGAACGACGGATTACCGCCCCGATTCCGAATGCCCTTCGCTCGCTGTTTAGTCCGCAGCTATCTCGTCTGGCGGGATAATTTCCAATACCTCGCGCGCCAGGGATTGAATGGCCGCGGATTTGCCGTTCGACAGGCGACAGTGGCGAGGCGCCGGCATGGTTAGCATCTCTGGCAGTTTCGGTAAGGCCAGAAACAGCCCACCGGATTTATGTACGACCTCTACGGTATACACCGTCTCGAAGCGCTCGGAGAAATACTCAAATGTTTCCTTTCTCTCTATGCCGCCCACTGGTTCAACATGGGAGGGATCCGAAGCTTCTGAGGCTGCAAGCTCACGTAACGACTCACTGCTGTAGTTTCGCGAAAGGTAGCCGATATCAAGCGGAGCATGCCGGAAAGGAGATGCGCGCAAGAGCCAACGATGAAAATCCAAGGTGGTCGCAAGACCCTCCAAGCGATAAGCGCGGAGAGCTGCATAACTTCTTTCTATGGCCTCATCTCGATCTCGTCCACTGACAATTAGTTTGCTCAACATCGCGTCATAAAACAGAACGACCTCGTCGCCCTCAGTGACAGAGCCGTCTTCTCGGACATGCTCGGCCTTGGGCTGCTCGAGTCTGGTAATCCTGCCTTTGCTAGGTGCAAAATTATTGGCCGGATCCTCGGCGTAAATTCTGAATTCTATGGCGTGCCCATGCGGGTGAATATCTCTCTGCTGAAAAGGCAAGGGTTCGCCTTGCGCAATTTTGAGCTGTAGTTGTACGAGATCAACTCCATAGACGACTTCGGTTACCGGATGCTCAACTTGAATGCGGGTATTCATTTCGAGAAAGTAGAACTTATCGCCCTTCACTAAGAATTCTGCCGTTCCGGCGTTTTGATAGCCGACGGATTTCGCCGCCTCAACCGCTGCCTGTTCTATTTTTCGACGCAGTTCGTCACGCAAAAACGGGGCAGGAGCTTCCTCGACCAATTTTTGATGGCGGCGCTGCGTTGAGCAATCGCGAGTGCCGAAGTGCACGACATCGCCCTGGGAATCACCGAAGATCTGTACCTCGACGTGCCGCGGTTCATGAATATACTGCTCGCAGTAAACGGCTTCATTGGAAAAATTTTTCAAGGCCTCAGCGCGAGCTCGAGGCAAGGCCTCTTTCATTTCCTGCGCGGAGTTCACCACGCGCATTCCGCGTCCGCCGCCTCCCGCCACCGCCTTGATGATAACGGGGAAACCTATCTTCTCTGCCGCGGAGACTAGCTCGGCGTCCGTAAGATTGCCCGGTGCTCCTTCCGTCGTCGGAACCCCGCGTTCTTGCACGCGCCGGCGCGCTTCCGTCTTGCTTCCCAGGGCTTCGATGCTTTCCGGGGTAGGTCCGATAAAAACGAGGCCGGAATCTCTCACCTTGCGCGCAAAATCCGCATTCTCGGAGAGAAATCCGTACCCTGGATGAACAGCGTCGCAGCGGCGTTCCTTTGCCGTTGCGATGAGCTTGTCCATATTGAGGTAGGAGTCCTTTGCAGCGGCGGGCCCAATGATCGCCAGCTCCTTAGCCTGTCTGGCAAAGTATGCATTCTTGTCTGCCTCTGAGGCGACGAAACAGGTTTCTATCCCTAATACCTCGCAAGCCCGATGAATGCGCAGAGCTATTTCCCCTCTATTTGCAATTAAAACCTTAGTTATCTTATGATCGCGCATACCAAATCATTTATTCGGAGTGTTCCATGGGAAGCGCAGCCCAACACAAAGTAATTATCCTCGGCTCGGGGCCGGCTGGACTGACTGCAGCAATTTATACCGCGCGCGCCAATTTATCTCCACTTCTAATACGCGGCCCATTGCCCGGCGGACAGCTAACGACTACCACGGACGTGGAAAACTTCCCTGGCTTCCCGCAGGGAGTGATGGGGCCTGAGCTTATGGAGCTCATGGAAAAACAGGCCACTCGGTTCGGCACAACCATTGTAATGGACACCGTGACTGAAGTTGACCTCAAGCAGCGCCCTTTTTCCCTCAAAACAAATGCAACCACATATACCTGCGATGCTCTTATTATAGCGACGGGGGCTGCCCCAAGGCTTCTGGGCTTAGAAAATGAGAAAAGGCTGTGGGGTTACGGGGTTTCAAGCTGTGCAACTTGTGACGGCGCCTTCTTCCGCAACAAGGTAATTACGGTAACGGGCGGTGGAGACTCCGCCTGCGAAGAGGCTAACTTCTTAACGCGCTTCGGCAGCAAGGTTTATCTCATTCATCGCCGAGATGAGCTTCGCGCTTCCAAAATTATGCAGGAGCGCGTGATGAGCAACCCAAAGATAGAAGTTCTTTGGAATAAAATCATCCTAGATGTCGAAGGCTCCAAGGAAGCGGGCGTAACCGCACTAAAACTTAAAGACACTAAGACGGGTGCATTGAGTACGCTGCCTGCCGATGCGTTATTTGTCGCAATTGGTCATATCCCTAACAGCGCGCTTTTCAAGGGCCAGCTCGAAATGGATGAAAATGGCTATTTGCTGCCTAAGCCAAACTCCACAGCGACCAATATTCCGGGAGTATTTGCCTCGGGAGACGTGCAAGATCATGTGTTTCGGCAGGCTATTACCGCCGCCGGCACTGGTTGCATGGCGGCTATTGAAGCCGAGCGCTGGCTCGAGAGTCAGCACAAATAGGACGACATAAAAAAGCGCAGCCCGGATTGCTCCTGACTGCGCCTCTATTGTTCAAGCTGTGGAAGGTTTTAGGCCTTGCCGACAAGCTGGAAAGCGATAACGAAAGCAATAATCACGAGGGACTCAACGAACGCCAAGCCGATTAGCATGGGAATGAAGAGCTTCCCTTGCGCTGCCGGGTTGCGGCCAATGGAATCCAAAGCTGAGCTGATGGCCTTGCCCTGTCCGAGCGTTCCGCCCAAAGCAGCCAAGCCGATTGCTACGCCAGCGCCGATGGCGAAGATTCCGCCGCCGCCAGTTGCCGCGCCTTCCGAAGCAAACGCCACCTGGGGTGCCGATACTGCTGCAAGAGCAAGCACCGAGAATAGCTTGGTAAGAAATCGGTTCATGTTATCTCCTCACGTTTTGTTGGTTAGTAAGAAAAGCAGAATAAAAATCGGATTTCAATGTCCTTCTTCGTGCTGAGTCGCCAGAAGAATATAAACCATCGTTAGAGTGGTAAAGATAAAGGCCTGCATAAAGCAGACGAAGGTTCCGAGGATATACAACGGCACCGGCAAAATCGGGCCAAGCATACCAGTGAAAATATGCATGACAAGATGATCCGCCGAAATATTCCAGTAAAGACGGAGATTCAGCGTCAGGACTCTCAAGCAGGTGCTGAAGATTTCAAGCGGAAAAATGAACGGTGCCAGCATCAAAGGCTGCGCGAAGTGCTTTAAATAGCCGCCAAGCCCGTGCTCCCTTACTCCAAGGGTGTTGAAATAGATAAAAACAACCATAGCCAAGCCCACATTGACCCAAACGGTCGTGGTTAACGCGGGCATGCCCGGCACAAGTCCAATAAGATTAGAGCTCAGGATGAACAAGAACAGGGCGCCAGTGAATGGCAGATACTTTCTTCCATGATGCCCCAGCACCGAATCATGAAACTTAACGAAGGCTTCGACAAAGAAATCGAAAAAGCCAAAGAGCCCCATTCTTTCACCGGGGACAATAGCTCCATCAATGCCAGCAGGGGACGAGAGTCTTGCTGAGGCACGCTTGCCGATCAAAACAAGCGCAAGCCCGAGTACAATAGCCATGGCGAGCTTTTGCCATTCGGCCGCCTGCGCAACTTCCGGGCCAATCAGGTGCTGAAAATAATTATAATGGGCTTCCATCTGAGATTCGAATCACCCGAGCGTTGAGGAAATATCGCTCCTGACGCTGGCGGGTTTATGTCCCGCTTTCGGTGTGGATTCTTTCTATAAGATATTGAGAAAGAAAGCAAATGTTAGGATTAACTTTTTGGCTGTGACTTCGTTTTACTAGGATATCTCTGTTCATTCGCCTCCCCGCTTCTACTGTCCGTGAGGCGCAAAGATGCCAGAATGCTCGCCGGAATAAAGATCAAGCTTCCGGCAATTGCGTTGCCGATGATGCGCGTCTCTTGGCGACTCAAAACCAGCAGAAGCAGGAGCAGCAATGGCAGTTTGAGGAACAGCAAGAGGGCGGCGACGATTGAGGAGCGTTGCCCTAATACGAGCGCGACGACCTGACGATAGAACAACAGGTTCATAATCGAGAACAGGCATCCTAAGAAAAGTGCGGACGGACGCAAGAAAACCAGCCATTGCTGCATAAAACAGCTCAAAGCGCATACAACCATCGAGCTGAGTGCACAGCTTATGATCACGGAGCGTGCACTAACGGTGTCGGAAGTTGCGATCACAGAAAATTTCACAAGAGAATTTACAGATCTACTCGCGCTGACGTTCCGCGGCCTCGCTGCGCGCAAAAAGTTTAGTTTAGGCCATTTGTACTAACAAAATATTTTCGATGCGAAGAAATTGATTTTACTTATGTTAAGATCAGATGAAAAATTTTTCCAAAATGTGCTTGTAAAAAATTTTTGCCGCACGCTACATTCGCCATTCACGCGAACTGAAGTATAGCAGTTATGTTGGCTCACGATTACTGCACTGATAGCTGTATACACCCTTCCTCGAGTAGCGGTGTCATAGCTGGGAACGGCCAATTCGGAACAGTCGGCCAGCGGTGCTATCGCCACGGAGGCTCTCCCAAGGGCGGTCTCAAGGGAACGAGCCCCGCCACAGCAAGCAGTAAGCGGTCTGAATGGCCGCCCTTGGCGTCTGAAGTTTACGGCGCCCCTGCTTTTGGCATGCCAGCTACTTTCTTTCGGCTCCGCGTCTCCTTTTAATAGTAGGTGTATGGAAAACGCGCACTCTCTTGACGGTATTTTTGCGAATGGTGCCGAAGCTAATAAGGATGGGGCTCCATTTTACAGTCACTGGGAGCGCAGCCTCTCCTCGCTTCGTAAAGAAATTGATCCTCAAGTCTTTAGTGCCTACATAGATCCCCTGCGATTTTCGTCATATGATCAAGAGAACCAGGAGCTTACTATCGCCGCGCCTTCGCGCTTGGTGTGCAACCATGTTGATTCCCACTTTAGGGATAGACTCCTATCAGTCCTATCTCTTGAGCTCGGCGTGCCTTCATTAAAGCTTCGTTTCTCCGTTGGGGAAGGCGTCGAGTCTGCTCGCCCATCTCCAGTGGTCGTTAAGAAGATTAAGATTAAAGCCAAGCCTGAAGTGCGCGAGGAGGAGGCGGCTGGGAGCGTTCCATCTCAGCTTATCTCTAAGTATACATTTGACAATTTCGTTGTCGGGAACAGCAACCAGTTTTGCCACGCTGCGGCCATGCGCGTCGCTGAGCGCCCGGGCATGAGTTACAATCCGCTTTTTATTTATGGCGGTGTCGGCTTAGGGAAGACTCACCTCCTGCATGCCATCGGAAATGCGGTGCTTGCCCGAAATCCAAGGGCCCGAGTGCTTTATATGTCCTCGGAGACTTTCACCAATGAGCTGATCCTTTCGCTTCGCCATGGAAAGATGGATGAGTTCAAGAATCGTTTGCGCAGCATGGAAGTGTTGTTGATAGACGATATTCAGTTCATGTGCGGCAAGGAGCGTACCCAGGAAGAGTTCTTTCACACCTTTAACGCTCTCTATAGCGCCAAGCACCAAATCGTTATTACTTCGGATAAGATTCCCCAGGAGATTCCGGGAATTGAAGAGCGCTTGCAGACTCGCTTCTCGTGGGGATTGACTGCCGACTTGCAGGCTCCTGATTTCGAAACCCGCGTTGCAATCCTTAACCGCAAGGCCGCCCTTGAGAATTTTTCGCTGCCGGAAGATGTAGCGCACTTAATTTCAGAGAAGGTATCCTCGAATGTTCGTGAACTTGAGGGAGCATTAACGCGTCTACATGCTGTTAGCTCGATTCATCGAGTAGATATCTCGATGGAGCTTGCACGAAGCGCTTTAAAGCCGATCTTGCAGCCCAAGACCGTCAACATCTCCATTGATGATATCAAGCGCGCAGTGGCCTCTCATTTCAGCATCAAGACCTCGGAGATGGTTTCGAAGCGCAGGACGAAGAATCTTTCATTTCCTAGACATATTGCGATGTATCTGTGTCGCAAACATACGACGGCTTCCTATCCTGAAATTGGAAATCAATTCGGGGGGCGCGATCATTCGAGCGTTATCCATGCCGCAAATGTGGTTTCAACTAAGCTCGCCGCTGATGAAAAAATCCGTCTCATTGTCGTGGAAATCGAAAGGCGGCTTCTAGGCCACTAATGGCGCCGCTCCTGGCGGCTTGTCTCTGGCGACTGATAGCTATACTCCCATTGTGAATTACTGGCACAGCTGGTTTGATCCATTAGATTTTTTCCGGCAAAACCTGTGGATATCATCTTGAATAACTGCCGGTAGATTGTGTGTGACTGAGATTTTTAGAGCTCCTGTTGAAAGCGCTAGAAACACTTATGGTAAGCATTCACAGTTTATCAACAGACTTTGCTAAATGTTTACAAATGGTTAGCTACGTTTCGCAGCATTGGCTCTGGCCCTACTACTTTTACTAAAGATCTTTAAGATCTCTTAAGAAGAAGAGAGTGAACTAAAAATCAGAGGAGCCGTTATTTCGGGATCGTTGTTATTCAGATGAAACATGCCGCCGAATGATTCGTGCGTATCGAATTTATTCCGCAGATTTTTGTTCTCATTAAATTTCCACTGACGTAGAATTTATGACTCGCAATTCTTAATCACTTTGAACTGAGTCTTTAGTATGGACTTAAGCATTTCTAAAGCCGAACTTTCTAAGGCGTTGTTTATTACTGAAAGCATCGTGGAGAAGCGCACTACGATGCCGATTCTTTCCAATGTGCTGCTTTCCGCGGCTGATGGAAAACTAAAGATATCGGCAACCGATCTGGAAGTGACTGCACTTGCTACTGTTCCCGCAAAGGTAAAGGCGTCGGGAAGTATCACCGTAAACGCCAAAGTCTTTGCTGATATTGTTCGCGAGCTTCCTGATTCAGAAGTGACGCTGAAACTTGGTGAGGCAGATCGTTTGGAGGTCGTTTCCAAGGGCTCCCGTTTGAAGATGGTTGGTGTTAGCGCGGAAGAATTTCCAAGTTTACCAGGCGTCAGTTTCGAGGCTCGCTGTAAGATCAGCTCTTATCAGCTTCTTGAAATGATTAATAAGACCGTGTACGCCGTTTCGCTCGACGAAACCCGCTTTAATCTCAATGGCGTTTGCTTCGAGTTAATTGGTGACGGCAAGGGTAAGGGCAAGAAGGGCGCTAAAGCTCTACGCTTCGTCGCTACCGATGGCCATCGACTAGCCATGATAACTAGACCGATAGATGATTTAGACTTCGAGGAGAGAGTTATAGTGCCTCGGAAGGGCCTTTCTGAGATACGAAAGCTTATCTCTGGCGACGAAGATATTCAGGTCGGCATTGATGTGCGGGACGGATTTCTCATCCTCGAGACGGCAGCTGCTAAGGTTTCAATGCGTCTGATAGACGGGGAGTTTCCAGACTACAATCAGGTGCTGCCGAAGCAGGCTGGAACAATCGTCACACTCGAGATAGGGGAATTTTCTCAAGCCCTGCGCCGGGTTGCTCTTATGGTGAGCGATAAGGGGAAGTGCGTACGCATGGATTTCGCGTCGAACACTTTGCGCATCTCTTCTTCCTCTCCTGAGCTTGGGGAGGCAATTGAAGAGCTCCATGTTAAATACTCCGGGAAGCCGCTCAGTGTTGGGTTCAATGCAAAGTATATTCTCGATATTGCCGCGTCTATTGAAGAGGGGAGAAAACTTAACCTCGAGCTCAACGGGGAACTTGGGCCCGGTAAATTCTTTGCAGAGGGCGATGATTCGTATATCGGGATAGTTATGCCGATGCGCCTCACGGCTTGACCGGAATGCTCATCGAGTCCCTCAAGCTCTATAATTTCAGAAATCTCGAAGATCAGACCCTGGCATTTTGTTCCGGGGCTCATTTTATCGTCGGCAGAAATGGGCAAGGGAAAACAAATATCGTCGAGGCTATAAATCTTTTGAGCCTTGGGCGCTCCTTCCGCACCTCATCACTTGATGACCTCATTCGCTGGGGAGCTCCTGCTTGTTCCGTATTTGCCAGAGTTAATGCAACCGCTGGAAGCTTCGACTTGGGGGTAGCCATTGAGGGTGAATCAAGGAAGGCATATCTAGACGGAGACGCCGTTGATTTTATGGGCGCGTTCTTAGGGCGGCTTATGTGCATTAGCTTTTCTCCTACGGATCTCGCTCTCGTAAAAGGAGCCCCGCAGGAGCGGAGGCGCTTTCTTGATAAGCACCTTGTCGACCTTGATCCGCAGCTTATGCCGATATTGGTTGACTACAATAAGGCCCTGAGAAACAAGAATGCTCTGCTCAAGCGGGGAGTCAGCGATCCTCGCATGCTCGACACTTGGAACGTGCTGCTCGCAAATACCGCCCTGAAAATTCACCAGGCGAGATTAGAGGTTTTGAAGGCGCTGCAAGAAATTGCGGGGGAGATTTATTCGCGATTTTCTGCCTCGGACGGTGCGCTAAGTCTAGCTCTGAAGAGCTCAACATTTCCTGCGGATACCCCTGTTACCCTCGAGGGAGCGCTACAGCGCTTCGAACATGTGCGCGATCGGGAGTTGCAGTTCCGAGCATCAACGATTGGCCCACATCGCGACGACATTCTCATTGAACTCGGAGGTAACTCGGCACGCTCCTTTGCGTCGCAGGGCCAATCACGCACGATTGTTCTGAGCTTAAAGCTCGGAGTCCTTGAACTCTTAGAGCGAATTCGCAGCGAAGCTCCGGTCATTCTCCTCGATGATGTAGAATCTGAGCTTGATAGCGGACGCAGAGAAGCGCTCGAGTCCCTAATCCGCAGCCATCAAAGCCAGATTTTTGTAACTGGCACGAGTAATCCGGACAGCAATTTACGAGCTGGCAGGGAGGCTCTGGAGCTACAGATCGACGGAGGCAAGGTAAGCAGTAGAAAACTTAGCTAATACGCTGAAATAACTGGATTATTAACCTAATGATACCGGCCCGTTACGGGGTGAATTTTCTCAATTTAACCAATTGAAATCATTTACTTTAATTCACCTTTTTTTGTGAATAACGGCTTTACCGAACTAGCCTAAGCTGGCTATAATACAGAAGAAATACCGAGTTTTATACGCCTCGGCCCGATTACTCTCAAAAGTTTGTTATCCACAGCCAACCTCCAGCGCCCATATAATTTAGGAATTATTGGTTATGACAGAGACCCAGGCCCAAGACGTTTCCCTGGTATACGACGCCGAGCAGATCCGTGTTCTGGAGGGACTCGAGGCTGTGCGCCTGCGCCCAGGAATGTATATCGGCGATACGTATGACCGCGGGTTCCACCATCTTGCCTACGAGGTAATCGACAATTCCGTAGACGAGGCGCTTGCCGGCTTTTGCACCAATGTAGTTGTAACTATCCACCTCGACGGATCTTTGAGCGTCGAGGATAACGGGCGCGGCATTCCTACGAATATGCATCCTACGGAGAAAGTCAGCGGCGTCGAAGTCGCGATGACCAAGCTGCATGCAGGCGGCAAGTTCGACAAAGAAGCGTACAAAGTTAGCGGCGGGTTGCATGGAGTCGGCGTCTCGGTGGTGAACGCACTTTCAGAATGGCTCAAGGTTGAAGTCAAACAGAACGGAAAGCTTTTCTTCATGGAGTTTCGTCGTGGCGATCCGGTGGCGCCTTTAAAGGAGATGGGACCAGCGACCGGAACGGGCACCAAGGTGCGATTCTTCCCCGACGGAACTATTTTTACTCAGACCAAAGATTACAATTACGAGACTCTCACGCACCGCATCCGTGAGTTGGCATTTCTGAATGCCGGCCTCCGCTTTACCCTAGTCGATGAGCGAGTCAACAAGCGCCAGGAATTTTATTACGAAGGCGGCATCAAAAGCTTCGTTCAGCACGTCAACAGGTCAAAGAACCCCCTATTCGTTGAACCTATCTATGTGAAGGCGGAAAAGGATCACCTGATTGTCGAGCTGGCACTTCAGTACAATCACGAGTACCAAGAGAATATTTTTACCTACGCCAACAATATCAATACGACCGAAGGCGGCACTCATTTGGCCGGGTTCAAATCTGCGCTGACCCGCTGCCTGAATAACTACGCCAATAAGAATGGCCTGCTTAAGTCAGGTGATGAGCCGATTCAAGGCGACGATACTCGCGAAGGGCTTACCGCGGTTATCAGCGTGAAGATCCCTGAGCCGCAGTTCGAGGGGCAAACCAAAACAAAACTCGGCAATCATGAGGTAAAGGGCTTCGTAGAGCAGCTCGTGGGAGAGAAGCTTTCTCTATTCCTCGAGGAGAATCCTTCGGTATCCAAACTCATCATTGGCAAAGCCCTCGAAGCTGCCAGAGCCCGTGAGGCAGCGCGTAAGGCGCGCGAATTGGTCCGCCGAAAGGGGGCCCTGGATTCCGCGGCACTGCCCGGCAAGCTGGCCGATTGCCAGAACGAGAACCCCGAGGAGGCTGAGCTGTTCTTGGTCGAGGGAGATTCCGCCGGCGGCTCGGCAAAGCAAGGGCGCGATAAGCGCAACCAGGCTATTTTGCCGCTCAAGGGAAAGATTCTTAATGTCGAGAAGGCCCGCTTTGATAAGATGCTCGCATTTGAGGAAATTCGCACCATCATCACCGCCCTTGGTACGGGCATCGGCTCGGAGGACTTCGACGTAAGCAAGCTCCGTTACCACAAGATCATCATCATGACGGACGCTGACGTAGATGGGAGCCACATTCGCACTCTGCTGCTTACTTTCTTCTATCGCCAGATGACAGAGCTTGTGGCACGCGGCCATTTGTTTATAGCCCAGCCGCCGCTTTACAAAGTCAAACGCGGCAAGAGCGAATCTTACATTAAGGACGAAACCATGTTCGCCGATGTCATTGCTTCGGGCGGAATCTCGAATATGGCGCTGGAGTCCGCTGATAGGGTCAAGACAGAAGGCGACGCGCTCAAGCGCTTCGTGCTGAGTCTCCAAGGGCTCAAGGAAGTTCTCGAGGGCTTTTATATCGAGCGAATGGATGCTCGAGTCCTCGAAGCTTTTGCCTCTTTAGATCGGGAGCCCGTCGAAGCGCTTTCATCGCCGGCTAACGCGGAAAAGGCAGTAGAGATTCTGAAGTCGGCACTGGAGAGAAAAATTACCGGGGAGAAGAGTTTCTCCATCGAAGAGGATCGGCGTGACGGAGCCCCGTCCTGGATAATAGTAGCCAAGACCCGGCTCAAGGGAGTTCGCAAGGAGACAAGACTCTCGAAGGGCCTGAGCTCTCGTGCAGATTTCCAGCGTTTGCGCTTTGTCTTGGGGGAGGCTCGCAAGCTCGGCCGCGCTCCGTTTACTGCAACCTTGAATGAAGAGGGCTCGCAAAAGATCTCATTGGAGGATTTGAGTGCGCTGGCTGCCTTCGTCGATGAACGTGGCCGCAAGGGATTGACCATTACCCGCTACAAGGGGCTTGGCGAAATGAATCCTGAGCAGCTTTGGGAGACAACCATGGACCCGACGAACCGCGTCCTGCTGCAGGTTCAAGTTCAGGATGCTATCGAAGCTGATCAGATTTTTACGGTATTGATGGGCGACGAGGTCGAGCCGCGAAGAAAATTCATCGAAGATAACGCGCTCAAGACCCGCAATTTAGATATCTAAAATCGCTTAGGTAAGGAGGTGTCGGTATGAACACTCCGCAAATGCAGCATCGCCCTGATGAGGACCCTCGCCAGCAACATGAGCCCCGTTTTAGCCGCGAGCGTTTTCTACCCGCAGCTCGAGAGCTAGATCGGTTCTTCGATAGCTTTGTGCCGTTGCAGTATGAGCAGGGCTTCTCCTGGCGCTGCCAAATCATTGGACAGGGAGAACAGCAGCGGGCCAAGCCCTTCGATCAACAGCCAGAGCGAATTCAGAAAATTATAGCCGGCAATGCTGAAATTTTACTCGAGCTGTTGGTAGAAACGGGCCCTCTACAGTTGGATTTAATGCGGGCCGCTGGAAAAATCCTGGCTACACTCGATATTCAGGGCCCTGATTCGGTCGTGGACGCCGATATTCCCGTTTTGCGTGAAGACATGGCACGCCGTCATCACGAGAAATGGCTTGCGCAGTTCAAGGCAGACATTGAATCGGGAAGGCGTTCAGATCACGATCATCGCGGCGCAAAGGCTTACGATGAACTGCCGGAGATTGAGCGCCAAATTCTTAAGGTGCAGACCTGGGCTAATTGGAAAGTCCTAGGGGCCCTCGGTGAAAATGAATACGGAATGCTGCGCGATATTTCGGAGCGGCGACTTTTTTCGCAGCCGCTGTAGAGCGGAACGCTCCTGGGCTTGAGTGTATGATTTCGGTCCAAGTCTCGCGCGGCGCTTTGTCAACAAAACAAGGAGCCTGCCTGCGTGAAATGGCGCGCTGCGCAAGCAAGATATCGCCGGATCGAGAGCCTACTTCACCTCGTTCTTGCTGGTTATGCCCGAGGAAGAGGATGCCTAAGACCGGTTTGACTCGCTATAGGCGTTTCGTTACTATCTGGCGCTCAGTTTCAAGAAAGGAAAGCAGTGTATGGCATCGCCTACTAAAGTGACCGAGACCCGCCGTGCTAATAAGCGCGCGAAATTACTGAAGAATCGCAATAGGCGTTTGGCCCGAATTGCACGCAAAGCCAAGGCCAATTAACGCCCCTTCGATCCCTTCAGATCTCTCTTCCTCTTAGACCAGCCAGCTTTTGACACCTGCGGTGCACGGGTGAAGGCCAGACTGTCCTTTTCAACCCCCTTGGTAATCACCGATCCGGCGCCAATCGTAGCGCCATCTTCTATTTTCAGCGGAGCGACGAGCGACGAGTTGCTGCCGATAAATACATCTCTGCCGATAGTCGTCTCGAATTTTTCGTACCCATCGTAGTTGCAGGTGATGGTCCCCGCGCCGATGTTAGCCTCTTCTCCCACCGTGCAGTCGCCCAGGTACGTCAAATGGGAAGCTTTCGCGCCCTTGCTAAGTTTGGCTTTTTTGGTTTCGACGAAATTTCCAATCTTTACTTCCTCTCCCAGTTCAGTTCCGGGGCGCAGGTGAGCGAAGGGGCCGACGCTTGCTTTTGGTCCAACAACTGAATCTTCGATGCGGACGCCCAACTTGAGGTGCGCCCCCTCACCGATCTTAGAGTTCATGACATACGCCGTCCCTTCGATGATCGCTCCGGCTGCTATGGATGACTTACCGAGGATTTGCACATTTGGGCCAATGCGAGCCCCGCGGGCGATGGTTGCCTGCGAATCAACATAGACGGAGCTGGGGTCCAAAATCTCGACTCCAGCCTCTAGCAATTCCTTGTTCCGTTTTTCACGTAGCGTGTTGTTCACCATGGCTAGTTCGTACCTTGTATTTACACCTTGAATCTCTTGTTCATCGGTCATCACGAGAGCTTCTACCGCCTGGCCTTCGCGTGCCGCGTGCGAAACGATATCTGTCAGATAATATTCCTTTTGCGCATTTTCATTTTTCAATTCCTTAATTGCCGGCGCTAAAAAAGCGGAATCAACGATGTAAATGGCGGCGTTGATTTCATCTATTGCCAGCTGTTCAGGACGGCAGTCCCTGGCCTCCACGATGCCAAGCACCCGCTTCGACTTGCTGTCTCGAAGCACCCGTCCGTAGTGCGCAGGATCCTTGGTTCGCAAAGACATGAGGGTCAACGTTGCATTGCTTCCTTCATGCAGCTGCAATAACGAGCGCAGCGACGATTCCCGCACGAGAGGCATATCGCCGCAAAGAATCATGATGTTGCCGCGAAACCCTTCTAGAATTGGAAGAGCACATTTCACCGCGTCGCCCGTACCGCGCTGCTCGGGCTGATGAGCAAAGTGAACGTGATCCAAATCCCAATTGTTCTCCTTGCTGACTCGAGAAACCTCGGACTCCACGAGCTCGCCCTTATGTCCTACCACGATGCTGGTTAGGCTTGGCTTGAGCGGGAGGGCGCTGCGCAGTACGTGCTCAATCAGCGACGCCTCGCCTGTGCGCGCCAATACCTTTGGAAAATCTGACTGCATGCGCTTGCCGAGGCCCGCCGCGAGCACGATAAGGGCTAACGGCTGACTGGCTGAGGGGGAGGCGGCGGTTCGAGAAGGCAAGGTTTGTCCTTTGGATTTAACTACTTATAACCAGTGGAGCGAGAAATATCGAGAGGTTAAGAACGCTTAGTCACCTTACGATAGCTATAGAGGGAAGCTGAATTCAAGGGTAGGGAACGGCGGAGCATATAGAGCCATGACGGAGCAACGGAAGTCTCTCGAGGAGCGCGCGCATAAGCGCATGGATGTCCGCGCGGAGCTCGATAGACTCGAGGCAAAAATTGCTGACCTCAAAGTTCAATTCGAGCAGTACTTTTCCGGCATAGTGCAATTTCCTCCTGACAAGCTGCATGCCGAAGTAAAGCGAGACATACGGCATTTGCTTGCAGCGCCCTTCAAAAATTCCGAGATGACCTTTAGGCTCCGCAGCCTAGAGAGCCGCTATCGCACGTATAACACTTACTTTGAACGGGTTTTGCGCCAACGCGAGGACGGATCGTATCGCCGAGATGTATTCAAAGCCGATATTCGAGAGCGAAATGCCCTGGAGGACCGGCATGCCCAAACCGCACAAGGGACCGCAGAGAGGGGCATGCAATCTCTCTATAACAGTTATAAGGCTGCTCTTGAAAAACAAACCGGCATGCCACAAAATGTCGATTTCAAGGCCTTCCAACAGTCGCTGCTTGCTCGCGCCAAGGATTTTAAGGCCAAGCATGCCGGCAAGAAGGTGTCGTTCAAGGTTGTGGTAAAGGACGGCAAGGTATCGGTCCAGGCTCGCGTCAAATCGGAAAAGAAGCCCGAATAATTCTAGTTTATGAAAAAAATCAAAGTTGCAAAACCAGTCGTCGAAATCGACGGCGACGAGATGACCCGCATTATTTGGGCCGCCATTAAGGAGCAGCTGATTCTTCCGTATCTCGATATCGATCTTAAGTATTACGATCTCTCGATCCAGAATAGAGACGCTACTCAAGACAAGGTGACCGTCGAGGCTGCCGAAGCCATCAAGCTGCACCGCGTTGGCGTGAAGTGCGCCACGATCACTCCGGATGAGGCGCGAGTCGAGGAATTCAAGCTCAAGAAGATGTGGAAGTCTCCTAATGGCACCATTCGAAATATTATCGGCGGTACGGTGTTTCGCGAGCCGATCTTGTGCCGGAACGTTCCTCGCCTGGTGCCGGGATGGAACAAGCCGATCATTATTGGCCGCCACGCCTTTGGCGATCAGTACAAAGCCACTGACTTCGTTGTTCCCGGCAAAGGCAAGCTTACGATGAAGTTCCAGCCGGAGAACGGAGGGCCAGCAATTGAACATGAAGTGTTCGCCTTCCCGGGCTCCGGAGTAGCGATGGGTATGTATAATTTGGATGATTCGATTGCTGGATTTGCCCGCAGCTGTTTCAACTACGGCATTGCTAAAAGAATGCCCGTGTATCTATCGACGAAGAATACGATCCTCAAAGCCTATGATGGACGCTTCAAGGATATCTTCGCCAAGATCTTTCAAGAGGAATTTGCGGATAAGTTCGATAAATCAGGCATCACCTACGAACATCGCCTGATTGATGACATGGTTGCCTATGCAGTCAAGTCGAACGGCGGATTTGTATGGGCCTGTAAGAACTATGATGGAGACGTGCAGTCGGACGTAGTGGCACAAGGGTACGGCTCACTAGGACTCATGACCTCGGTCCTCATGACGGAAGATGGTCAGACGATAGAAGCCGAGGCCGCGCATGGCACGGTAACGCGGCATTTCCGCGAGCATCAAAAGGGAAGGAAAACTTCTACGAATCCTATTGCTTCAATCTTTGCTTGGAGCCGAGGGCTCTACTACCGCGGAACATTCGATAAGACGCCCGATGTCGTGAGTTTTGCCGAGACGCTCGAGCGCGCTTGCGTGGAGACGGTCGAGAGCGGGAAGATGACCAAAGACTTGGCAGTTTGTGTTCACGGCAACAATTTGCCGGCAGAAAGCTTTCTCGATACGGATGCCTTTCTGAAATGCATCGCCGATCGCTTGCGCGCCGCGCTGGCCTAGGCTTCTAGGCGCCGCGCAGCTTTCCTACTCCGACCCGGGCAATGCTGGAAAAGCGCTGGAGTTCCAGGTGCTTAGCGCGCAATGTGCGTGTAATCAATCCTTTACCTCCTTTCCAAGCAGGCCGATATATAGGTAACGAGGAGCGACTACGGGAGCGCTCTCGTCTTCCGTGCGGAAAATTTACTCGGGGATATGCAGGGAACAATACCTCCAACGCCAGCAGATGGTTTGCAGGGCCGACGCCTAAAAGAGGCGGCTAAGTACGTCTCGCGTACCTGGTTTCCTGTCAATTCCGAGGTCCTCAAACGGGTTCAAGCTAAGCTCGGAAGCGGAGCTTATACGACCGACAAGCAAGATCTGATTAGCGACCTAAAGTCGGACTTCTCCTTATTCGCCCATTGCCTGCGTAAACTAGAAGGAGTGGTGGCAACCGAGCAGCTCTCGGTAAATCCCATGGATACGCTGCGGCGCTTGGAGATCGACCAGCTTACCTCCATGCTTTCTACTCCCGACACCGATATCTCAGCTCATCGTCTCGATGATATCCGAGAAGTTCAGGCCCTGCGTTTACGGCATTCGCTCATAAGCTGCGGGACCGCCGAGATGCTGGCGCGCAACACGACTGGAGATCCCGACTTTGCCTTTTCCTGCGCGCTCTTGCGGCAGCTTGGCTTTATGCTGGTGGCCTGGAATTATCCCGGAAGTTTTCAAAAGGCCCTTAGCGCCGTGCTGGCCACTGGCAATGATATCGAATCGGAGCTCGCGAAGATCGTCGGATTTGCACCGGCCCTCTTGGGCTACGAAGTTACCCTGCACTGGAATACCAATGTGGAGCTGAGCAAGGCTCTGGGCTGGACACGAGAACTGCCGCGTCAAACTCCTCAAAATTTCCCCGAATCACTCGAGATGACCGAGGCCAGAAAGAAGGCCGAGAAAGTAGCGCGATTCTGTGAACTTGGTGAACTAGTCGCGCGCGTGAATAACCAGCAACACTATCCAAAAGCCGTCGAGGAGTGGAAGTCGGTAGAACGGGAGATCCAAAGCATCCTTGGGCCTGATGGCTTGGATATCATCGGCGAGCACGTGCGCGGAATGTGCAAGAATCTCATCCCGCTTTCATCGTCGATTTTTGGGGCTGATATCAATCCGGATGCCAGCGCGAAAAAGGCTACTTCCGAGTATATCGCCAAGCTTATCGATCAAAACTCCTACGTAAAGCGCTGCCCGAAGCACCTACAGACCGAATTCAAGGAAGTTTATGAGCATCTTGTGCAAGGGGAGGTCTCCAGCCAGGGTGTAAACATGCTCGTCAGCAGATTAATTCCTGCTGCGGGATTCGTGCGCGGGTGTATTTACCTCATGGATGGAAGCACTGCTCAACTGGTTCCACGAGTGCGGATCGGAGACTCCAGCGGACGGCAATATAAGCCAGTGCCATGTTCCGCCGGCGGGGAGCGCTCTAACCCGATTTCCGAGGCGTTCCATTGCGCTACTCCGCTGAAGCAAGAACGAGCCTTTTTGCACAACGACATCGTTTCGCATGTCTCAGGAAAATTCGGCAACAACGATCGCGGAGGCGTGCTCTACTTGGAAATGTCGGAAAGACTGCTTTTGCAGGAAAATCACACTGCCGTCGTTTATTTCAAGGCCATTCGACAGTGCCTCGACGACTGTTTGAGCCTCCCCAATACCCGGCGCACAGTTTAGCCGCCGCCTACTTCAAATAGCTCTTAAAGACGTCCGCGGCACCATTGGCAGTCCAATCGCGCGGACCGGAAATGATGCCGTGCAGCGTGCCGTCATGAGGATCTGGTATCGAGGTGAGGCGCCCCTGGCGATCGAGGAGAAAAGTGCTTGGCACGCCACGAATGCCGAAAGCGTTCTTGAGATCTCCTCGACGGTCCAGCAAGCACGGAAGGGTAATTTTGTTACTTTTCAGGTGTGATTCGACGGAGTCCCAGTCGCTTTCAACTGCAACTGCCAGCACCGATATGTCGCTACTCTGCAAGCGCGAAGCGAATTGCTGCAGTGCAGGCAGCTCCTCCATGCAGGGGATGCACCAAGTAGCCCAGAAGTGCAGCAAGACATAACGTCCGCGCAGTGCGGTGCTGGATGCGCTCGCTCCCGAAACAGTCGGGAGGGTAAATTCAACCTTCTGTCCAGGTAAAACGGGGGCGTCGGGTGCCTGTACTCGGGGGCTGCATGCGCTCAGCAGCGCCAAGCAAAACACGCCGGCGTACAAATCTCGAATGACCGCTAGGAAAAACTTCATGAGGGATGTTGCAGTGAAATCTTCGTGGTTCCTATTTTCTGCTGGGTGGATCTTCCCACCTCGTCGGTCAAATAAACGGTGACGGGCTGGTCGGTAAAATTGTCGCTCTCCAGTGGAAAATACTCTCCGATGTAGTGCCCCTGATCCTTCTGCGCCATCGGCACATTTTGTATCACGTTGCCGATTGAGAACGAGGCTGAGCGGTCAGGCGTACCGAACATCAAGACCTTGAGAGATTCCTTGCCGCTCAGGATCCCGGAAGGCTTATCATGAGCCGAGGCGTACACGGCTGGCGGAGGAGAACTGAGAAACTCAGGGCGATTCTCGACCGCTAATGGGGCGAGCATTTTTGCCACTACCGTTCCTGCCAAATCGGTCAGAATCTTATTATCCAAACCCTTGAGGGGCTCCAGGACGAGATCGGAAAATCCTGTCGGAACTTTAGTAAGCCCTCGACTGTCCGAGTCCGAAGCACTGCTGGTAAAGAGCGCCTTGTCCTCGCGCGCTGAAACGAGCTGCAATTCCAGTCCGACGCTGCTGGTCGATTGAATGGCGAAATAACTGCGATCCCATTCAGTCACTCTGCCGTACAGGACGGCATCACAATCCAATATTTTTGCGCAAAGCTCTCGCGCCGACGTGGCGTAAATCTTAGACAGGTCGAACGAAAGGTCTCCGTGACCAAACCCGTTATGCAATAGCTTCCCGTCTAGTTCCGCAGGACCGATGATGTCCAGTCCGGAACGATCGAGCTCCTTTTCCACCAGCTTCCTTACATATTCTGCTGGTGTACGCTTGAGCTCACTCGACAGCAGCTCGACGGAATCAATGAGAAGCTTCGGGTCTGGCTGTATAATTTCACCCTTCTTATTTACTTGCACGAAGGGCAAGACTGCAACACGCAAGGGCTCCTGTGGGTTGAAGCTCAGCGTATTCTTATAAGTTCCGGCGCAGCCGGACAGCAGGCACAACAGTAGCGCAGAAAAGGAAATCGAAAGTAAGCGAGTACTCATTATTGGGAGGCTCCTTGAGAAACTTCCTCTGTTGAGGCCGGCACGGAGAATCCGCCGTGCGTATCGACAGCCACGACTTGATACACATCCGAAGTTGCCGTGGCGGGGATCTTCCAGGCAACGTCGTGTACCTCAGCTATTCTTTTGAAGGGGCCCAGCGGAGACTGCGCCTGATAAATAAGGAAGTGATGATCGAGACAGCTCTGCACATGATTCTCGCATCCGCTCCCGAGGGGATTCGGGGTAGAGCGCGTCTTTGTACAGGCTAAGACGAGACGCTTTCCTCCTGCGGAGGCCTCTAAGCGCACGAGCCCGCGTAAATCGCATTGCCCAGCGGTCGACAGTACCGACTGCCGTACGCTAGAACCAAAGGCCGATCGCAACTCAACAGTGAGCGTACTTGCGGCGGCGGGAAAGTCCTCGAGTCTCAGACGCGCGCAATATCGCCCGGGGGAAATCTCGCGCAAATTCGTTTTTCTGCCGGTTAACAACACAAAAGCCATGGATTGTGGGGTAGCAGAGGCGCATATTTGGTCGGCTCCAATCTTATTCTTTACAATCTCGACCTTTTGAATGGCTATCGCTGCTGCCTCGCTTGGCTGGGCAGTGCGCCCAGGGGTAGGCACCTGGCTTACGAGAGAGGCGGCAAAGGCGTCGGCGAGGCGCTCGAACGAACGATCGTCGGAATTCTTAATTTGAGACAGGACCCCCTGCAGCAACTGACCGGAGTTAAACAGAAGCCCGCCGCGCTCGCTCTCGGTCTTCTCAACCTTGAGCAGTGGCTTACGCTCCTTATCGCTGAGCGTTAAGGAGCCGCGAATAGCGTTATAGTATCCGGCCAAGAAATTACTACGAGAAACGGAGTTGAGCTCGAGCGAAAAAAATCCGTCGACCAAATATTGGGATGCTAGATCCCCGGCCCGAGGGCACTCGGGAGAATCGCAAATTCGTTGCACCAGAGTATCATCGAGGACGGTGAACCCGCTATTGCGCAGCTCGCCAAGCAGCGCCCTGCGGATGAGGCCGACTTTATCGGGAGCCACGCCTGCCGGTATGTTTATCGGAAGAAGTGCGATGGTGCGGGGAGTTCCGCCATCGAAGTCGGCGGACTTGGTCACCTTCGCAGCGCAGCCCGTCAGTAGAGCGAAGGAAAATAGAGCCAAGAGGAGACATCTATTCCACATGGATAGTCCCTCGTATCCCCGAAGGATTCGGCTTCAATCCGTACACCGTATAGGAGTAGTCGCCTGGTTCGTGGAAGCAGGTCGAGGCGAAATCCCGCGGCCCGAAAGGCCTTACGGAGCGCGACTTACCGTCGGATTCGGCGCGCAAGTTGCCTCCACTGCAATGCATCTGCTTGGAGCCGAAATCGATTTCCAAAGTTGTCAAAGTGTCGGCGGTATCGTTGAGCAAAAATACGATGCTATCCGTCAACTTCATTGACAGCATGTTCGGGGAAATCCCCGAGTCCGTGAGTTTTACGACCTGGTTGTTGGAATCAGGAACTACGGATACAGATTTTGCTATTGATTCAGACTGCGCAACGGCAATCGATGAGAGAACTGCCGCAAGGCAGCATAGAAAGACAGCGCTTTTGGTAATCGTCTTCATACTGAGTTGGCTCCTGACAAACCTCACTCTCATTGGTCGTACAGCGACGCTCGATATTACGATAAATTTATCAGACAGGGCGAATGCTTTTAGCCAGGGCCGGGATGCCGGGTCAGAGCGGGACTTAAGCACTTGAAAACACGCTCAAATTGTATGAGCTGTCAATCTGTGGTAGCTCTGAATAACGTAGCAAATACTGTCGAAAGGGGAATTATATGCGGCCCATGCCTACCATGCTCGAAGTCATGACCCCGTTTCCCTATACGATCGAAAGCGCCGAGTCCCTGAAGGCAGCGATAGCGGTTATGTATGCCAAGGACATTCGCCATCTTCCCGTTGTCGAGGGAGGAAAGGTATACGGCTTGTTAAGTGATCGTGACGCCAAACTTGCAATAGCGGTGGGACGAGGAACAGTCGATGCAGAGACTCTGACCGTGGGGGATGTCTGCATTCAAGATCCCTATATCGTGCCCCATACCGAGAAAATCAATGTAGTGCTCGATCGCATGGTCGAAGACCGTATGGGCTCCGCTCTCGTGGTACGAAATGAGAAGCTGGTTGGTATCTTCACCGTTACCGACGCCTGCCGGACGCTCTCCGAGCTGTTGCGCCAGCGCCATCCGGATGCCTAACCCAGCCCCAAATCGAGAATTGCTCTAGTCGTTCTAGCCAGTTACCCCTTGGGTAATCCGGCTAATCCTATCCTTAAGACCCCCCAGCCATATTCCGATGTATCTAGGTAGATACGATGAGATTTCTTGGGTAGCTATGGCTGAAGGTCTGCATGCGTCCGGCGTAGCGGAATGCTCGTCGGACGAATCCGATAAGCGCGAAAAATTGCTCGAGCCCTTACTTCGCTCAGCACGAGCTTCGATGCCGGGAGCCGACGCCATCGAGAACCTCCTTTTACAGCCTCAGCGTTTGCCGAACGGTATTGAGACAGCTCAGATACTCGATCTCGTGCGATTACTTCGCAGTTCTACGAATCGCGACTACCGAAACCTTGTGGGCATGCTGAATTTTCTCCGGCACGAGGATTACTCCCCATCGCTCGAACAGGCTTTACAGCGAATCTTGCAAAGCGACTTAGTCTCGGACCATCTGCGATCGACGTGCAAACTCCTTAAGGAGATTCACGACAAAGGCTTCGATCATCACTCGCGCCGCAATTCTATCGTGGATCCGGGCGAGGGGATTGCTCTCGTTAATGCTGGAGCACAATGGGACAAGGAATTTGCCGATCGCACGCTGCGCCTGGTGCGCGCCCTCTATCCTCTCGGCATCAACATGCGCAATCCCGATTTGAGCGAGCGCGAACCGTTGGGGGTTGATGCTCGGCAGATCATCGTGGTGCTCATGCCAGGACACCGCGATCGCTGTCGGATCGAGATCCACCCCGATGGGGAATGTTCTTGCGTGGTGCATTCGGTCAAGGGCGATAAATTCGAGCCGGAGTTTTCGCCGTTGACGTTGCGTGACGGGCAGTCGATTCGAGTAGGCAGAAGCTTGACGTTTGAACGCGATATTTACGGACTTGCCGTTCCGCGCGGAGGCATTTCAATTCCTGTGCAGGCTTGCATTGAAGATGATCGGACATCTCGCGGGGGGCTTTTGGTGCTGCGCCAGCAGGGAGTAGTGTATCTCTTCGATTGCGGCTCACGCCATGAGGTCACGTTTTCATTCGAGCGCGGAGAGTGGACGCGCTATGAGCCGTCACCCCGACTCAGCGAGGGAGGCTATGATACCGGCCGTTCGGGAGTGTATCGACGGCGGATCGACGATGCGAGTTAGTCCGGCTTAGCCTTATAGGTGGATTCGCGAAAAAATACATTCGCATCGTCCTTGAGGCGGAAGGTAATCCAGTTGGGCCGCACGGTGTCCGCGGTATTCGGCAACTGTATGAGAAACCTTTCCCATTCCCCGTTTTGCTTTACTCTCGCTGTCGCAATGGGGCTCGTCTGGGAGTGGTTCATAGCGTAGATCTCCACCTCCACATCTGGAGCTTCCTTCTTGTAGATGCTCATTAATTCGACGTAGACGACGCCTGGCGGATAGGAAGGAGCGAGAAGATACGTATCGGTGCGTATGCGTGAGGAACCGCTCAACTCAAAGAGATAATTTCCCGCGGTATCCGACATCTTGAGGGCCAAGTTTCCTGGGAGGTTCTTGACCCGTCGATCGAATTCGATCTGACTAAATCCGGGATCACGCGATGATACGTAGAGAATATAGCGAAGTCCCACGATCGATCGCAGGGCGTTGACGGAACGTTGATCAGGAAAGTCTAGAACTTGGGCGGGAAGCTCGCGCATGAGCTTCGTGCGTTGACCGCTGTAGCCGTTGACCATCGGCAAGTGCGCCGGAAAAAGCCACTGCATGTATTGAGTATTGAGGCGGGCAAATTCAGACCAGCTCTTTACGGAACCGTCATTGGTGAGCTCGGTCACGAGCGGTAAAGCGATGACGGCACCCTGCTCATCGATGGGGAGGCCAGCCAAAAAATCAATCGCCGGAGGAGGCTTGTCCTGCGCATCGAGCGGATACTGAGGAACATAATTTTCAAGCAAGCCAAGCCCTAATACCATAGACAGCAGAGGAGCCGCCACGTGCCGCTTCTTATCAAAGAAATGCGCTAGGGAGAACGACGCGACGATACATAAGAAAAATATGCACGGGATGCCGGCGCGTCCTATGGCACGAATTGCGTTGAATCCCGGAAACGTTTCATAAAAAAGGCGATAAATGCCGAGCGCCCACTGACCCTTCTCCGGATTTCCCAAGGGGCCGAGCGATAGGGCAAAGAAGAGGAATGCCAGCAGCAGAAAGCTTGCCGTCAGCCCGCGATTCGTCATGATATTGAAGCCAAGTTTCCGCTCAAGCAGACCCATACGATAGGTGAGGACAAGCAGGATGCAGAGACATATCCATGAGAGACCTGCAGCAGCGGTCTTAATCCAAATTTCCGGAAAATAGCCGGCGGTGCAAAGCAGCACGCCGATGAATGCAAGCCCGCCAACATGGGACAATCTCTTCAGAGGTTTGGCGTTCCAGAGTCTTGGGAAGGTCGCTGCTACAAGAACCAACAGCGCAAAACCGGGGAACAGATTGGCCTCGGCGTGGCTCCAGTTGGCTGTAGCGCCATACAAAAGGTTGAACGGCGCTGCAGAGAGGTAGGACAACGCAGTGGCCGAGAAATAGTACGCCTCGTAAATTTCGCGCTCCCCGAAAACACTGCGGGTTGCAAAGTAGGGGAGAGCGAAGGGAATGACCGGCAGCGCGCCGAGAAGTACTCCCCCCGTAAGCTTGCACAGATCCCTACGGCTAAATTGCCGCGGTCGCAAAATAAGCGTGGTGAGCAGCAGGGCTAGGAGGGAAATCGCGGTAAAAATCGTGTAGTACACCGTGCATAGAAAACTCAAGAATAAGAGAAAGCCAATGCGCATGGCGCAAGATAGGCGTGGGGCGGCGAAAAATCCATACAGTGCGGAAATTGACAGCGGCAGCCAGAAGATAAACTGTAGCTGCGGATGACCCAGATTTCCGCTTAAGGTCGAATAGTTCATAAACAGCGCGCCGACAACGAAGGCGGGGAACGCCTTGCCGGTTAGCGTTGCGCTTAGGCGGTAGGTAGCAAAACCGTTGAGAAATTGAGCGCAAAGCAAAATCAAATTGTAGGCCAAGGGCAGCGACAGGCCGAGCATCAAAAGCGGCTTGGCAACCAAAGCGGGTAAAATAAAATTGTCGCTCCAGGCCAGCGTCTTTGTGTAGGGATAGAATGCCTGGGTATTGAACCAGGGCACGGAGAATAGATCTCTTATATTTGACTGCATGAGCCAGATGTAGAGACCCGCATCACCCTCGCTGCCCCCAAGAAAAAGAGAATTGAGGTGAAGGAGAGCTCTAAAGCGGAATGCGAACAGGGCCAGCAGAAGCCCTCCTGCTACGAGCATTTCCTGAGAAATTGCGCATTTCGGCTGCAGCAGAAAGTCAGATGGGCGATCAGTTTTTTGCGGGGTGGTGTCGTGCACAGTAAGTCTTAACGTATCAGAGTTTCCCGCTTCTCAGGAAGCTACTTAGCATCAGAGGCCTACCATGGGGTGCGGGCGGTCTTTGAGATGAGGCCCAAATGCCGGCTGCTGCCGTTCATGGCAGCGGATCTTCCTGAAAACTTCTGACCAACTCTTCGGTTGCCGCAGCTCGGAATGAGCCAAAGATGCTCGCCGCGCCTTTGCGGAATACCTGCCCCCAAGCCGTAGCAGCCCTCAGCAGGCCGGCCGGTGCTCCTGAGTACACGACCCGCCCACCCAAAATGCCCGGCCCCGGTCCCAGCTCTATGATGTAGTCAGACTGAAGCAGTACATCTTGGTCGTGCTCAATCAACAACACACTATTTCCACGTGCGACCAAGTCCTTGAGCACCTTCATAAGCCGAGCTACGTCGGACTTGTGCAAACCAGTGGTGGGTTCGTCGAGGATATAGAGAGTATGCCCTTGCCGCGGAGAGCTCAATTCGGAAACGAGCTTGATGCGCTGACTCTCGCCGCCTGAGAGCGTGGATGAGCTTTGTCCGAGAGTCAGATAGCCCAGTCCCAGGTCGCAAGCCTGCAAGAGCGGTTGATAGATTTTTCTATGATTCGCAAAACGCGCCTTGGCCTCTTCGAACGTGAACTGCAATGCATCGGCGATTGAAAAGTCGGTGTAGCGCACAGAAAGCGCCTGATCGCCGTAACGCAGTCCGCCGCACGTCTCGCACTGCACAGCGGCATCAGCCAAAAAATTCATCTCAAGAGTTACTTGCCCTTGACCCTTGCACTCGGGGCAGCGCCCTTTGCCCGTATTATAGGAGAAAAAGCTTTGTGTCCAGCCGCGCGACTTGGCCTCGATTGTTTGAGCAAACAGCGCGCGCACATCATCCCAAATCCCTAAATATGAGGCCGGGGTTGAGCGAGAATTGAGGCCAATGGGCTTTTGATCGACAGTGATGACTCTGTCGATGGAAACACTGCTGCGTAGCTGTGCTCCAGCGTAACTCCAAGCAGTCTTTTCACCCTGGCCGAGCGCAATGGTGTCGGCAATGATCCCGTGAACCAAGGAGCTCTTGCCGCTGCCGGAT
>JAYRHW010000168.1:0-33191 GCA_041907145.1 Bdellovibrionota bacterium
AACGTCGCGAAATTGGATGCGGATTTTTTAGCCTTCTCCGGACATAAGCTATACGGTCCGACGGGCATCGGAGTCCTGTACGCAAAGCCGCAGCTGCTCCAAGCTATGGACCCGTTCATGGGCGGAGGGGATATGATTCGGGAAGTAACTGTCGAGCGTTCGACTTGGGCCGACATCCCGGCCAAATTTGAAGCCGGTACTCCCCCCATCGCCGAAGCACTGGCACTAGGCACCGCGGTTGAATTCGTCGAGTCAATCGGGCGCCAGCGTATCGAGGCGCACGAGCAGGCGCTTTTTGCCAAAGTCTTTGATCTTCTCAGCCGGGAACCTGGTATCACGCTCTACGGGCCGGCCACGGCGGCTAAGCCCCAGGCTTCGATCCTATCATTTAACCTCAATGGCGTGCATGCACATGATTTATCCACCGTGGCGGACACCTTTAACGTGCAGCTCCGTGCCGGACACCACTGCGCGATGCCGCTCATGAGCCGACTTAAGATTGGCTCGAGTGCTCGCTTAAGCTTGGGCGTGTATTCAACGGAGGAAGATTTCGAGCCGCTCCTTGAGGCCATCCGCCATGCCCGAAAGCTCTTCGCATGACTACGCCACAACCTTTATCGACGCGCCTGTCTGCTTGAGAATTTCAGACTGAGTACTCTGGGCAACTGACTCCTCAGTCGAGACAGGATCTAGTCCGAGGCGCTGGCGCAGACTCTGTTCAAGCTTTCCAAGTTTGTCATCGAGCAGCACCTTCGTTTGCTCTATGCCAGATTTGACTCCGTCAAATGAGAACGCGCCCAGGTTGTCGAGGATATCGAACGCTTGGCCATAGCCGTCTTCAACTCCTTGGCGCGCCAACTTCATGAACTTACCTATCAACTCTTCGTCTTCGAGATCTGGGTGCTGTTTTGCGAAGGCGTCGAAGAGCGATCCGACTTGGCTGACGATTCTGTCTGCCGTTGCTTCGGGGGTCACCTCTTCGGGTTTCAGGCTCTCGATGCCATCGGGAAGCTGCTTTTTAAGCAGTTCATTGAGTTTGCTAACAATCTCTTGAGCGTTGAGCGACAAGCCCTTAGGCAGGCTATCGATCGCTGCTGTCGAACTATCGCCGGCTGATGCATCCCCGCCAAATGCGCTCTGAATTATCAGAAAGTCGGCCTCGACCTTCGTATAACGTATGCTTGCTGATAGAGAGGTAAGGGCGGAAGGGCTAGATGGGCTGACTGCAGAAAGACTTTCCATGTCGTACTCCTTTGTTGAACATCCTTGAACAACTTCCCGGGAAATTGTCGTCAATTGCCCGTACAGGAATGGTCGGCGGCAAAAAGGCGGACTTTACATTTACTTGTCTAGTGTGCTGGAGTTATTACGGAAATAATACCGATAGTTGCGTATGACTATTACCAGAATCGATTGCCAGTTTTTCCGTGATGCTGAGCTAGGGGAGCGGGCTCATTACGTGGCCCTCAATCCATCTCATCAACCGGGCAGCCTGGTCTTCGCGGGATCCTATGCTGCGCGGGACGGTATAAGCTCCCAGGTAGCGGGGAAACTTTCTCTCGAGCACTTTGTATCCGCCGTTTTGGATTTCTGTTCGGCTAGGTTGCGCAACGAAGTAAAGGGAGACATGACCCTGGAGGTATTGGAGGCGGCATTCAGGAACGCGAACAGTTCCGTCTATTCGTTTGGGCATAGGCTAGCAGCTGGCGGACGAATGGCCGCTTCGCTCATGGGACTCGTCATCGAGCGACGCAGCGTAGCCGCTGGGCGAGTCGGCGCAAATTCCGCCTATCTCTTTCGAGGCGGAGAGCTTTATCCATTCTTCGAGTCGAAGTCGTTCGGTAGCGACGAGGCGTCGCTCGAGAAGCTCATTGGAGCGCATTCCATTGTTTCGGTAGAGCTTGCCTGCGTCCCTATCGAAGAAGGCGACTATATCCTCGCCTTCTCCGAGACTTTGGACTCCGAAACCGAGCTGCAATTGAATACACTGCTCTCGGAGGCGCCGCTTCGCAGCGATGTGCCGCTTGCTGACTATTATATGCAAAGAATTTTGTCGCGACTTTTCCCGGAGGCGGGAGCACTTAAGTTTGCTATGCTGGCGCACGTTGGTCCCGATTCCGTGTATCTGAACGACCCGTTAGCACGCTGAATTACATTTCGCATGAATCAATCTGACGCAAAATCCGCCTCGGCATACGACGATATTCCATACCCTTCATTCGTATTTCGAGAATCGCATCCCGATCGGCTAGCCTCGATCGCGACGCTCTTCGGAATGACCCCGCCAAGTCTGGCAACCGCCACCGTGCTCGAGCTTGGCTGCGCATCAGGCGGCAATCTAGTTCCCATGGCACTGAGCATGCCGCGTAGTCGTTGCATCGGGGTCGATCTCTCTTCGCGGCAGATTGAGACTGCAAAGAAATTTGCTCAGGCGTCCGGCGCGAAAAACGCAGAATTTAGAGTGCAGGACTTGAACGATATTTCCGCGAGCTTCGGTACATTCGATTATATCGTTTGTCACGGCGTCTTTTCCTGGGTGACTCCGGCGCTGCAGAAGCGGATTTTGGAGATATGCTCCACCAATCTTTCTCCGAACGGAGTGGCGTACGTAAGCTACAATACCCTTCCAGGCTGGAACATGTACCGCACCATTCGCGATATGATGCTCTACCATACCAAAGGCTTCAAGGATCCGGCGCAAATCGTCGGGCAGGCGCGCGCCTTTCTGGATTTTACGAGCCGCGCTGTCGCGCATCAAAACTCGGCTTATTCATTATTCCTTGCCACTGAGTTGCAACGGTTGCAGCGAGAGTCGGATGCGTATCTGCTGCATGATCACTTGGAGGTGGAGAACAATCCAGTCTACTTCCATGACTTTATTACCCTCGCCGAGGAGCAGGGGCTGCGCTACCTCGGCGAAGCAATGTTTCACTCCATGGCTCTCCATGAGTTTCCTGCGGAGGTGCGGCAGACCTTGCGACAGATCACCGACAAGATAGTATCCATGGAACAGTACTCGGATTTCTTGCGTAATCGAACCTTCCGCTCCACGCTGCTGTGCCGCAAGGATATAAAGCTTCAGCGTAAGATCGAGCCTGCAATTGCGCGCTCGTTTCATTTGAGTACTTCGTTGAGGCCTGCCGACTCCAAGGTCGATCAGCTTGCGGAGGGAGAGGTTTTGTACACGCAGGTGAACGGCACGCAGCTAAAGACCGCGGAGCGCTCAATCAAAGCCATGCTCATGGTACTGAGCGAGGCATGGCCGCAGCGCATGACCTTCGACAAGCTGTTGCAGGCTGCGCGTGCAAAGGTTTCTAAAATAAAGGGCGCCGAATTTTCCGAATCCCAGATTCTTGATGCGACCCTTCAGCTCATGCACCAGGGAGTTATGGAGTTTAGCCTGCTCCCCCTGCAGTGTATGACAACGGTGAGCGCGCGTCCTTCCGTTCATCCAATGGTGCGCGCCCAATGCGCCGATGGATTTGAGGTGACAAATCAGCGCCATGAGCGAGTGCTGCTGTCCGCCCTATACCGCTTTCTTGCCGGCTTGTGCGACGGGAGCAGGGACAAGGCCGCCCTCAGCAAGGGAATCGACGAGTTGATCACGAATGGCACCCTGGCGGTGCGAGAGGGACGCTCTATTCCGGAGCCGGGACCGGGGCGTCAGGAATATCTCAAGAAGAACGTCGAGGCTGGATTGCAGTTTTTGGCGCAGAGCGCTCTATTGACTGCTTAGCTGGAATTACCTCTGCCTTGCGCCGTGAGACTCCTCCCTTTTTAGGAATTGCGGTTCATGCGGCGTGTACTATTATTTAAACTGTAACGCAGGGACTCTCGGAGGTATTATCGCCATGCCGTCATTCGACGTTGTTTCGAAAGTCGAGCTTCAAGAGGTTAAGAACGCTATCGACCAAACCATGCGGGAAATAGGCACCCGCTACGACTTCAAGGGGTCCAAGAGTAGCGTCGAGCTCAAGGAGGATACGCTTATGGTCCTCATGGCGGATGACGACATGAAGCTCCGCGCGGTCCAGGATATCCTACGCACCAAACTTGCCAAGCGCGGAGTGAGTTTGAAATCCGTGGAGTTTAAGGATCCCGCAAAGGCCGGGGGTGACATGCTGCGGCAAGAGATAATCATAAAGCAAGGATTAGGGGACGAGGATCTCAAGAAGATCAATAAAGCAATCAAAGAACACAAGGCAAAGGTCACCAGTCAAATTCAAGGAAATCAGGTGCGGGTTACCGGAAAGAAGCGTGACGAGCTGCAGGAAGTCATCTCGCATTTACGCAGTACGATGAGCCAGCTTGAATTGCAGTTCGTAAATTTTCGAGATTGATTACCGAGGGAATACACATGGATCGCAAAGATTTTGAAATCGTAGAAAAGCACTACCAGGGCCTACCGAAGAAGCTCGAGGAAGCCCGCAAGAAGTTCGGCCGCCCGCTAACACTTGCAGAGAAGATCCTCTTTTCGCATCTCGACACGTGGCCCGCAACCGGACTGCCGGAACGAGGGAAAAGCAATCTGCATTTCCGGCCCGACAGAGTGGCAATGCAGGATGCCACGGCACAGATGGCGCTCCTGCAGTTCATGGTGACGGGCCACGATACCGTGCGGGTGCCCAGCACCATCCACTGCGACCATTTGATTCAGGCCAAAGTTGGGTCGGAGAAGGATTTGCTCCGCGCGGTGGATGAAAATAGGGAGGTGTATGAATTCTTGCGCACCGCCTCCGAAAAGTACGGCATAGGCTTTTGGAAGCCTGGTGCGGGTATCATCCACCAGGTAGTTCTCGAACAATACGCGTTCCCCGGCGGCATGATGATCGGCACCGATTCACATACGCCGAATGCCGGAGGGTTAGGCATGGTCGCGGTTGGAGTCGGCGGGGCTGATGCCGTCGATGTCATGGCGGGGCAGGGTTGGGGGCTGCTTAACCCGAAGCTTATCGGGGTGAAGCTTACGGGGAAGTTGAGCGGATGGGCGGCACCGAAGGATGTCATACTAAAAGTGGCAGGAGCTCTTACCGTAAAGGGAGGGACGGGTAAGATCGTGGAGTATTTTGGACCCGGAACTGAAAGTATCAGCTGCACCGGCAAGGCAACCATCACTAACATGGGGGCGGAGCTCGGGGCAACGACGTCGGTCTTTCCATACGACGCCCGAATGGCATCATATTTACGGCAGACCACCCGCAAGGAGGTCGCTGATTTGGCGGACAAATACAAGGAGCATTTGATAGCCGACGCCGAAGTGGCCGCCAATCCGCAAAAGTTCTTTGATGAGGTATTGGAGATCGATCTCTCTAAGCTTGAGCCGCAGTGGGTGGGCCCACATACTCCGGATTTACTGCGTAAAGCGTCCGAGATGAAGGACGTGGTCAAGAGCAACGAATTTCCCGACCAAATCTCGGCGGCGCTGATTGGTTCATGTACCAATTCATCCTATGAAGATATCGCCCGGGCTGCGCATGTGGCCAGGGAGGCCAAGGCGCGCGGACTCAAAACCGTGGTACCTTTGATGGTAACGCCCGGCTCCGATCAAGTGTTTAAAACCATCGAGCGCGATGGATATCTCCAAACATTCAATGAAGTGGGCGCCACGGTTTTGGCGAACGCTTGCGGACCTTGTATCGGCCAGTGGAGCCGATCGGACGTCAAGGCTGGCGAGAAGAACACGATAGTGACCAGCTACAATCGAAATTTCCGCAAGCGTAATGACGGGAATTCGGAAACCGCTGCGTTTATCGGGTCGCCGGAATTGGTAGTAGCGATGGCCTTTGCCGGTAAGATTTCATTTAACCCCGCCACTGACAAACTCACCGACGGCAATGGGCAGCAGTTCATGTTCACCGAACCCAAGGGCGACGAGCTACCGCCCAAGGGCTTCGTGCTGAGCCGCGAGGGGTACATCGAACCTCCTGCCGATGTTGCCAAGCGAAGGTCCATCAAAGTTGCCGTCGATCCCAAGAGTGATCGCTTGGCGCTGCTTGATCCATTCGCACCCTGGGACGGCAAGGACTTCGAAAATTTGCTCGTCTTGATGAAAGCTAAGGGGAAGTGCACGACAGATCATATTTCCCAGGCCGGGCCTTGGCTCAAATACCGCGGACATTTGGCGAATATTTCCAACAATATGTTCATTGGTGCCACCAATGCGTTCACAGGTGAAATCGGCAAAGGCACCAATGTGCTGACAAACGAGAAGGGGGTTCCCTATCCAGAAGTAGCCAAAAGTTACAAAGCGAAGGGGCAGGGCTGGGTCGTTATCGGCGATGAAAACTACGGCGAGGGGTCCTCGCGTGAGCACGCCGCCATGTCGCCGCGATTTTTGGGCTGCAAGGCCATTATTGTGCGGAGCTTCGCCCGTATTCACGAGACTAATCTGAAAGCTCAGGGCGTGCTGCCGCTGACCTTTGCAGATCCTACGGCGTATGATCAGATTGGGGAGAACGACCGCTTGAGCATCACAGGACTCGGGAAACTTGCACCCGGATCTGATATTTCGCTGGTGGTGAAGTCCGACAAGGGATCGAAGACTTTTGCCGTGAAGCATACCATGACGGCGCAGCAGATCGCTTGGTTTAAAGCTGGCTCTGCTCTCAATAGTCTCAAGCCGTGAGTGGAGTTAGCTCCGTCCTGGCGCGGTGCCTGCATCGACTGCGGCAAAGGTACTGGCGAATTTTTCGACCTGTAACACTCGGGGTGGCAGCTATCGCGCTTGATGCTCAAGATCGGGTTTTGCTCGTTCGCAATTCATATCGTTCTGGCTGGCATCTCCCGGGTGGCGGAGTTAGGCGGGCGGAGACCATCTCGCAGGCCGTCGTAAGAGAATTGTTTGAGGAAACTGGGGTGCGTATTCCAGCGGAGCCCAGCCGTATTTGGGGCGTGTTCTCGAACTTTTCAGACCGCAATTATGACCATGTCGTAGTATTTCTGCTTCCTGACTGTAATTTTACCGCGCTTAGGGGGCCATCCTTTGAAATCGACGAGGTGCGAGCTTTCCCTCGGAGTGCCTTGCCCGCAGATATTGGCGCCGGCAGTAGTCGGCGTATCGAGGAGTACTCCAAGGGGCGCATTGATCGACTGGTTTGGTAGCCTATGAGTGTTAATCGCCTAGGGCGACAGAGAAGCCCTTATCTCCTGCAGCATAAGGATAATCCAGTGTGGTGGTATCCCTGGGGTGAAGAGGCCTTTGCTGCTGCACGCCAGCAGGGCAAGCCGATTTTTCTCTCGATTGGATACTCAACCTGCTACTGGTGTCATGTGATGGAGAAGGAATCCTTCGAGCAACAGGACGTTGCCGATGTCCTGAACGAACACTTTATCTGCATTAAGCTCGATCGTGAAGAGCGTCCGGATGTCGATGGGATTTATATGCAGGCGGTGTTGGCGCTGAACGGCCACGGTGGATGGCCGATGAGTGTATTTCTTACACCGGAGCTTAAGCCCTTTTGGGGCGGCACCTACTTTCCGCGGCTCCAGTTCCTGAGCATCCTTAACCAAATCTCCACTATCTGGCGCGCCAGCAGGGATAAGATCTCAGAGTCGGCAAACTCGTTGACCGCATACTTACGCGAGCGTGACTTTGAACCTGAGCATGGACCGCTTACCCAGGCACCGCTTCACCTGGCGCTGTCACAGCTAGAGCAATCTTTTGATTCTGAGCACGGAGGATTCGGATCGGCCCCGAAGTTCCCACCTTCAAGTCAGCTCGGACTCTTGCTGCGACTCCACCGCCGCGGGGCAGATTTGCGGACCCGCGGTCTAATCACCAAGACTCTGAACGCCATGGCCCGAGGCGGCATCTACGACCAGCTTGGCGGGGGATTCCACCGGTATTCGACCGACGAGCGATGGCTGGTTCCGCATTTTGAAAAGATGCTCTACGACAATGCTCTGCTGGCCGGCATCTATATCGATGCGTATAGGCTCTTGGGCGAAGAGACATGGGCGGGCGTCGCTCAAGAAACGCTCGAGTATATGCTCAAAGATTTGCTGTCGCCAGAAGGAGGCTTTTATACGGCTGAAGACGCGGGCGAGGTGGGCAAGGAAGGGGAATTCTATGTATGGGAACTTGCGGAAATTGAGCGCCTGCTTGATCCGCGGGCGTGTGCCGCTTTTCGTGAGGCGCACATGGTCACGGAGCAGGGCAATTTTGAGAATGGCAGTACCATCCTGACATTCCCAGCAGAATCATGGGCGGCTCGCCGCAGCGAGGTACTCGCTCAGGCCCGCGCGGAGGTGCTCAAGGCTCGTCAAACAAGATGCAGACCGCATCGCGATGAAAAGATTTTGCTCGGCTGGAACGCCCTTGCTGTTTCGGCGCTGAGTTCTGCGTTCCAAGCCTTTCAGGACGTACGGTATCTCCAGGCCGCACAGAGATGCATGAAGTTCCTGAAGGCAAAATTATGGAATGGAGAGACCTTACTACGCCGATACTGCGCTGCAGAGGTGAGCTACGACGCTTGCCAGGAGGACTTTGCCTTTCTGATTGCCGCGCTGCTGGACTTGTATGAGTCCGACTTTGATGATGGCTGGCTCGGCTGGGCCCGGTTCTTGCAGCAGAAGCAGGATAGTCTCTTTTGGGATTCTGCTAACGGAGGATACTTCTATTCTAACGCCCAGGAGCTGCCCGCGCGACAAAAGGAGTACATCGATGGCGCTACTCCTTCCGGCAATTCGGTGGCATTGATGAATCTGCGCAGGCTGAGCGTCTTCTTCCATGATGAGCCGGCATATCGAGAACGCGCTGATGCGCTGCAGGCCTGCTTCCTTCCCATTGCGGCTCGTCAACCCAGCGCTATTTGTCGTGCGCTGTGGGCCTTTGACTTTGCGTTCGACGCGCCCAAGGAAATAGCTATTATTAGCGCGCAGGCATCTGATAGTCTTACCGTGCAGGTGCAGCAGGGATTTTTCCCTTCGAAAGTGCTCTGTCGTGCGCTGCTCGATCACGCCGCTCCATCGATGGTTCCGCTGCTTCGAGATCGCGGGATGATCGACAGTAAGACCACGGCCTATGTCTGTGAGCGCGGAAGTTGCCAGTTGCCCACTGTGGAATGGTCGGTGTTGAAAAATCAACTCAGTGCATTTGTGGCTTTGTATGAATAAGACCCACGACCCAGCGGCTACCAGCTTCGTAACTTCCGCGAATGACCCTGCAGCTGATTTCCCTATTCAAAATCTGCCCTATGGGGTCTTCGTGCGTCCCCAGGCCCCCGCCGAACGTAGGGTAGGGGTTGCCATCGGCAGCATGATTCTGGATCTAAGAGCAGCACACGAGCTTGGGCTCTTCTCCGCGTTGAGCCTCGGCATTCGAGCAGCCCTCGGACTTGAGAATCTAAATGGCATCATGTCGCTTGGAGCGCCTGCTTGGAGCGCCCTACGTGCAGCCATTTTTGAGATGCTGTCCGCGGGAAGCGAACTCAGCAAAAATGCAGACCAGCAGAGCAAAGTTTTGATTCCCATGGCTGACGTGGAGATGAAGCTTCCTGCGTTGATCCGAAACTATACCGATTTCTACGCTTCCATTCATCATGCCACTAATATTGGTCGACTCTTTCGCCCAGACAATCCGTTGCTGCCGAACTACAAGTACGTGCCAATCGGATATCATGGCCGCGCATCTTCCATTGTTCTGAGTGGCACGGAGATTCACCGCCCAGCGGGGCAGATCCAGCGCGGAGAAGGTGAGGCGCCTCGGTTCGCCCCGAGCGCAGCGCTGGATTATGAATTGGAGATTGGGCTTTTTATCGGGCCGGGAAACTCTCTGGGGTCTCCTATCTCCATCGAGCATGCAGCAGAGCATATGTTCGGATTCTGTTTGCTTAACGATTGGTCTGCCCGTGATATTCAGCGCTGGGAGTACCAGCCCCTGGGACCATTTCTTGCCAAGAATTTTGCTACCAGCATTTCCCCTTGGATCGTGACCATGGAGGCTCTGGAGCCATTCCGCTGTTCGGCGTTTGTCAGGCCGGCTGGCGATCCTCCTCCGCTGCCGTACTTGCATGCGAGCCACGACCAAGCGCAGGGGGCGCTTGATATCAAGCTGGAAGTTGGAATCAAATGCCCATCGACGCAGGTGCCGGAACTGATATCGCGGAGCAGTTCGAAGGAGTTATACTGGACTCCAGCTCAGTGGGTCGCCCATCATACCTCGAACGGCTGCAACTTGCTGCCTGGGGATCTTTTGGGCAGTGGTACGATTTCCGGCCTTGAACCGAATACTGCGGGCTGCCTTGCTGAAATTACCAAGGGCGGCAAGGAACCGCTGATGCTCAAGAGCGGAGAGTCGCGACGGTTTCTCCAGGATGGTGATGAAGTAATCATGACCGGTTTTGCCGTGAGGCCTGGAGCGAGAAGAATTGGATTTGGGCAGGTGAGGGGCCGGATATCAGAGGGGCCTAAACCTTCTGACTCTCGGTAGTTGCTGGCCTTATCCGTTTCCCTACCTCTGAGGTGAATACCGATTCCATGCAGTCTCGCTGTGGGCCGAAATTACCACTAAGCCCACCAAGGGCCCCAGCGAATTTTAGAATGAGGCGTGCACTAAACTCCCCGCCGGAATTATGCGCGGGGAATTTTTTTCCGCAATTGAAAGCGATTGATACTGAAGGTTCAGGTTCTTCATGGGGAGCGCATCGCAAAGCAAATTCCCCACGACAATGCCGCCAAGTTCCGCATGATGCGAGGTGAAGAATACGGAGCCTCCATCTTCATACAGCAGCTTGCTAAGCGAGCCGACCATCGGCGCCAGTACTTCATCAAGCTGCCAAGTCTTACTGGAAGAAATTCGGCTGAAGCTCGGAGGATCCGTGAGAATAATATCATAGTGCTTCTGTCTTCTGACTTCGCGATCCACAAAGTCGCCCGCGTCTTCGCGGATTATACGTCGAGATTCCGCTGTCACCCCGTTTAGCTCGAAATTGGCATTGGCCCAGTCCAAAGCCTTCTTGGACAAATCGACATGGGTAACGTGAGCCCCCGCCTTTGCGGCAGCGATACTTGCCATCCCAGTGTATGCGAATAAATTCAAAACACTGGGAGCCGATCCCCGCCGGCTTTTAGCCGCATTGATAGCACTCAGCAGCTCCGGCAAATAGGAAGTGTGCTCCGGGAAAAAGCCTACTTGGCCGTTGTCCTGGGTCCTCAGGCGCAAAGTGAAGTTTTCGACCCGGCAGTCCCATTCATCGAACTTATCTCTCTTAAAATTCCAGCCCTGCTTGGGCTCGAATCGTGCGTCAGCGGATTCCCAGACTGATTTGCCGGCACGAGGCCCCCAAATGCACAGGGAGCTGGGTCTCACGAGCGTGCGCTGACCGAAGCGCTCGATCTTGAGGCCGTCTCCACTATCAAGTAGTTGGTATTCCGAATTGCCAGCCATACGTAAAACATTCAACGAATTAGGAGGTTTATAGCCTCAAGACATTTTGCGCAGCGGCCGATAGTAACATCGGGAAGCTTTAAATAATACATCCTCTCGCCCCAAAAGTTGTTGTTGTATGAGAGACTTGGCAGTAGGTCCCCAGGCCCAGCGTGCGCTCCTGCGCCTTTTAGTAAAGTGTGGGCTGATTGAAACGAAAGACGTCGAGGTATTCCCGGACACCGAGAGTTGTCCGATCAATTTTTTCTCACGCCGCGGAAAATTCGCGGAATCAGCTGCGCTCAAGCTGGTGTCGGAGAATCTCAAAGTACCCCAGTTCTCCCTTGATAAATCGAACTTAGGGACCGTCATCGCCACCATCGAAAGCCCGATGTTCGAGCGATATGATCTTAATCGCTGGCGCTCAATTCGTGCGATTCCGGTAGAGGTCGGGGAGACATGGGTTACTCTTGCGATGGCAAACCCGCTTGATCACGAGATTAAATCGACGCTCGAGTTCGAACTTGGCCGTTCGGTGCGTTTGGCACTGGCGAGTGAAGAGCAGATCCTTAGCGTCTTGGCTCACAAATTCAATGCCTCAGCTCTCGGCGACGTTAATTCACTCTCGCCCACTGAGTCGGAGGAGGACAAGCCGGAGCTCACCAACATTCAGAACCAAGAGTCCAGTGTATTTCAGGGTGATGCCTCCTCAGCTCCGATCGTACGGTTGGTCAATAAAATCTTTTCCGACGCCGTCGAGCGCGGAGCAAGTGACGTGCATCTGACTCCCGAGAAGGAGAAGATTGCTGTTCGTGTGCGCGTCGATGGCATAATGCAGCCGCTCTTCGACATTCCCAGCCAAGCCCATGCGTCGGTTCTAGCGCGTATTAAGCTGCTGTGCGGGATGGATATCGCCGAACGACGTAAGCCTCAGGATGGACGCCTGCGCATTAAAACGGCCTTGGGTCTGCGTGATTTGCGCGTCTCTGTGCTTCCCACCGTGCACGGGGAAAACGTTGTTGCGCGAATACTTTCCTCAGACCTAGCACTCTCTTCCTTCGGGTCGCTTGGCATGTCGCAAGAGATGGAACGCAGGCTTCAGCGGGTATTGGGCGGCTCGTCCAGAGTCGTGCTGGTAACTGGTCCGACTGGCTCCGGGAAGACCTCATCTCTCTATGCAGCTTTGCTTCACTTGCATGACGGAAAGAACAATATCATCACCATCGAAGATCCCATTGAATATCGCATCCAGGGCATCAATCAGATTCAGGTAAACCCCAAGATTGGGATGAATTTCGCCGAAACGCTGCGCTCGGTTCTGCGGCAAGATCCCGATGTGGTCATGGTAGGTGAAATTCGCGACAAGGAAACGGCAGCCATCGCGATGCAAGTGGCCCAGACCGGACACTTGGTGCTTTCAACGTTGCATACCAACACTGCGCCAGCGGCAATTACTCGATTACGCGATTTAGGCGTGCCGAGCTATCTGATTGCATCATCGCTGGGCAGCATTTTGGCCCAGAGACTCGTCCGCCGACTCTGTACTTGCGCGGAGCCGATGAAGGATGATTGGGCCAAACGCTGTGGGGACTTGGGGTTAGCGCCTACCGCTCTCAAGCAGCCAAAGGGCTGTGCGGAGTGCGCCCAGACAGGATTTCAGGGGCGGGTCGGAGTATTCAGCTTCCTTGAAGTCAACGAGGAGATTATCGAGGCCATCCGCAACGATACCGGTGAGGCGGAAATTGCTCGAATTGCTGGCAAATACGGATACCTTCCGCTGGAGGAGGCCGGCCTAAAACTGGTTGAGCAGGGACTTACCTCACTAGACGAACTGGAACGGGGAGTGGGGGTTGTCGACCCCGAGTCCTTGCATTCCCACAGCAAACTTTCTGTGCCCAAGGGGCCGGCGGCTGTCGCATCGACGGGGATTGTTAGACGCAAAGTGCTGCTGGTAGAGGACGAGGAAAATACCCGCGTAGTGCTTTCCATGCTGCTTCAACGAGAGCATTTCGAGGTTATTGAGGCTGCAAATGGGGCTGAGGCCTTGGAGTTTGTCTATCAACACGCCCCTGAAATTATAATATCCGATTTGATGATGCCGAAGATGAGCGGATTTGAGTTCGTAAAGCGGCTCAAGAACGATTCTCGAACCAGGAGCATCCCGGTTCTCGTTCTGACCGCCGCTGATGACGAGAAGAACGAGCTGAACCTCATCGGATCTGGGGCTGATGATTTCGTCAGTAAGACTTCGGATAGCAAAATCATGGTGGCCCGAGTGCACCGACTGCTTGAAAGAGCCGGTTCCGCCAAATAATCCGGGCTAAAAGCGGAGTTGAAACCTCCTCACTGGCTGCTATACTAACCGCTTCGGAAGCCTTTTCCCTAGCCGCGGTGGTTCATGAAGCAATACCTGGAACTTGTACAAGATATTCTCGACAACGGTCGTCCTGAGAACGGGTTTATTCGTCCGGATCGAACTGGCGTCGGCACTTTGTCGGTTTTTGGCAGACAGTTGCGATTCAATTTAGAAGAGGGCTTTCCTCTTCTAACCACCAAGAAGGTTCACCTGCGCTCGATTATTCATGAGCTGCTCTGGTTTTTAAATGGCGAGACCAGTGTCCGTTACCTTCACGAAAACAAGGTCAGCATATGGGACGAGTGGGCTGACAGTGACGGTGAGCTCGGCCCGATTTACGGCAAGCAGTGGAGACGCTGGCAGGGGCCGGATGGTCAGGTGGTCGATCAGATTAAAAATGTTGTTGAGAAGATCCAGAAGGATCCCACGAGCAGGCGCTTATTGGTGGTTTCCTATAATCCCGGGGAGCTGCCAAAGGTCGCCCCACCGGCTTGTCATACGCTCTTTCAATTCTATGTCTCCGGAAGTCATTTGAGCTTGCAGTTATATCAGCGATCGGCTGATCTGATGCTTGGAGTGCCGTTTAATATCGCGAGCTACGCTCTGCTGCTGCAGATGGTTGCGCAGGTCACAGGCCTCAAGGCGCATGAGTTCGTGCATACTTTTGGTGATGTGCATATTTACTCCAATCATATCGCCGGAGCGCGCGAGCAGCTGTTACGCGAGCCGCGCCCGCTTCCGCAGATGCAGCTTAATCCGAACGTCAAGGACATCTTTGGCTTCAAGTACGAGGACTTTAAGCTCGTCAATTATAATCCGCACGAACATATCAAGTTCGACATAGCGGTGTGATGATGAAGCCCAAAGTTATCGCGATTGTCGCCATGGCCGAAAATCGAGTCATTGGCGCTCAGAACGCCTTGCCATGGAAGATCCCCGAGGACATGAAGCGCTTTGCGGAACTGACCACCAGGCATACGGTGCTGATGGGTCGAAAGACTTACGAGTCTCTACCAGCCAAGTTTCGCCCTTTACCGAATCGCCTAAATGTAGTTCTGAGCCGGAGTGCGGGCCCAATAGGGGCTCCAGATGGGGTACGACAGTACCGGTCTCCGGAGGAGTTTTTTGCTGCCTGTATGAATGGAACGCAGCAGCTTCCATCCGATACCGTCTGGGTCATAGGAGGAGCCGAGATTTACAAGGCTACCAAGGACTATTGGGACGAGTTGTACTTGACCCGTGTTTTAGGTAATCATAATGGGGACGCATACTTCCCTCCGTTCGAGCAGGATTTCGAACTCTTGGAGTCTGCCAACCGGGACGGGTATGTATTTGAACGGTACCGTAAAAGGTCTGCCGCTGTTATGCGCTCTTAGCTCAGCTGGATAGAGCATTTGGCTTCGAACCAAAGGGTCGGGGGTTCGAATCCCTCAGAGCGCGTTTTTATACCGAGCAACATATGTGCGGCATAGTCGGATACGTTGGATACCAGGATGCCTTGCCGATCATCATCGGCGGGCTCGAAAAGCTGGAGTATCGAGGCTATGACTCTGCTGGCGTGGCCGTGTTCGAGCACGGCCGGGTTTCCGTAACCCGCGCAATCGGAAAGCTCAGCGAACTGAAGAAGCTGCTCGCCGATCGTCCAAAGGATTCCTGCGCGCTGCTGGGCGTGGGGCATACTCGTTGGGCTACCCATGGCCGTCCTTCCGAAAATAACGCGCATCCGCATACCGCTGGCCGGGTAAGCCTAATCCACAATGGTATCGTCGAAAATTATCTCGAGCGTCGCGAGGAGCTGGAGGCTGCTGGCTGTGAATTCAAGTCCGAAACGGATACTGAAATCGCCGCCCATCTGATGAATGAATTTCTGAAGGAAGGTCTCGAACCTTTCGAGGCGCTTAAGGCTACCTGCGGTGAAATACGCGGCAGTTATGCCTTTCTGGCGATCGACTCACAAAATCCTGACCGAATTCTCGTTGCAAAGAACTCCACGCCTATCGTGATTGGAATAGGCGATGGTGAAATGATTGTTGCCAGTGATATTCCAGCGGTTTTGGCTCATACGCGCAAAATCGTCATCCTCGAAGATGGCGATATGGCCGATGTGCGCGCCGATTCCTTTCACATTGAAAACGGCGGTCAGAAGGTAACGCGCACGCCGCAAACGATAACCTGGGATCCGGTTACAGCGCAGAAGGGCGGCTTCAAGCATTATATGCTCAAGGAGATCCACGAGCAATCACAGGCCATCACGGATACGTTCCGCGGACGTGTGGAGAAGGAGGATGCGCTCGTATCCTTGCCCGAAATTTCGTTCACCGACAAAGAAATCAGGGATGTTAACCGCATCGTGATGGTTGCCTGCGGGACAGCCTGGCACGCTTGTTTGGTGGCGAAATTTTATTTAGAGGCCTTCACCCGAATTCCGGTCGAGGTGGATTACGCTTCGGAATTTCGTTATCGCGAGGCGGTACTCGACAAGCATACCCTCGTCATTGCGGTATCGCAGTCTGGTGAAACCGCCGATACGCTGGCGGCGATTGAGCTTGCCGGCCGTTCTTCTCCGACTTTGGCAGTATGCAACGTGCTTGGTTCCTCTATCGCGCGCAAGGTGGGCAATGTTTTGTTCACTCATGCCGGACCTGAAATTAGTGTCGCATCGACCAAGGCTTTTACGACACAGCTCGTAGCAGTTTATCTCTTGGCGCTCTATCTCGGCCAGCGTCGAGGAACTTTGCCCCCTGAGCGAGTGGCTGAGCTTACGCAGGATCTGGTTTCGGTTCCGAGTGCCGTTCGTCAGGCTCTTGATGTTGATGAGGTGATTCAAGCGGTCGCCCATCAGTTTAGGGGCGCCAAAGATTTTCTCTATCTCGGACGGGGCATTTGCTATCCGATTGCGCTCGAAGGGGCGTTGAAGCTCAAGGAGATTTCTTACGTGCACGCCGAGGGCTATCCGGCAGGGGAGATGAAGCATGGGCCGATTGCTCTTATTGACGAGAGCATGCCGGTCGTGGTGCTCCTCCAACGCTCCAAGGAACTCTTTGAGAAGACACTCTCTAACCTGCGCGAAGTGGAAGCTCGCGGTGGGCAAATCGTTGCTGTCACCGATATGCATGGCAGCAAGGAACTCAAAGGAGTAGTGCAGCAGGTGATAGAAGTTCCTTTCGTTTCCGGTTACCTGAGCCCATTGATTATGGCCATCCCGTTGCAGCTTTTGGCCTACCATGTTGCCGTTTTGAACGGTACGGATGTGGATCTTCCTCGAAATCTTGCAAAGAGCGTTACCGTCGAGTAGGGGCATGCCTTCGGGCGTAGAATTTGGTGCGCATATTAGGCCTTTGAGGAATGCCGCGTTTGCGACTTAGAGTCGGGATCCTCGATCCCATCGGATATGTCGAAGTCTAACCCATGGAAATTCTTCTCGAAAAGTCGAGCATCAAATTGCTAGCTTTAAGTTAGTTAAAATTACCAATCTTTTCAGATAATTAGCCAAGAATACTGCTTGACGGTTAGTGGGGTGGCCTCTATTTTACCTTGGTGGGGTAAAGTGGGTTTTTATGGTTTGACCTGGTTCGGTAGGGTTTGCCGCGTGGTGCGGATCTCCCAAGCTCAGGCAAAGGACGGTCTTAAAAAGCTGATATCACTCGATGATTGAGAAAGACGATACAGCAGAGCAGCCAGTTGAGGCGATAGGTGGGGCGAAGGAACTGCCCCTGGCCTTCCGCGGCAACTTTACCCACACCCTCGACTCGAAAGGTCGAATCAATCTCCCCGTAGATTTCAGACGAGTGTTGAGCGCGGCAGGCGAGCAGGCAGTGGTACTGACCAACTACATTTCCGACGGAGCGCGCTGCCTGGAGGGTTTCGGTGTAAAGGCCTGGGCAGAATTCGAACGCAAGCTTCGAGAAAAGAGCCGCTTCTCTTCCAAGCTGCAAAAACTGGAAAACTATTACCTGAGTCGCGCGGCGGAGTGCCCGGTCGACGGCAACGGAAGAATTTTGCTGCCGCAGCATTTGCGTGAGTACGCCGGCATAGAGCGCGAGGTGACTTTCACCTCATCCATACACGGCTTCCGAGTATGGGATAAACGGGTTTGGGACCACATCTTCGCTAACGCTGAACAGGCTTTGATGTCCAACCCCGACACATTCTCCGACGTGGATTTATAGCCATGAGTGACGTAACGCGTCATATACCCGTGCTGGAAGCTGAAGTGCTGGAGGCTTTGCGCGCAGCAGGCGGCGGCGCTTTCCTGGACTGTACCCTAGGCGGTGCGGGACATAGCGAGGCCATACTCAAAAGTAATCTCAAAAACTCCGTTGTGGCATCCGATCGAGATTTACGTGCGATCGAGCGTGCTCGTGTGCGCTTGGCGGGATACGAAGGCCGCTTTGAGCTTTTGCATTCTGATTTCGCAGGTCTTGCCGCCAAGCTATCTGGACGGACATTCGATGGCCTGCTTGCCGATCTGGGGATCTCGACCGATCAACTTAAAGAGGGCAGGGGCTTCTCGTTCACCGACGAGCAGAGCTTTGATATGAGGATGGATGAGTCTGCCGGCTCGACGGCGGCCGATCTCGTCAACGATAGCGATGAGCAGACTTTGATTAGAGTGCTTCACCAGGGCGGCATCGGCCCAGAAGCGAGAAAGTTGGCTCAGGCAATCATTGCCGCGCGGCCGCATACAAGCGCCAAGTCTTTTGCTTCCGTCGTGAACAAAGTCATGGCTTCGGTGGCAGGCGGCAAGTACGCCAAGAAGAAAGTCAACCCCGCGACGGTGGTCTTTCAGGCTCTGCGCATCGCCGTTAATCGCGAGTTCGAGCAGATTGATTCGCTGATGGAAATGGCGCCCACGCTGGTTCGTAGCGGTGGACGGATGGCGGTTATAACTTTCCATTCGCTCGAAGATAAGGCTGTCGTGCGCAAAATGCGGGAGTGGGAGTCAGGTGGAGAGTTTAGCGCCTTGAATCCTGCCAGTGTGCGCGGCAAGCGATTGGGAAAAATTATCAATAAGAAGGGCGTTGAGCCCAGTGCGGCGGAAGTTGAGCGCAATCCGAGTGCTCGCAGCGCTTGTTTGCGAGTTTTTGAATTCATGTCTAGCGAGGGGCGTAGTTATTAGTATGGCGGTGTGTTTGGATTACCAGGCGGTCTATTGTCGAAACAACAAAATCAGTATTTCAGTGAGAGCGCAGCTCATAACCGCGTTGTTGCTGCTCGCAGCACTATCTACAAAAGTGTGGATAAAGATCGAGAGTACGGATATTGGATACCGTCTCGCCAAGGAGCGGCAGACCACCATTTCATTGGATATGGAGCGTCGGGAGCTCGAACTAGCTCGCTCGGTTTTGCTTCGGCCTGACAATCTCACGCGCATGAGCAAAGAACGGCTCGGATTGGGCCTTCTCCGCCCCGAGCAAGCACGAAAGATCACTCGGTAACGGCGGCGGTACATGACTACTACATTGTGCTATCAGGACTTTGCCAAGCGCTCGCACGTCTCGGACGGTGTCCTGCGTCCAGGCTCCCGCCGCCTGCGTCTCGGTTTGCTCGCGTTCATAGCCCTGGCGTGGGGAGCCTTGTTGGTGACGCGCATGTACAGCTTGCAGGTAGCAGACTTCGCAACTTGGCAGGACTGGGCGCTCAAGCAGCACTTTGCCGATGTTGAGCTAGCGTCCGAACGCGGGCCAATTTATGACCGCAATAATCGATTGCTCGCGGTATCCGTCCCGGCAGGATCCGTATATGTCCGGCCGGCACTGGTGCGCGATAAGCCTTCCGCTGCACAACTGCTATCCAAAGTACTGGGCATGGATAGAAAGGCGGTAGCGCTCAAGCTCAACCAGGATAAACCCTTTGTCTGGATCAAGCGCCAGCTTCCCCGCGAACAAGCCGAGAGGGTCGAGGCGCTCAATATTCAGGGCGTCGGGTATATGCTCGAATCAAGACGCTTCTATCCTTACAATCAAGCTGCAAGCACCTTGATAGGCAAAGTCGGTATCGACGGCCACGGTCTCTCAGGCCTCGAAGAGCAATATGAAAGGCATTTGCGCGGTGCGGAAGTTACCGCGCGCTTCACCCGCGACGCTCTGGGGAAAATGATCGAGGCGCCCGCTGACGTTCCTCTGAACACCGAGCTTCCGCGCGGAAGTGAGATGCATCTGACCATCGATGCCAACCTGCAAATGATCGTCGACGAGGAGCTAGCGGCGGGAAAGGCCAACGCAAATGCCAAGTCGGCCATGGCGGCCCTTGTTGACGCCACTACCGGCGAGGTTCTTGCCATCAGCCAAGCTCCGGCGCTGAATTACAATGTTAGCGCCATCAAATCCAAAGCGGAGATGACCAACAAGATAGCTGAAACCGTTTTCGAGCCTGGTTCGATCATGAAACCGCTGGTGGCGGCTGCGGCGTTGCAGGAGCACGTCGTAACCCCTAATGAAATTATCAATTGCGAGAATGGGCGCTATAGTTTCGGTAAGCATATCATCAAGGATGTTCATCCCAGCGCCAGCATCCCGTTCCGGGACGTGATCGTGCGCTCATCGAACATCGGCATGACCAAGGTTGGTGCCCGCCTGGGCAAGGAGAAGCTCTATCAGTATTTGCGCGCCATGGGTTTTGGCAGCGCAACGGGTGTTGGATTGCCGGGTGAGTCTGGGGGGATTCTTCGTCCCGTCGAGAATTGGGCAATTGTCGATGTGGCGACCCATTCATTTGGCCAAGGGGTTGCTGTCACGCCGCTTCAAATGCTGCGGGCGATGTCCGCGATCGCCAATGGGGGGTATCTGCCATCCCTTCGAGTGCTGCAGGATCAACCAGTGGCCCCACCGCAGAGAATATATTCTGCATCTGTTGCTGATAAGGTGAAGGACATGTTGTACGCCGTGGTTGAAGACGAGCATGGCACGGGGGGCAAGGCGCTTATCGAGGGGATCCGCGTAGGAGGGAAGACAGGGACCGCTCAAAAGGCCAATCCAAATGGCCGTGGTTACCTGCCGGGAGCCTATATGTCCTCCTTTATCGGATTTGTGGATGGAACCTCTCTCGGGGTGCCGCAGAAACTTACCCTGATGGTCGTCATCGATGAGCCCAACACCACCTCTATTTACGGAGGCACCCTGGCCGCGCCGGTGTTCAATCGAATTATGAAGCGCGCCCTAAACCACTTGACGACGCAACGGGAGCTCGGTGAGGGACCCGGCGTGCGGCAGGATTCCGACCATGTCATTGACCCAAAGATGTTCGTTCCAAAGCTTAATCCAGGCTTTACCCAGGTAAGCTTCGTCCCTACGGAGTAGCTCCTTTACAGGTCCAAGACCGCGGCATATCTTGATGAAACAGGTTCTGTCGGATTGACATAGCCGGCCGAATTCTCCGGTATTCCTACCTGTAGGTGGCAGTCTCAGTGGCATCTCTTCCTGTTAGCGGTATTCCTGGTTTGCTCGGCGGGCGTCCGTTTGAACTGCCCTCTGACGCCCATGCCTCGGGCGTGCAGTTCGACTCCCGTAAGATCAGACCTGGAGATATCTTTGTTGCGATTGCAGGAGCGCAGGGGGATGGGCACGACTTTATCTCCAAAGCCTTTGCGGCCGGTGCTGTTCTGGCCGTCGTTTCGAATGAGTCAAAGGCCGACGGCTATCCCGGCGTGCTCGTTTCCGATCCACGCAAATCACTCAGCCGACTGGCGGCGCTATTCGCTGCGCGGCCGGCTGATCGGCTCAAGGTCATCGCTGTTACCGGAACCAACGGCAAGACTACTACTAATTGGCTCGTCTATCATGCGCTCAATGCGCTGCGGCAGCCTTGCATTAGGATCGGCACACTCGGCGTAGAGGCTGGAAATCTCTTCAGCAGACCCGGTAACCTCACCACTCCGGATCCGGTGGAGATTCAGAATGATTTGCGCGCCGCCCTGGATGGCGGATGCACCGCGGCAGTTATGGAGACATCGTCGCATGCCTTGGCGCAGGGCCGGGTCGATGATATCGCATTCGATGTCGGGATCTTTACCAATCTTACTCGTGATCATCTCGATTATCATGGCAGCATGGATGAGTATTTCCGCGCTAAACGCCGGCTTTTCGAGTTGATATCCGAAGGAAAGAAGGAAACTCGGGCCGCGGTCATCAATATAGATACGGATGCTGGCAGAAAGCTTCAGGCGGAACTACCGGCGTTAGCACTCAGGGACTTCTCCTTTGGGACGGCTCCAGGGGCACGGATCCGCATCGCTTCCTTTACCCAAAATCTAGCCGGAAGCTTGACAGATTTGAACATCGAGGGACGGACCTATGCATTGCGAACCAAGCTTCTTGGTTCGCACAATGCGCAGAATCTAGCCGGAGCTCTTGGGGCCTTGATGGCCCTCGGGATTCCGGTTGCCGATGCCTGCGCGGCGTTGGAGGTCTCACCGCAGGTGCCCGGACGGCTCGAGGCTATTACGGGCGCGCCGTTTGGAGTATTTGTTGACTATGCGCATACTCCGGATGCTCTGGAGAATGTGCTGCCGGCCCTGCGTTCACTGGTGAAGGGTTCCCTGTGGGTCGTGTTTGGTTGCGGCGGTGATAGAGACCGAGGTAAGCGGCCGCAGATGGCAGAGGTCGCGCAGCGGCTCGGCGATAGAGTCGTAGTAACATCGGACAATCCTCGCACGGAAGATCCGCAGCGTATTATCCAGGATATTTTGTCCCAGGGCGCCAAGGTTTACATGGTCGAAGCTGATAGACGCATCGCGATCACAGAGACCTTGCGGCAGGCGAAGGCAGGAGATTGCGTGCTCATCGCCGGCAAGGGGCATGAGGACTATCAGATTGTCGGGACAGAGAAATCGCATTTTTCGGATCAAGAAGTCGCGCGAGAAACGCTGAAAGCCTTGGGGTACACGCGATGAGTGTAGCGCTATCAAAGGCGGAGCTTTGCGCCATCGTAGGAGGTCGGTCGATTGCCGATGGTTCTCGACTCAACTTTGAGCGCGTCGAGTATGATTCGCGGGAGATTCGCGGGGGAGAGCTTTTTGTCGCCCTCAAGGGAGCGGCAGGCCATGGTCATCAACATGTACCCTCAGCGCTGGAGCGCGGAGCGGCGCTCTGCTTGGTTGAGGACGAGTCCGTAGCAAAGTCCAGCGTGTTTCCCGAGCGCATGGTGGTGGTCGCGGACACTTTGAGAGCTTTTTGGTCTCTCGCCCAGTGGTGGCGCCGTGAGCTAAAGATCCCGGTACTTGCCATTACCGGATCGGTCGGAAAGACGACTACCCAGGAGGTGGCGGCAGCTATACTGCTGCGCTGGGCCAAGGGTACCTATTCGCAGAAATCGCACAATAATCACGTTGGTGTGCCGTACACGATGTGCCGAATTGCTCGCGAACACCGCTGGGCGGTGCTTGAAATGGGGATGAGCAATAGGGGCGAAATTTCGGCTCTAACCAAGCTGGGCGAGCCGAATGTCGGACTTATTACCCTGATTGCCCCGGCACATATCGAGAATCTTGGAAGCTTGCAGGGCATTTGCGATGCGAAGTTCGAATTGCTTGAGGGTATTCAGAGCCCCGGTACTATAGTGCTTAACGCTGATGATGAGCTGCAGCGTGCGAAATGGGGAACGCTTCGCGACGGGGATCTTACAGCCAAGTTTTTTGGCCATTCAGCAGATGCGGACGCGCGATTGGAAAACGTACATACTTTCGGCCTAGAGGGGATCGAGTTCGATCTGCATTTGGGGGCGACCCACTTGCCGATTACCATGCGTGTTCTTGGGCGGCATAATGCCATGGCAGCAGCCGGTGCGGCGCTTGCTTGCCGGGCATTAATTCCCGAATTGACCACGGACCATATTGCTAAAGGGCTGCAGGACTTCACGGCGCCTCTCATGCGTTTGGCTATCAAGCCGCTCAGGGGTGGGCGAAAGCTTATAGACGATTCGTATAATGCCAATCCGGCCTCGATGACTGCGTTGTTGGATTTAGCCCAGGAACTAAAGGCAGAGAAGTTAAGGATCGGCCTGTTGCTGGGCGATATGCTCGAGCTTGGAAGCGGGAGCGCCGATTTTCATCGTCAAATCGGAGAACTTGCGGCGAGAATCGGGCCCGAGTTCCTCATTGCCGTTGGCCCCCAGGCTCAGGCGTATGTGGCGGCCGCTGAGAAGCTGGGAATTCGTGCCATGGATGGAGGGACCCCTGAAGCAGCGGCCCAAGTCGCTCGAAAATTTGAATTCGATGTATTGCTGGTAAAAGCCTCGCGCGGCATCGGCTTAGATAGGGCCGTGAAGGTTTTTATGGAACGAGATAGTATCTGATTTCGAGTTGATAGGAATATTGTGCTGTACCACCTCTTATACCCGCTGCGGGATAGCTATAGCTGGCTCAACGTTTTCCGTTACCAAACGTTTCGCGCCATGCTGGCCTTCCTTATTGCATTTGCCTTCGTATTGGCCGTCGAGCCTTGGTTTATTCGCTGGCTCAAAAATCGCGGTGTTCAGGGACAGCCGATCCGGAACGACGGCCCAAAGGATCACGAGGTTAAGCGCGGCACACCAACGATGGGCGGAGCGGTAATCGTTGTAGCGGTAATGTTCTCGACACTACTGCTTGCCGATTTGACCAACAAGTTTATCTGGATGACTTTGGCTGTCATGGTGGCGTTCGCGGTGCTGGGATTCTTCGACGATTGGCGCAAAATCACTCAGCAGAACTCCAAGGGTCTCAGCGAGCGGCAGAAAATGCTTTGGCAATGTGCGATTGCGGCAACAGGCGGGGCAGCGCTTATGGCGGTTGGGTTTTCTACCGAGCTGACCGTTCCTTTTTTCAAGGAATGGGGAATGATTTTGGGCTTGGGATTTATTCCGTTTGCTGCGTTGGTAGTGGTCGGCTGTTCTAATGCCGTAAATTTGACCGATGGCCTCGATGGACTGGCAATCGGGCCAGTGATGACAGTGGCGGGAACCTATGCCCTGTTTTCCTACGTAACTGGCCACGTAGACTTTGCCAGATATCTCGGGTTGAACCATGTACCTGGAGCAGGAGAGCTATCCATCGTGCTTTCAGCCATCTTTGCCGCCGGCTTGGGTTTTCTTTGGTACAATACCTTCCCGGCTCAGGTATTCATGGGTGACACCGGTGCGCTGGCGCTTGGGGGTGTATTGGGATTTATCGCTGTTGTGGTCAAGCAGGAGATATTGCTGGTAGTGGCGGGAGGCGTCTTCGTCGTGGAAGCTATTTCCGTCCTTATGCAGCGCTATTACTATAAGTTAACCGGTAAGCGCATCTTTAAAATGGCGCCAATTCATCATCATTTCGAGCTTTTAGGCTGGGCGGAGCCCAAGATTATTGTGCGTTTCTGGATAATCTCTATAGTGTTGGCTCTTATTTCGCTAACCACCTTGAAGTTGCGCTAGGCGCTTTGCCCGTATGACTGACAAGACGTTGTTCGATGTGCGCGCTGCGCTGCGCCAGTGCGCGGAGTCTGGAAAACGTGTGCTCGTGGTCGGGATGGGGATTAGCGGAGTAGAAACCGCCCGCTTCCTCTCCCGTACTCGCATCCCTGCGGTGGGAATCGAGCGTAACGACCAGGAGAAATTCGCCCGCACCAGCAAGTTCATCGATGCCATCCAGGATCTGCGAAGCACCGGTGTAGAAATTCATTTTGGAATCGACGGCGAGGCAGCCTCCGACATCCTCGAAGGAGTCGGTCTCGCTGTGCTGAGTCCAGGAGTTTCTCTTGAATCGGCCATTTGCGGGGCCTTGCGGCGAAGAAATATTCCCTTCATCAGCGAACTCGAATTGGGTCTCGAGCTCCTTCAGGTTCCAAGCGTCATTGTAACGGGAAGCAATGGAAAGACCACCACAGTGACCCTCATCCATGAGCTGCTCAAAGCGGCGGGTATTCGATCCCACCTCTGCGGCAACGTCGGCGTGCCGGTGGTAGCTGAACTTAAGGCCGAACATATTTTCGGCGGCGCGGAGCGTGCATTGGATGCTCTCGTGGTGGAGGCTTCGAGTTATCAATTGGAGTCCTGCCGAAATATCAAGCCGAAAGTCGCGATTCTTCTCAATCTCTCGGATAATCACCTCGAGCGTCATGGGACTCTTCAGCGGTATTTCGAGGCTAAAGCCCGATTATTCGCTAACCAGGACGGCTCCGACTTTGCCGTGCTCAATCGCGATGATCCGATGGTCATTTCTCTGCGGGGGAGAGTTGCTTCACAAATAGCCACCTTCGGCGTTACCCCGGCATCGACGACGGCAAGTGAGGTAGCGAAAGCTGTCATCGAAAGCGAAAAGACGCTGCGAGTCTCGGTGCGAGGCGCTCAGGAGGTTTACGACGTCAGTTCGGCAGCATTGATGGGCACGCATAATCGCTACAATATGACTGCGGCTATACTGGCAGTCCGGCTTATGGGGGCGCCTCAAGAGAAGATCGCCGCTGCTCTCTGTCGTTTTCCCCCGCTCGAGCATAGGCTCGAGTTCGTGGAACGTGCTGGCAAGCCGCTCTATGTCAATGATTCAAAGTCGACCACCGTGGCGGCTTCCGTTGCAGCATTGCGTGCCGTGTTACAGCATTTCCCCACTCGGCGTGTGGCCTTGATGCTCGGAGGGCTGGCTAAAGCCGGTTCTTGGGAACCTCTTATGTCCTTGCTCTCGGAGAATCAGGCGCGGCTGCTGCCTGTCATTTGCTTCGGTAAAGATGGAAACCTGCTCGCTTCCCATTGCCGCCGGTACTCATTGCCCCATGTGCAGACTTCTAGCCTATCATCCGGACTTTCAGCGGCTGTTAATGAGTGTAAAAGCGAGGATATCGTGCTTTTGAGCCCGGGCTGCGCCAGCTTCGACGAGTTTACAGATTTTGAACATCGCGGGACTGTGTTTAAATCGTTGGTAAGTACGCTTTAAATCGGTTTCCCCTATGAATACGGCCGCACCCTCGCTCGAACGATCGGGCGTTCGAGGATACCATCCGCCATTTCTTCTCGATGCCGGCCTAGTGCTGACCGTGCTTTGTTTGGTCGGCTTCAGTCTAGTGATGGTGTACTCGACCACTGGAATTGTTGCCCAGGAGAAGTACGGAGATGCTCTGTACTTTTTAAAGCGCCAGGTGGCAGCAGTTGGTATGGGGCTGCTGCTCATGTTCGCGGCGTCTAGAATCAAGGTCGCTACCTTACAGCGACTCTCTCCCTATCTCTTCTTCGTTTGTGCGGGGCTATTGCTGGTCACGTTGCTGCCGGGAGTCGGCCATAGGGCGGGGGGAGCGCAGCGCTGGATTAATCTGGGTATCATTCGTTTTCAACCAGGCGAACTGGTAAAGGTGCTTTTCATCATTTTCATCGCGGGCTTTTGGGCGCGGCACGAAACTAGGCTGGGAGAATTTGGCCAGGGAATCGTAAAGCCCTTTTTCTTGGTTGGGGTGATGGCCGGCCTGCTGCTCTTGCAGCCCGATTTCGGCAGTGCGGCAGTCATCTCAATCGTCACGCTGGGTATGGCGATGGCAACCGGAGTTAGGCTGCGCTACATAGTGGCCGCTGGAGTGCTGTTGGGGCTTTGCATGGGCGTGCTTGTGCTCATATCTCCCTATCGTATGCAGCGTGTTATGAGCTTTTTGTCTCCCTTTGCCGACGCGTCTGGTAAGGGGTACCAGCTTATTCAGTCGCTCATCGCGGTCGGTACGGGTCAGATCACCGGCGTAGGACTAGGCGCCAGCCAGCAGAAGCTCTTCTTCCTTCCCGCCGCCCATACCGATTTTATCTTCGCCGTGGTTTCCGAGGAGCTCGGGTTCGCGGGCGGCATCGTGCTGCTCAGCGGATTTCTTCTCTTTCTATGGCGCGGATTGCTGGTCGCTTCTAGGGTGGCCGATGATACGTTCACATTCTCTTTGGCAGTCGGACTCACCTTACTCATTGTTGCTCCTGCGATGTTGAATGTAGGGGTGGTGCTGGGACTCTTGCCGACCAAAGGGATGGTGCTGCCGCTCGTCGGCTACGGGGGCTCAAGTATGGTCACGAGTCTTGGGGCAGTCGGACTTCTTCTCGGCCTCAAACGGCACGTCGAAGCTAAACATCTCTAAAGGACCTCGTGGACCCGAGGCCTAAGATAATATTGATTGCTGCGAGTGGTACCGGAGGACACCTCCTGCCGGCGGTTCAAATAGCAAAATCTTTGAAAGCTCAGGACCCCGGGGTGATTGTTGAGTTTATCGGATCTGGACGCCCGCTCGAGACGAAACTCGTCGATGGCGCAGGTTTTAAGCGGCACGTGCTCTTTGCTGTCGGAGTGAAGGGTCTGGGCCCCCTTGGCTTTCTTCGATTTATCCTGACCTTTCCTAGAACTTTTATCCAGGTTTGGAGATTACTGTCCATGACACGCCCCGTGGCTGTCGTGGGCGTCGGAGGCTATGTGAGTGTGCTTCCAGTTATTCTCGCATCCCTGCGTGGAGTCCCAACCTGGATCCATGAGGCTGAGCTCAAGCCGGGAATGGCTAATGGGCTGCTATGCTGGTTCGCGCGGCGTATTTCGGTTGCATTTGAAGCTGCGCAAATTCCGTGCAAAGGAAAGGTTCTCTATACCGGACATCCGATTCGTCAGGATCTTCGGGAAGTGCACCAGCACGCACGCTCGGTTCCCCCTAAGCATCTCCTGGTGCTTGGCGGGTCTCAAGGCGCTGCTGCTCTCGATAGATCTGTTCCGGAGCTATGCTCATTACTAGGGCCCGCCGGTATTGAAGTGCGGCATCAGTGCCGACCAGAAAACGTCGACCAGGTAACGTCAGCCTACCGGCGTGGTGGACTTCCAGCATCAGTAGTGCCGTTTATCGAGGATATGCGTGAGGCTTATCTCTGGGCCGATCTGGTGATCTGCCGCGCGGGAGCTGGGACTGTCATGGAAATCGAAGCGGTAAACCTTCCTGCGATCTTCGTCCCGTTTCCGTTCGCGCAGGGGAATCACCAGCTCGCCAATGCTCAGACCTTGGAGGCCAAGGGCAAGGCGCTGGTGGTGGAGGAGGGGCCGGACTTCGGTAATAGGCTGACTGAGACTGTGGTGAAATTGCTTGATCCGGCATTTTATCGCCGGGTTTTAGAGGGTAAGGCTGATACGCGATCATTTGATGCAGCACGGCAGATCGCTAGCGGAATTCTTGGACTCGTGAGCTAAGGAGCAGGGAAGATTTCGCGGGGATCCGGCGCTGTGCTTAGGTAGGCCGCCAGACGCAGATGTGCAGGCCTGTAGGCCCTGCCTTAGAGGATTTCTGGGTTCTCTTCGATCTCAGCTTTGGCCGGCTCATCCGGCAAGCTGGTTTCGATCTTCTGATCGACGCTCTTCGGGAGATCTTCCTTCGTTTTATCAATCCAATCAAAGCTGCTACCCATTTCGTAAATCGAATCAACGCGTTCCTGCAAATTGGCAAAGGGCTCGCCAGCCAAGTAGTACGGACTGCCCTCGGCATAGCACTGCGGAGCGCGCTCGTCCTCCAAGAGAGACTGAATCCAAGCCTTTGCTGCCCACCAGGCATGCATATCGGGGTGGTCCTGCTCTCCCGGGCACTGAGAGGCCACGAGCGCATTGGCAGCTGGTACGCCGAGTCCGATTGATTGGATCAAAATTGACGATATTTGCAGATGATTGCAGTTCCACCTCGAGGTCTCGGCATCCAATAGATAGAGCTTTTCCTTCTCATTCAGCTCGCGTTTGTGCAGCTTAAAGCCTCTCCCGTCCTTAATTGAGAACAGTCCAAGAGCAGAGTAGCGCACCACGCCCATCAAGAGACCGCGATGCGTGCCGATCGCTGGAATCTTGCTGCCCACGTAGAAGCCGGTTTCCATCTGAATTTGAATTTCTTGCGAGAGACTCTCCCAGACTCTGGCGTCCAAGCTGCGCTTCAAACGTCGGTAGAGGTAGGTAGTAGCCAGGACGCTCGCGAGCTCGTCAGGGGGGAATACTCGGAACAGAGCGAATCCATCGATGGTAGCCTGTTTCGCCAGCGCATCTTTATGCAGCGCCTGCGCAGCGTAGTACAAAACAGCCCGCATGGATGAGCTCTTGAGAAGCATGCAAAGGGGATACGGCTCGCTGGCTTCGAGTATGCTGGTGCCATTTTGCGTCAGTCCGCGCAAATAGCGAATCGCCGATGTAAACAACGTATGCGGACGGCCAAGGATGTCAGCGAATTGTCGCGCGCGCTGCCACTCCCCTGAGGCATCGTCGTACTTGGCTATCTCTTCGACTTTTCCCGGCATACGTTTCTAGCTCTTTGGCGGCTCCTCCGCCTTCACTTCCTTAGTGTCCAATTCCTGAACCACCTTCTTTTCCATGCGCTTCTTGATTCTGTTGCTTACGCCACCGTATTTCTTGTACTTGGATACCTCGGTGGGGATTTTGGCGTTCTCGAATGTCTTCACGGCCAAGTCAAAGTAGACTCCTAAAGCGTCGTGGCTGAGCGTCATTAAGAATGCGCATGTATCTTTGATTTTCTTGACCGCTCTGGAGGTGTCCATATTGCAGGACTTAAGGTAAGCGGCCTGATCGATTTGGGTTGTAAGATCGGAGACTATGACCGAAATTGCCGCTTTTTCGCGAGCACCCGATCTCTCCTTTTTCACCTTGGCAGCCAGGTTCGTAATTTCATAGAGCTGGTCGACTGAGTATGGCTCGAAAAGCATGCCGTCGGCGCCCCCAATCACGTTCTGGGCAATCGTCGTGCTGTCACCTTTGGCCGTCGAGAGAACGAGTATGTAAGCTGCGTCTTGCCCGCCCTTGGACTCTTTGCCTTTGGCGATAAAATTCATGATGTCAGCGTGTTCAAAACGCTGAGAGACGAATACGACGTCGCAGCGGTCCATCGATGCCAGGCGGTTAAGCGCCTCGGTGACGGTTCCGAATTGCGGAACTTGTCCAATCGATGGAACAGCAGTCGTAGCCTGTTTGAGTCGCATCCTGGAATTGATATCCGGATCGACTATAAGTCCTTCATATTTATATGGATTTGCCATTTTCCCCTCTGGTAATGGGCCACAGCTAATTGGCGCGCCAAAAGCTTGAGCCATCCCGTCTGTAGAGGTATCGGGAGAAGCGAAGAGTCGCTAAAGATGCTTTTTAAGAAAATTTAGCAGGCTCTAGTTGAGAGCCGGCGGCAGCCGCCTAAGGGCAGCCGGTCTTTGGCTCCGGGTAAGCTGGGCGATGAGTTCCTCGCTTGCCATACGCCCGGTCTGGACGGCGCCATTCAGGTATCCTTGGAAATCAACACTGCAGTGCTCGCCCGCAAATAAAAGCCTTCCCACCGGAGTTATTTCGTTTCCGGAAATGCCGGTCCATTGCCCGACCTTGTAGGCGGCGTAACTGCCAAGCGTGAAGGGATTTGTCGGCCAATGAAAGCGGTGAGCTTCGCCGGTAAAGGTGCGCATAGCCCCAGGCATGAAGCGCTCTAAGTCTCGTACGGAACTTCGAGCGGCATCGGCAATCGAGCGCTTATCGGCATCCGCGCCGATGTTTCCCCCCGAGTAGATCGTGATGCTGCCGCGCGAACCAGGCTGCGATCGGGAATTATCCCAACCGCTTTGAGATCCAAGGTCGGCGAAGAAGTTTCCTGACAGGTTGCCGTTCCGCCAAACGCGGGAGGAAAAACCCAGGAACAACTTCGAATTCGTCCCGTATCCCAGTTCACGAATTGCCGTGAGCTTTTCAGGCGGCAGTTCAAGCGCTAAGTCCACTGAGCGTAAAGTTGAGAAGGGGATAGCCATAATGACAAAATCTGCTTCGAAGCTGCGCGCTGAGCCGCCCACTTGGAAGTCCAGCACGTACGACTCTCCTGACATGCTCAGGCGTTCCAATCGATAGTCGAGTTTAATTTGATCCTGGAGTCCATCGGCCAGGCTGCGGGCAATGAGCTCGTTTCCTCCGCGCACTTTAAAGCGCTCATCACTTTCGCCGAATACTTCAAAGCGCCCCCCGCTGGTGTCCGCTGAGATAAGGTAGAGCAGATTTAAAGACGACTGGTTATCCACTTCGAGCCCATACTCAGTGCAGTAGGCGACTTCGAGCAGGGACCGTATCCAGCCAGACGCGCCGATAGAATCGAAATAGGCGCTAATCGACAGGGCATCGAGGGCCTCAAATGCAGCAGTTCCAGCCGGGCCCTCATCCTCCAACGAAATCATATCCCGCTCGATAATAGGAGCGAGTAGTCGGAACTCGGAAACTACATTGGCCTGATAACGGAGCTCTCCGTCGAAGAAGAATGCCTCCGTGAAGTTGGACTCCGGTGGACTGCGGTAGTCGAAGAGCTCCAATCCAAATTCTCCAACGAGTGCGAGAATGTCTTCATGGATGGTATCCAAAAACTCGCCACCAAGTTCAGTCGTAAGCCCAGGTCCCATCAGCCCAGAAGCAGTGTAGCAGCGGCCGCCAGCGCGGCTGTTGGCATCGTAAATATCTGCGTGAAGCCCCGATTTCTTGAGGTAATGCGCAGCCGTCAATCCAGCAAGGCCTGCCCCGACGACTGCAATGCGCGGCGTTTGAGAGAAATCGTGCTCAACGGAGGAACTGCATGCTTGCAACAGGGGAGTGGCCGCAAGTGCGGCTCCACCCGCAGCGACTCCGCGCAAGAAGTCACGTCGCGGCATTTGTCGCGCATTGAGCGCCTGCGCTTCGCGCATACACTTTTGAAGCATGGCAAACAGAGGGGTTTTGGCGCGCCGCTGAATCATTCAAGGTCCTTATGTACTATCGCTTCTTTACATTCCCGCGCTTGGGTAGTGCAGCGGGTGTTTCGGAAATTTTGTCGATTATAATAAGGCTGTGGGTCAAATTGGTAGCGGGAATATTAACCGATTTGACCGCTGCAATTCGGCCTCCGAGGGCTTGAATGGCTGCTTCGGCGGCTGCTAATTCAGTTTGGGCTCCAGGGCCCTTCATAGCGACGCAGCGCCCTCCCAGCTTAGCAAAAGGCAGCGTCCAGCTCGCAAGCTGCGATAGCTCCGCCACAGCGCGGGAGGTGACAAAGTCATAGCCGGCGCGATGACTTGGATCGTGCGCGGCCACTTCGGCGCGTTCGCCGATGCAATGCACTGAAAGTTTTAATTCTTGGCTTACTGCTTCGATGAATGACAGCTTTTTCTTGACGGAATCGAGGACCGACAGGCTAAGCTCTGGATATGCAATTTTAAGCGCCACACCGGGAAATCCGGCACCGGTGCCTACATCGAGCAATCTCCCAGACGGGTGGCAAACTGAAGCTATGCTCAAGGAATCCAAGAAATGATGAGTTGCCGTCTGCTCCGCGGGTATGCGGGTGAGGTTCATTCGTTCGTTCCATGCGGCGAGGAGCGCAGCGTAGCGCTCAAATTGATTAAGTTGCGCTTCAGATAGATGCACTCCAAATTCTTGGGCACCCGCCTGTAACACCGCTCTGGGAAAGCTGCTCATACCCTCTGCGCCAGAAAACAAAAATGCCCCTGTTTTATGCGGGCAAGAATTATTACCCCGAAATCCTT